>CAMZIX010000180.1 GCA_947307375.1 uncultured Clostridia bacterium | reverse complement strand
GCACGGCCTGCAATTCTTCGTCCTTGATCTGCTCCGGCTTGTAGCGCCGGATGCTTCTGCGCTCGCGGAGCGCCTTGAGTACTTCGTTGTCCATAATACAAAGATAAGAAATAATAACATAGTTGTTTTAAAACAAAAGTGTTATTATATTTGCCGTATGGACAGTATTTTTCAATACAACAAACCCGTGACTGGCAAGCAGTTCCTCGGCCGCAAGACCGAGCTGCGCGCCTTCGCCAACCTCCTCGGCCAGGGGGAGAACGTCGCCATCTACGAGCCGCCCAAGACCGGTCGCCGCTCGCTCGTGCAGCAGGGATTCTTCTTCATGAAGGGCTCCGGCCAGCGCTTCGAGACCGTCCAGCTGACGCTGCTGGACGTGCGGACCCTGTCCGACTTCGCCTTGCGGCTCGCCGGCAGCGTCGTCCGCACCCTGGGCAGCGGCCCCGCGGACTACGCCCGGGCCGTGCAGGAGCTGCTCGCCGGGACGCACTTCGTCTTCGACCGCGAGCGCTACGACAACCTGGACGAAGTCGTCTCCGCCGGCGGGGCGCTGGACGACGGCGACCTGCGCGCCGCCTACCTGCTGCCCTACCGGGTCGGCCGCCAGCACGGCGACCGCCGCTATGTCGTGATCGACGAGTTCCAGAACGTCATGCTCACCGAAGACGGCGACCGCGCCTGCCAGATCCTGGAGGACGTCTTCAAGACCCTCCCCGAGGACCTGTCCGGCTGCGCCTCCTACGTCTTCCTCGGCTCGCAGGTCAACGCGATGCACGACATCTTCGGCGTCAAACGTTACTTCTGGCGCCGGGTGGAGCGCGTCCGGCTCGCCCCGATCGACACCAAGGAGATCCTCGAATACGTCGTGCGCGGCTTCCTCGCCACGGGCAAGGTCATCGACCGCGACCTGCTGCTGGGCGTCTGCCGCCTCTTCCGCGACAACATCTGGTACATCAACCATTTCAGCGCCATCTGCGATTCCCTCACGCGCGGATACATCATGGAGCCGACGCTCAACGACGCCCTGAGCTGCCTGATCGCCGTCCACGAGGGCCGCTTCGTGGCCACGATGAACGACCTGACGACCTTCCAGGTGAGCCTCTTGCGCGCCATCCTGGAGGGCCACAAGCGCTTCAGCAGCGCCGAGGTCATCAAGCACTACGGGCTCAACTCCTCCGCCAACGTCCGTCGCCTCAAGGACGCCCTCTGCAAGAAGGAGATCGTCACCTTCGACGAAGACGACAATCCCGTGCTGCTGGACCCGCTCTTCGAGTATTGGGTGCGCAAGTACTACTTCAACATGAATTTCGAATGATGAAAAAGAGAATTGCCGTGCTGACCGGCGCCGGCGTGAGCGCCGAGAGCGGACTGGGGACCTACCGCGACAACGGCGGCCTCTGGGACAACTACGACCCGATGGTGGTCGCGTCCGCCGAAGGCTGGGCGCGCAACCCGGGCCTCGTGCTCGACTTCTACAACATGCAGCGCGAGAAGCTGAAGGAGGTGAAGCCCAACGCGGCGCACCGCCTCATCGCAGAGCTGGAGAAGGACTATACCGTGGACGTGATCACGCAGAACGTGGACAACCTCCACGAGCGCGCGGGCTCCACGCACGTCGTGCACCTGCACGGCGAGGTCACCAAGATCCGGCCCGAGAATACCTGCAACGACTACGACGGCTTCTCCGAGAAATACGTCGTCGACATCGGCTACGAGCCCGTGCGCCTGGGCGACAAGGCGCCCAACGGCGCACAGTACCGCCCGCACATCGTCTTCTTCGGCGAAGCCGTGCCCAAGATCGAGCGCGCCGCCGACCTCGTGAGCGCGGCGGACATCGTCCTGATCGTCGGGACCTCCCTGCAGGTCTATCCCGCCGCCGGGCTCTACCGCTACGCCCGCCCGGAGGCGCCGATCTATCTCATCGACCCGGCGGAGGTCCGCCTCTTCGACGCGCGCATCCATCATATTCAGAAGGTTGCGACCGAGGGAATGCAAGAATTTGTTGGATTGTTAAAATAAATTGCTACCTTTGCACCCCAGTTTTAGAAAAAGGAGGTGTAAAAGCAATGATCATCGTACCCGTTAAAGAAGGCGAAAACATCGAGCGCGCTCTCAAAAAATTCAAGCGTAAGTTCGAGAAGACCGGTGCCGTCCGTGAGATGCGCGCCCGCAAGAACTTCCAGAAGCCGTCCGAAGTCCGCCGCATTGCGAAGCAGAAGGCTATCTACGTCCAGCACCTGCGTCTGGAGGAGGAGTAATCCTGCTTTCACCTTTCGAGATATACGCGTGGCCCCCGGGCCGCGCGTTCTTTTTTTGTCCGCGCGCACGTAAAAAGCGAGAAATATTTGGCAGATCGGAGTTTTTTGTGTAATTTCGCAGCCCAAAATAGAATTGATGACCGCTAAGCCATTGATAAAGAGCTGCCTTCCGGCAGACGCTTACGGCCGAAACTTTTAATAAGTTTTAAGATGTACGCAATCGTAGACATTGCAGGCCAGCAGTTTAAAGTTGAGGCTGGCAACG
>CAMZIX010000179.1 GCA_947307375.1 uncultured Clostridia bacterium | reverse complement strand
GCACAGCGCGCCGGTGCCGCCGCAGACCGCCGCGCAGCGGCAGTCCATCACGCTGTTGTAAGCGTCCGGATTGGCCTTGGCGTAGGTGATGCGGACCGTATTGTTCGTCGCGGGGCTCGTGACCGGCGGCGCGGTCTGAAACGTGACCGTCCCCGCCGCCGCGTCCACGGTATAGGCCGCGCTCTCCTGCACCGCGCCGTCCACCGTCACCCTCGTCACGGCGTCGATGTCCTGCGCCGGCAGATGGTAGACGCTCACGCCCTCCTTCGCGTTGTACCAGACCGTTTTTTCCGCGCTCAGGCGGTTTTCCGGCTGATAGAGATCGCCGGCGCCGTCGTCGGGGTCGGCGTTGAGCAGCGTCACCGGCGTGTAGGCCGTCACCGCCTCCGCCCGCAGGACGTCCGTTCCGGCCTCGAAGGAGACGCGGACGTAGGCGCCCTTGTTCTTATAGAACAGCGCCTCGTCGTAGCGGAAAAAGCAGCCCGCGTTCTGCGGCAGGCCCTCCCGCAGAACGCTCATCGTCTTTTCCTCCAGATGCCAGGCAAAGAGCTTGTCGCCCGCGTGGAAGACCAGGCGGCCGTGGAAGGGCCTGTCCGCCATTGCCCGGGCTTCGCCGCGCGCCGTGCCGTCCAGCCAGACCTGGCCGTCGCGGCAGTTGAGCGCGCCGTCGCGCCACATCAGATTCTTCATCTCCGGGCTCTCGCTGCGCCGGAGACGGTAGTCCAGCTCCCAGAGGTTCAGTCCTCCGGAGAGCCGTTCAAAGCTTACTGCGCGTTCCGGCCTGGCCGACGGCAGGGAGATCGGATTTCCTCTCGCCATCGCAGTCCCTCACCACAGCTCGCCGCAGTCGAAGCCCGCGTAGGCGTCGCGCAGCGGGCTGCGCTCGGTGAACACGGCCTCGCCCAGACGGCGCAGGCGGCTCTCCCACTCGTTGTGGAGCGCCGCATAGCGGAAGGCGTCGTCGTACATCACGAGCTGCCCGGCCACAAAGTAGGGGATGGCCGTATGGGTGTCCGGGCTGTTGTCCAGCGGCGCGTCGTCGTCCGGGGCGTTCCCGACCGAGGCCGGGTAGCGCCAGTATTCCGCCCAGAGCGTCGGCTCCTCCCGCGGCAGCAGGAGCTGACGGCCCAGCAGCCGGTAATCGTGAAAGCGCCCGCCCTCGCCCGGTCGGAGGAGGCCCCCGTTCATCAGCCGCCAGCAGTCCGGGGGCAGCGTATAGAGCACGCCGCTCCCCGCGCTGATCTTTTCCAGCCGCCCCAGGCACGCCGCCGCGGGGATTTTCTTCACGGTCGTCGCGATCTGCATCACCGCGTCGTCCACCAGCGAAGGCATGGCCAGCACCAGGTCGGCCTGGTCGTTATAGCTCAGCGGGATCTCCGCGCCCGCGATCGTGCTGGCGTTCAGCAGCCGCAGCGCGGCCCGCTTGACCTGTCCGTAGGTCATATCGTCACCTCCATCAAAATCCCGCCCGCCTCACCCGCTTTATCAAGCCGCTTTAGCCGATATTCAGCACAGTGGTGCCGACGGCGATGGGCTTGTTGGCGGCGTCGAGCTCCGCCACGCGCAGGAACTTCATGCCCGAGGCCGGGGTCAGCTCCACGCTGTCGGCCGTCAGCTCCGTCCAGTCGGCGAGCGTGACGGCGGTGCCGTAGGTCACGGCGGGCAGGGCGGCCGCAGTGGCCGCCATCGCGTACACGCGCTTCACACCCTCCTTCGCGCCGTTGACGAAGAGCAGGGTCTTGCCGGCCGCGCTCGCCGAGGTCATCACGCTCAGGCTCTTCATGTTGGCCTGGCCGCCGTGCACATAGACGGCGTTGATCTTCTCGTTGAGCACGAAGCAGTCGTAGATGAAGCGGCCCTCGACCAGATAGCCCGAGATGCCGGGAGGATTGTCGTGGATCTTGTACTCCTCCAGCTGCTGCGGCGCGGCCGCGGCAACGGCGTGGGTGATCAGGAAGGCCGTGCCGGCGGGCAGGTGGTTGGAGGGCACCTTGACGATGCGGCAGCCGTCCACCTCGCCGATCACGCCGCGCGCGAGCATATCCTGCGAGGCGTCGCCGTACTTGACGAAGGCGGCGTCCTGCTTGAGAAGGTTGGCGAAGCGATAGCTGCAGAAGGCCACGCGGCCCTTGCAGGGCACGTTGTTGTCGCCCAGCTTCTCCATGCCGGCCAGGAAGGCGGCGTAGGCGTTGGTCTTGTCGATGGCGCTGTCGGCATAGTTGCCGGCGGCCATGGCGCTGTCGGCCAGGGTCTTGAACACATAGGTGTCGAATTCCGGCACGACGACCTCGCGGATCTGGCGCGCCAGGGCGCGGCCCGCGTCGGACACCATCTCCGACTGGAGCTTATCGCCCTTGTCGATGATGAAGGTAAAGCTGCGGTCGCGGCTGACCTCCAGATTCTGCACGCTGCGGCTCAGATCGGCCGGCACGCCGTAGCGCTGGTCGCCGCTGCGGGTATAGTCGTTCATCTGAACGACCGGGAGGCTGTAGACCATAAAGGTCTTGCCGCCCTTGAACTTGTAATCC
>CAMZIX010000178.1 GCA_947307375.1 uncultured Clostridia bacterium | reverse complement strand
AGTTGTACTCGTTGGCGAGGATGAATTCCCAGCTCTCGATGTCGATCTCCGGCGGCGCGGGCAGGCCCAGTGCGGCGGCGCGGCCCTCGGGGCTGTTGGGATCGACGGCGACCGGTTCGGGCGTGGCCTCCGGCTCAGCCGTCGCCTCCAGGGCGGGCGTGACCTCCGCGGGCGCGAGTTCCGGAGTCTCGGGCGCGGGCGTCGGCTCCGGATCCACCTCGATCTCGATGGTGGGCAGCCAGTTTTCCGGCTCGAGCAGCTTGGGAGCCACCTGGTAATAGCAGTACAGGGAGAAGACGAAGACGGCCAGCAGGATCAGGCCGAACAGTACCCGGAAAAAGCGTTTCACACTCATGGAGTTGCCTCCTGCTTTTCTTTTTTTCTTATCATACCATCCGGAAAACCCGGGGTCAACTGAAAAATCTTGCGGGATCGGACTGGCTTTGCTATACTGAAGCAAAGGGGGACTGCCAAATGAAACTGACCTGGTACGGACATTCCTGCTTTCTGCTGGAGACGGCGGAGGGCTCCGTCGTTTTCGATCCCTACTCGCCCGGCTCGGTGCCCGGGGTCGAGCTGCCGGAGCTGAAGGCGGACGCGGTGCTGTGTAGCCACGGCCACGGAGACCACGGCTATGCCGAGGCGGTGACGCTGAGCGGGAAGCGGCCCGGCTTCCGCGTGGAGGAGGTCAAGAGCTTCCACGACGACAAGCTCGGCCTGCTGCGCGGGAAGAACACGATCTATGTCGTCGAGGCCGAGGGCAAGCGCGTGGCGCATCTGGGCGACCTGGGGCATGAGCTCAATGACAGGCAGCTCAAGGCGCTCGGGCGGATCGACCTGCTGCTGATCCCGGTGGGCGGGCATTATACGATCGACGCGGCGACGGCCGACCGCGTGGCGAACGCGATCGGCGCGCGCCTCACGGTGCCGATGCACTACCGCGGCGCAGGCTTCGGCTACAGCGTGATCGGCCCGGTGGACGATTTCCTCGTCCTGCGGGAGCGGGTGCTGCACCTGGACGGCCCGCGCTTCGACCCGGATGAGATCGAGGGCGCGGCGACCGTCGTGCCGAGCCTGTAAGCCGCCGGACAAGAAAACGAGGAGGATACGCATGGCGTATCCTCCTCGCTCTGCTTTCGGGGGTCAGAAGCTGCCGCTGCGGCCGGAGAAGCCGCCGCCGGAGTGGAAGCTGCTGCCGCCGCCTCCGCTCACACGATGGCTCGAATCGGTCTCGATCACGGTGCGGCTCTCGGTGCGGTGGGTGAAGCGGTCGTCCTTGACGCGCAGCTTCATGCTGTGCGGCACCAGATACTCGTCGGCGCGGGAGGCCTCGTGGGCGGTCTTCATCTGCGCCTTGAACGTGGAGCAGACGGCCAGCGCCACAGCCGCCGGGATGAAGATGACGGCCAGCACGCGCAGCAGGACGCTGCGTTCCCGCTCGGCGTAGGGATTGTTATAGCTGTGGTATTCCAGTCCGTCGGGGCCGGTGATGATGTCGGCGCCCTCGGCGACGCTCTCGCCGCTTTCCAGCTTGGTCAGCTGCTTGTCGCAGGCCGTCTGGAAATCCTCAAAGGCGCCGTTCCAGTCATGGGCGCGCAGGTCGTCGAGGAAGGCGTCCTCGATCAGCCAGCTGCTCTCGTAGCCGCAGATCGTTTCGCCCTTGCCGCCATGGCCGGCGAAAGCGTAGACGCGCTCGTTCATGCTCAGCAGCAGCAGCACGCCGTCGCGGTCGTCGCCCCAGCCGAGGTCGTAGTGCCGGAAAATACCCTTCGCGGCCTCGTAGACGTCGTAGTTGAAGCTCGTGTGGTCTTGAACAGTGACAACATAGAGACTGCACTGGTGCTGTTCGCTCAGGGCGGCGGCCCGCTGCTCCAGAGCTTCGCGCTGGGTATCCGTCAGCAGGCCGGCGTTGTCCAGCACGTAGGGGAAGGCCGGCGCGGCCGTTTCTTCGACGGCAGCGGGCTCTTCGGCGGGCGGCGAGTCCTCGGCGAAGGCCGCGGGAACGAAGGCCGCCAGCAGCAGGAGGACAAGGAGCAGGGAAAGAAGCTTTTTCATCATGCCGCCCTCCTCACATCAGGAACAGGATCGCGGCCAGAATAGCGGCCAGCGGTCCCGCGATGCCGAAGAACCAGGCCCACCAGCGCCCCATCGACACCGGCAGGTCGCCGATGAGCTTGCCGGTCTGGCCGTTCATCGCAAAGAGGTAGCTCTTGTCCTTCCAGCGCGTGACGAGCATCCATACCGGAAGCAGAGCGTAATGCGACTGGAAGCGCGGCATGTCGACGTGCTGGCTGACCGGCGTGCAGCTGGCGTAGCCGACGGCGGTGGCGTTCACCTCGGCGACGGCGGTGTTGCAGGCGCGGCGCACCGCGCGCTCGGAGGCCTGTTCGGCCGTCACGTCGTAAATGTCCGCCAGGAAGCCCGGCAGATAGGCGGTGGAAAAGGGCTTGAGATCGCCGAAGTCGAAGGGCTCGAGCGAGTCCATCATCGGGTCGGGCATTTTGGTGGAGCCGTCGGCCGGGATGCGCTGGAAAT
>CAMZIX010000177.1 GCA_947307375.1 uncultured Clostridia bacterium | reverse complement strand
CGGCGACCTCGTCCTTGTCGGCGGGCATCTCGGCCTCGGTGCGGCGGTAGATGATGTAGGTCTCCTCGGCGCCGAGACGGACGGCCGTGCGGCACACGTCCATCGCGACGTTGCCGCCGCCGATGACGGCGCAGCGCCTGCCGATCTCGGGCTTGTTGCCGAGGTTCACTTCACGCAGGAAGTCCACGCCGCCGTACACGCCCTCGAGCTCCTCGCCGGGCAGGCGGAGCTTCTGGCTCTTCTGCGCGCCGATGGCGAGATAGAAGCCCTTGTAGCCCTCTTCGCGCAGCTGCTGGATGGTGACGTCCCTGCCGACCTCCACGCCGCACTTGAACTCGACGCCCATCTCCCTGAGGATGTCGATCTCGGCGTTGAGCACGTCCTTTTCAAGGCGGAAGTTGGGGATGCCGAGGGTCAGCATGCCGCCCGGGACCGGGTTGCGGTCGAAGACCGTGACGGGGTAGCCCTTTTCGGCCAGATAGAAGGCGCAGCTCAGGCCGGCGGGACCGGCGCCGATGACGGCGATCTTCTGCGGGTAGGGCCGGCCGATCTGGTTGACCATCGGCGGGATGTAGCGGGTCTCCTCGTGCAGATCGTGGTCGGCGATGAAGCGCTTGACCTCGTCGATGGCCACGGCCTCGTCCACGCCGCCGCGGGTGCACTCGGCCTCACAGCGCTTGTTGCAGATGCGGCCGCAGACGGCGGGCAGGGGATTTTCCTTTTTGATGAGCTTGAGCGCCTCGGTGTAGCGGCCCTGCGCGGCCAGCTTCAGGTAGCCCTGGACGGCGATGTGCGCCGGGCAGGCGGTCTTGCAGGGGGCGGTGCCGGTCTCGACGACGTCCTCGTGGTTCTCACGGTAGTCGACGTTCCAGGCGTGCTTGCCGATGAAGGTCTCGCTCAGCTTGGTGTAGCTGCTCTCCTTGAGCGGGGTCTGGGTGCAGAGCTTCTGGCCGAGCTTCAGGGCGTTGGCCGGGCAGTTCTCCACGCACTGGCCGCAGGCCACGCACTTGGCCTCGTCGACCTCGGCCACGTAGTTGGAGCGGATGACGTCGCGCGCGCCGAACATCAGGCCCACGCGCAGGCCGAAGCAGGCGCAGGAGCAGCAGTTGCAGATGGCGGAGCTCTCGCCGAGCTCCTCGATGTTGGGCATGTCGTGCATCAGGCCGTTTTCCTCGGCGCGCTTGATGATCTCCCAGGCTTCCTCGCGGGTGATCTGGCGGGCGCGGCCGGTCTTGATGTAGTGCTCGGCGCCCTTGCCCATCTGGACGCACATTTCCTCGTCCAGGTGGCCGCAGCCGTCGCCCAGAGAACTGCGGGCGGCGCGGCAGGAGCAGGGGGAGACGGAGAAGACGTCGTACTTGTCCAGATAGTAGGACAGCTTGTCGTACTTCTCGGCGTCCGGGATATCCTTGATTGCGCTCTCGACGGGCACCACGCGCATCAGGCCGTAGCCGTTGGGCAGGATCGGGGTCATGTTCTGCATGCGGATGCGGGTGTACTCCTCAAAGGCGCGGCCGACCTCGGGATGGGTCTTCAGCAGCTCCTGGTTGTTCACCAGCATCTCCATGATGCCGGGGGCGAAGATCTGCATGTAGTAGCGGTCCTTGCCGTCCTCGCGGTCGGTCGTGCCGCGGAAGACGCCGATCCAGGCCAGGTGCTTGCAGAGCTTTTCCGTCTCTTCTTCGGATTTGCCGGTCTTCTTTGCCAGATATTCCACCGTGCGTTCCTTGCGCAGGCCCGCCGCGATGGCGACGTCGGCTTCGTCGTCGGTCAGGATGCTGGCCAGCGAGTAGTACTCAGGGGCATTCTCGTCGATCTTGTTGACCATGCCCGTGAGGCCGCCGACCACTTTGCAGAGCTTTACGATTTTCGGTCTCAGTTCAGCCATTTTCACACTCTCCATATTTCCGTAATGGCGCGGGGGCCATAACCCCGCAATCCTACAATTTACATTGTAACGGAAAACGCCGGAAAAGGCAAGAACATCCTGCATTTTCCGACGTTTGACAAGTGTTTACAGGCCGATTTCGCGCGCAGCGCGCAGGAACCAGCCGGCCGAACCCGTGTACCAGGTCCAGCCCGCCTCGCCCTCGTGCCCCGGCGCGGTATAAACGTCCGCCGGCAGGACGAAGGGTTCGGCGCCGTAGACCGCCGGGTCGTGCCGTTCCGGCAGCAGCAGGCGCAGGAGCTCCCGCGCCTCGTCCGTGCGGCCGAGGCGGTGCAGCGCCAGCGCGAGCCAGACCGCGCCGTGCGTGTACTGCCCGCCGTTTTCCCGGAAGCCCTCGCCGTAGCTCGTGAGATAGCCCGGGCTTTCCTCGTCCGGCCCGAAGGGCGGATCGAAGAGCCTGACGAGACCGCGCTCGCGGTCGACGAGCCGTTCGACGGCCTCATCCAGCGCGGCGGCGCATTTCTCCGAGCTGCCGAATCCGGAGAGCACGGCCCAGCTCTGCACGGTCGCGTCGATGCGCGCTTCCCCGCCCAGCGGGAGATCGGAAGAGCGTCGTGTAGGGAAAGAGTGTTCGATATCGTGGTGGGTT
>CAMZIX010000176.1 GCA_947307375.1 uncultured Clostridia bacterium | reverse complement strand
TCGACTCCTCCGGCACGCTGAAGACCCAGATCCAGGAGGGCGCGGACTGCGACCTGTTCATCTCCGCCGCTCCGAAGCAGATGAACGCGCTCGACGCCTCCTGCGACGCCGAGAAAAACCCCGACGGGCTCGATTTCGTGCTGCAGGGCAGCCGCATCAACCTGCTGGAGAACAAGGTCGCCCTGGTCGTTCCCGACGGCAATCCCAAGGGCGTGGAGAGCTTTGACGGCCTCGTCGAGCTGCTCAAGGCCGGCGACCTGCTCTTCGCCATGGGCAACAGCGACGTCCCTGTCGGCCAGTACACGCAGAAGATCCTGGCCTACTACGAGCTGGTCGAGGAGGACCTGGCCAACGCCGGCAAGATCACCTACGGCAGCAACGTCAAGGAGGTCACCACCCAGGTCAAGGAAGGCAGCGTCGACTGCGGCGTCGTCTACGCCACCGACGCCTTTTCCGCCGGCCTGACCATCGTGGACACCGCCACGAAGGACATGTGCGGCCAGGTCATCTACCCCGCCGCCGTGCTGAAGGTCAGCAGGAATCCCGAGGCCGCCCAGGCCTTCCTGGATTACCTGACCGGCCCCGAGGCCACCGCCGTCTTCGAGGGCGTTGGCTTCTCCCCGGCCGCCTGAATCATCTAAACCATAACGGACGGCGCATGCGCTGCGCCGCCCGCCGTCCTTTGGAGTGTCGTCTATGAGCTTCGACCTGTATCCGCTGTGGAACTCCCTGCGCATCGCCGCGATCAGCTGCGTGCTGGTGTTCTTCACCGGGATCTTTTTCGCCTATTACGCGGCCCGGCTGCCGCGCGCCGTCAAGGGCGTGCTGGACGTGATCCTCACGCTGCCGATGGTGCTGCCGCCGACGGTCTGCGGCTATTTCCTGCTGCTCATCTTCGGCGTGAAGCGCCCGCTGGGCGTCTTCCTGCTGCAGTTCGGCGTCAAGCTCGTCATGACCTGGTACGGCGGCGTGCTGGCGGCCGCGGTGGTCGCCTTCCCGCTGATGTACCGCACGGCCCGCGGCGCCTTCGAGAGCTTTGACAAGACCCTGGCCTATTCCGGCCAGACCCTGGGCCTTTCCAACGCCTACATCTTCTGGCGCATCCGCATGCCCGCCTGCCGGCAGGGCATCCTCGCCGGCACGGTGCTGGCCTTCGCCCGCGCGCTGGGCGAGTACGGCGCGACCAGCATGCTGATCGGCTATACGCCGGGCAAAACGGCCACGATCTCCACCACGGTCTATCAGCTCTGGCGCACCAACGACGAGAAGGGCGCGATGTTCTGGGTGCTGATCAACCTTGCGATCAGTGCGGTCGTGCTGCTGAGCGTGAACATGCTCGAGGCGCGGCAGAAAAAGGCGGTGAAGGCATGAGTCTGCAGGTCGACGTCCGCAAAAGGCTCGGCGGCTTCACGCTGGACGTGAAGTTCACCGCCGAAAACGGGATCACCTCGCTGCTCGGCGCCTCCGGCTGCGGCAAGAGCATGACGCTCAAGTGCATCGCCGGCATCGAAAAGCCGGACGAGGGCCGCATCGAGCTCGACGGGCGCGTGCTCTTCGACGCGGAGGCGGGGATCAACCTGCCGCCGCAGAAGCGCCGCGTGGGCTATCTGTTCCAGAACTACGCGCTTTTCCCGAACATGACCGTGGCGCAGAACATCCTCTGCGGCCTGAACCGGGAAAAGGACCGCGCCGAAAAGCAGCGGCGCCTGCGGGACATGATCCGCATGATGCAGCTCGAGGGGCTGGAGCAGAGAAAACCCGCCCAGCTCTCCGGCGGTCAGCAGCAGCGCGTGGCGCTGGCGCGCATCCTGGTCAACGATCCGCAGATCCTGCTGCTGGACGAGCCCTTTTCCGCGCTCGACGGCCACCTGCGCGATTCGCTGAAGGTCGAGATGCGCGACCTGCTCGAGCGCTTCGGCCGCGAGGTGCTGATGGTGACGCACGACCGCAACGAGGCCTACAACATGAGCCGGGAGATCGCCGTCATGGACAACGGCCGTCTGCTCACGATCAAGCCCACGAAGGCGCTCTTCGCCGACCCGGGCAGCGTGCAGGCCGCGATCCTCACCGGCTGCAAGAACATCGCCGCCGCGCGCCGCGTCGGCGAGCACAGCGTTGAGGTCCCGGACTGGGGCCTGACCCTGGAGACGAAGCAGCCTGTCCGCGAGGGCCTCTGCGCCGTCGGCGTCCGCGCGCACTATTTCCATCCCGCCGCGCAGCAGAACCGTTTTCCGGTGCGCTTTGTCGAGGAGATGGAGGAGCCCTTTGAGACGATCATCCAGTTCCGCTGCGAGAACCAGTCGCCGGATACCCCGCCGGTCTGGTGGCGGCTGCCGAAGGACAAAAAACCCGCGCAGTTCCCCGCAGAGCTGGGCGTCGCCCCGGCCAACATCTTATTACTTTACGAATGAAAGGATTTTTGATATGAAAATCAGCGCCAGGAACCAGTTTAAGGGCACCGTCGTCGGCATCCAGGAGGGCGCCGTCAACGGCATCGTCAGGATCGACATCGGCGGCGGCAACGTCATGAGCGCCACGATCTCGATGAACGCGATC
>CAMZIX010000175.1 GCA_947307375.1 uncultured Clostridia bacterium | reverse complement strand
CGATTTGTCGAAATCTGTATCGTTGTTTTCCCGGGAACTGCCCACCCGTGAAGATCTATTCCGTTCGTTTCGTCAGGGATTTGATCGCGATCCGGCCCGCGCGGCGCGCGCCGTTGAGGACGACCTTCTTCACCGTGTCGTCCGCGCTGCAGTAATTTGCGAATTCCGGATGACTGCGCTCGAGGCGGATCGCGTCGAAGAAGCAGCGGGTCGTGCAGATGCCGCAGCCGATGCAGCGGTTGGGATCCACATAGCTCACGCCGCAGGAGAGGCAATCGTGCGTTTTCAGCTTCTCGATCGGCAGCACCACGTCGTCCCGGCGAAAGGCGCGGAAGGAACGCGGGTCGCGGGCCAGGGTCAGGCTGTGGCCGGGGTGCAGACTGCGGTGGATGCTCCCGGCCGCCTCGTGCCCTTCCTCGATCTGCGAGGCGGGGTCTTTCTTTTTGATGGGGAAACACTCCGGATAGACCGTCGCGAAAGCATCCCGGTCCGGCTCGCCCTCGGCAAAGCGCACGCCCAGCTTTTCGAGGATCCTCCGCTCCGCCTCGCTGCATGGCTCCGCCGTGCCGAACACGGTCACGGGATAGCTCATCTGCGCGAGGAAATACGCGCAGCTCAGCTGCGCCCAGCCGGAGCCGACGATCGCCACGGGCAGCTCATAGTCTTTGTCCTCGCCCTTGAGACGCACCTTGCGCGGGATCAGCTCGTCTATGTACCGCTCTTCCAGCTCGGCCAGGCGCTCCATCGTCCCGCCGATCTCCATGGGGCGGTCCACCGTGCCCCGCATGCAGACCTTCTCGCAGCGGCGGTCGCAGGCGCTGGCGCAGACGGAGGGGAAGGGATTGTCCTGCCGCAGCAGCTTCAGCGCGTCGAGCTCGCGGCCCTCTTTGACGAGCCGCAGCACGCCCTGGATGGAGCTGTGCGTCGGGCAGGCGCACTTGCAGGGCGCGGTCCCGGATGGGTAGCAGTTGATCTGGTTGCGGTCGCGGTAGTCCTCCCGCCAGTCCTTTTTGCTCCAGCCCCTTGTCTCGGAGGCGAGCTTCTCGTTTTCATAGACGACGGGGCCGTCCTTGCTGTCCAGCTTCCGGCCGAGGCGCACCGCGCCCGCGGGGCAGACCTCCTCGCACTTGCCGCAGGCGACGCACTTGTCCCGGTCCACGACCGCGCGGTAGGCGGAGGCCGAGCCGTTCTGGTTGTTGAACAGCTGCGAGCAGCGCAGGGCGAAGCAGTTGCCCACCGAGCAGTTGCAGATGGCGAAGATGTCCTCTCCCCCGTCGCCGTTGGTGACCTGGTGCATGAAGCCGTTTTCCTCGGAGCGTTTCAGCAGCGCGATCACCTCGTCATACGTCGCCCGCTCGGCCTTGCCGGTCTCCACCAGGTAGTCGGCGTAATCGCCCACCTGGATGCAGCCCTTGTCCGGCAGCTCGCCGCAGCCCTCGCCGCGCAGGATCATGCTCGTCCGGCAGACGCAATCGCTGATCGACAGCTGATCGCGGTACTTTTCGAGCCAGTAGGAAAGCTGCTCGATACTGAGCGACTGACTCTCTTTGGGGATCGCCCGCTCGATCGGAACTGCGTGGAAGCCCAGCCCCGCGCCGCCCGGCGGCACCATGTGGGAGATCAGCTTCAGCGGCTCCTCGGCCATCTGATAGAAGAACTCCGCGATCTCCGGGTGCTTTTCCAAAAGAGGCTTGTTGAGCACCAGGTTCTCCGCGCTGCCCACGACGAAGATCGGCACCACGTACTGCCTGTGCCGGTCCGCGTTGTGGCGGTTATACTCCACGAGGCCGATGTCCGCGAGCTCGTCCAGCAGGGCCTGGATCTTCGCTTCCTCCCCGCCGGTCTTTTTGGCAAGCTCCGCCGCGGTGGTCGGCTTGCGCCGCCCCATTTTCAGCATCAGCTCCGCCTGCTCGTCGGTAAGCAGCGCGTCGAGCATTTTGTATTCCCAACGGCTCTCGTCCATGCGGACAAGGCCCGTCTTGGCGTCCATGCAGTCGGTCAGCATCCTCGCCAGTTTTACGATGATCGGTCTCAAGGGTTTACTCTCCTTTTACCTCTTCGCGTATTTCTCATAGCACCATCGGGCGATGTCCCGGATCAGCTCCAGCGGCAGCTCCCTGTCGTGCGGCAGGCGGATCGTGCCCTTGCTTGTGTCAAAATCGGAGAGCCTGTCCGCAAAGGCCTCGACGGCTTCGTCGCCGGGATAGAGGCCGATGTGTTTCTTCGACGCCGCGAAATGGATGATGTTCCGCCCCTTCCAGTAGGTGGGCATGGACCAGCTGATCTTCTCCTGCGCCTCCGGAACGGCCGCGCGGATGGTCTCCCGGATCGTCTCCAGCCGCGGCCGGACAGAGGCGTCCTGCAGGCTGATATACTCGTCGATCGACTGCGGCTTGAGGCAGTAATGCTGCTGGTCTTTTCGCGTCAGTTCCTTCCCGCATTTCGGGCAGGTCCACATACTCATTCCCCCACGGTCCCGCATTGTCGGGATCTTTTTTTTGCTCTGCAAGCCAGAATTTATATAAGCGTATATCCTCTGAACCCGCGCACAGAATAGTAGGAATCCGCGCCGTTGTGAAAAGTGAACACGGTATCATAGCGCCGTTCGCAGA
>CAMZIX010000174.1 GCA_947307375.1 uncultured Clostridia bacterium | reverse complement strand
CCACACCAGCATGTACGACGTGAACCTCGGCCTGACCAAGACCCAGGTGCGCGCCGCCGTGCGCCATATCGCGGACACCACCGAGGACCGCGTGCTCAAGGCCGCGCTCTACGACGTGCTCGACTGCCCGGTGAGCCCCGAGCTGCTGCCGATCCAGGACGACGAGATCTCGCAGAAGAGCGAGGACGCCGTCGGCTCCTACAGCCTGCAGGACTTCTTCACCTGGCAGATGCTGGTCTGCGGCTTCGGTCCGCGCAAGACCTTCCGCCTGGCGAAGCTCGCCTACGGCAAAGAATTCACCGACGAGGAGCTGATCCGCTGGCTGCGGAGCTGGTGCAAGCGGCTCTTTACCCAGCAGTTCAAGCGCAGCTGCCTGATGGACGGCCCGGCGGTGATGGATTTCTCCATCTCCCCGAGAAACGGCTTCCTGATGCCCTCGGACGCCGAGGCAGCCCTCTTCCAGCGGGAGCTGGACGAGCTTGAGGCGAGCCTTTGATCCCCGTACGACAGAAAAAAGCCACCGACTCAGTCGGTGGCTTTTTCTATGTTTTTTTGATCATTCGAGATTCAGGGTGGAGCCGAGGAACAGCACGGGCAGCAGGCAGATCAGCATGTACAGGAACAGGAACAGCACGCTCACGCCGCCGGCGGAAAGCAGGCGGATGAAGCAAAGCAGAACACCCAGCACCGCGCTGATCGCGGTGAAATACAGGCCGGTGCGCGTGGCGACGTACATCCGGCGGCCGTAATCGGCCATGCTGCTGAGCGGGCCGAGCCCGTCGCGGCAGACCACGGCGGCCACCTTGCTGTCCTCGCCGGGCTTGACGGAGGAGATCGCGAAGCGCTCGACATAGGGCGGGAAATCATAGCCGTCGGTCGCCACGTCAAAGGTCTCGTGCAGCATCACCGGGGTCACGTTGAAGTCGCGGATCGCGAAGATCGGGTGGCGGCCGGAGCGCATCAGTCCGACCAGGGCGCGGCGCACCATCGGATCGGCCTTGTACTTCATGTTGAAAATGCCGTACAGCACGCCGTCCACCGCCAGCAGGATGCTGGTGCGGCTGACCAGGCGGAAGGGGATGCGCACGTTCATCAGCTGCATCAGGTCGCTGCTGCCGCAGAGGATCACGCTGGAATCGATCACGCCCTTCATGCCGCCGCCGGGCAGGTACTCGAAGTCCTCGATCTGCCGCATGGCGCAGTTGTGGCGCGCCATCAGATCGGCAAAGCTCTTGGACACGCAGCTGCCGCTGGCGATCAGCATACTGCCGGCGTAGGAGATGATGCGCTCGGGCTTGGCGTCGGCGAAGACGCGCACCTGCTCGATCTCGACGCAGTCGTCGGGGAAGAGGTCGCGGTCGGTGACGATCAGGTTCTTGCTGCGTCCGATGTCGCAGAGCCCGGACCAGCCGGCGATCGCCGCCCCGCTCGGGAAGATGCGGAAGGAGCCGGTGAAGTAGGGGAGCGCGAAGCACAGCAGCGAGCCGAAGGGGATCGCCGCGCACAGCAGCACCGACAGGACGTAGATCAGATCCTTCAGATTGCGCGTGCCCGCCGTCACGAGCAGCGCCAGGAAGGCGACCAGCACCAGCATCGGCAGACCCATCTTCTGGAACAGGGTCTCATCGGCGGGGGCTTCCTCGCTGCGGCGGACGAAGCCGGTGTAGGAGCGCTGGGATTTGAGGATGGTCGTGCCGCGTTCCTTCATGCTCGTCTCGCCCGTGACCGTGTAGGTCCGCTTGGCGATGGCCGGCACGCGCAGGGATTTGCGCAGACCGCGGCAGCTGAGCAGGGAGGCGAGCAGGATGCAGCTCAGCGAGATCGAAGAGAGCAGGCACAGCGGCATATGCGGCTGGGTCAGCTTCCCGGTGCCGACCAGCAGCGCGTCAAAGCCGGTGACGAGACAGGCGAGCGCCGCCATCGAATCCGCGCCGAAGCGGCGGCGGAAGGCGTTGAGCACGCCGTTGGTCAGCACGTCCTGGCACAGCAGCATGATCGTGCCCTGAATGGCAAAGCAGAACCAGCCCGCCACGCGGATGTTGCCGAGCTCGCCGAACACGGGCAGGCCCAGGGAGATCCAGGCCAGGATCAGCAGCAGCACGAGGCAGACGCGCAGGCGCAGCCGCATCGAGCGGATATAGCGCCCGTAGTAGCGCGAGGCGTTGGCCGGGGTAGCCTCCGGACCGAGGTCCTCGTCGTCCTCCTCGGCGGTCACGATGGTCTCGGCGCCCTTGCGCAGCCCGTAGAAGGCCGTGGTCAGCAGCGTCGTCAGATATTCCCTGAAGTTTGCGGGGAAGAAGCTGTCTTTTTTCAGCGGGATGCGCGCGTCGCCGTCCTCGGTGGGCGCTTCGTCCGGCGTCTCCGAATAGATGGCGGGGGAGGCGCTGGTGTCCGGGAAGAGGGAGGCGTATTCCCGCGTAGAGGCGGCGGCGCGCGTCCAGCTCGGGGTGAAGCGCGGCTTTTCCGGTGCTTTCTCTTCCGGCTCCTCGGCCGCCGGGACCTCGGCCTCGGGCGCTTCCCCGGGAAGGGGCTCGGCCTCCGGCGCCGTTTCGGTCTCGGGACGCGGCGCGGGACGGCGGGGCTCCTCGGTCGGCGTCTGCTCGTCCTCGTCGTACTCGCCGGAAACGTCTCTCT
>CAMZIX010000173.1 GCA_947307375.1 uncultured Clostridia bacterium | reverse complement strand
GCGACGTAGACCTCGCAGCCGATGATCGGCTTGACGCCGGCGGCCCGGCAGGCCTTGTAAAAGGCTACCGCGCCGTACATCACGCCGTGGTCGGTCACGGCCAGGGCGGTCTGGCCCAGCTCTTTGGCGCGCTTCGCCAGCTTCTCGATGCGGCAGGCGCCGTCGAGCAGCGAGTACTCGGTATGCACATGGAGATGAACGAACGACATAGGATCACACCTTAATTCGGAACTCGGAGTTCGGAATTCGGAATTATTCCTCTCGGGAGGCGAGACTTAAAATCTTTTTCATGCGGTGGTTGAGGCAGCTCTTGGTCACGGGCGGGATGCTCAGCTGCGCGAGATCGGCGAGACTGGCCGCGGGGTTGGCGATGCGCAGCAGGGCCGTGTCGCGCAGCGCCTCCGGCAGCCCGTCGAGCCCGTACTCGCGCACGAGGACGCGGATCGCGTCGAGCTGCTCCTGCGCGGCGGCGACCACCTTGTCGGCGTTGGCCGAGTCGCAGTTGACGCGGCGGGTGATCGTGTTGCGCATATCCTTTTCCACCTTCGCGGTCTGCACGCTCATCGAGGCGTTCATCGCGCCGATCGCGGTCAGGAAGTCCGCGATCGCGTCCGCCCTCTTGAAATACAGCAGGGCGTTGCCGCTGCGCATCGCCTCCCGCGGCTCGAAGCCCAAGTCGAGCAGCAGGCTCATCGTCTCGCGGGCGACGCTGCGATGCGGCGTCGAGAGCTCCAGATGGAAGCCCTTTTCCGGATCGGTGGTGCTGCCGCCGGCCAGGAAGGCGCCGCGGACGAAAGCCGTGCGCTCTTCGTCCTCCTCCAGCACGCCGAAGTTGACGTGATGGGAGAGGGTGTTCTCCGGCTCGAGCCCGAAGGCCGCAAAGATCGTTCGGAGCTTGTCCGGCGTGGTGATGGAAAAGCGAAGCTTGCCCCCGGCATTTTCGGCCGGGAGCTCGTCAAAGTCAAGCGCGAAAGCGCGGCGAAAGAGCTTCGGCAGCAGGGCGGCAAAATCCGGCTGTGCGGTCACGAGGCGGATCTCCCGGGCGGAAAAGCTGTTGCCGAAGAGCAGGATGCCATAGCATTCGGCGGCGGCGATATTCTTTTTTTGCGGCCGCAGGCGGCAGAGCTCCGCCTTGGCTTCTGATGAAAAGGACATGGGCGCTCCGTGTGACAGTTTATTTGTCGATATCCCGGTTCAGGTTGATCGAATTCACGCCGTGGGCGACGAAGTAATCGTGGAGCGCGGCGGCGAGCGCCACGCTGCGGTGCCGGCCGCCGGTGCAGCCGACGGCGATCGTCAGCGAGAGCTTTCCCTCTTCCACGTAGAGCGGGAGCAGGAAATCCATCATCGCCTCCAGCTTTTCGAGGAACTCGCGCGTCTGCGGGCAGGCGAAGACGAACTCCTTGACCGGCAGATCCAGCCCGGTCAGCTCGCGCAGCTCATCCACGTAATAGGGGTTGGGCAGAAAACGCGCGTCAAAAACCAGGTCGGCCTCCATCGGCAGGCCGTGCTTGTAGCCGAAGCTCATCACGGTCACGGGCAGGCCGCGCTTCTGGGATTCGCCGGCGAAAAGCGTGAAAAGGCGGTTCTGCAGCATGCCGAGGGTCAGGGAGGAGGTGTCGACGATATAGTCCGCGCGCTCCTTCACCGGAGCGAGCAGCTCTGCCTCGCGCTTGACCGCGTTTTCGACCGAAACGCCCCGGGCCGCCAGCGGATGCGGGCGGCGGGATTCCTTGTAGCGGCGGATCAGCGTGCGCAGATCCGCGTCCATATAGAGGATCCGGCATTGGCAGTCCATCGCGTCGAGTACGTCGATCGTGCTCAGCAGCTCCTGGAAGCCGTCCTTCTCGCGCACGTCCGTCACCAGCGCCACGCGCTCGTAGCGGCCGCGGGTGGCGAGGCAGAGCTCCGCAAAGCGGGGCATCAGCGCCACCGGCATGTTGTCCACGCAGTAGTAGTCCAGGTCCTCCAGCACGTCCGCCGCGCGGCTTTTGCCGGCGCCCGACAGGCCTGTAATGATCAGAAATTCCATCGCGATCCTCCCGACGGCGTTTATTGATCTTCCGGATGGCTCGGCATCACCAGGTTCCGCCGAGGCAGGGGGCTGTCGTCGACCAGCGTGTAGTCCGACGGCAGGATGACGATCTCCGGCTGCAGCTCCACCTGAAACTTCTCGTAAACGGTGTTTCGCACGTGCATCAGCAGCTCGTAGACGTCCTTCGAGGTCGCGCCGCCGCGGTTGACGACGAAGCCCGCGTGCTTTTCGCTGACCTGCGCGCCGCCGACGGCGTAGCCCTTGAGCCCGGCCTGGTCGATCAGCGCCGCGGCGTAATGCCCCTCCGGGCGGCGGAAGGCGCTGCCGGCCGAGGGCAGCTCGAGCGGCTGCTTGTCGCGCCGCTTTTCGTTGAGCTCGCGCATTTTGGCGGAGATCGCCTCCTTGTCGCCCGGCTGCGGGCGGAACACCGCGCTCAGGATGGCCATGCCGGCGCTCTTCTGGAAGACGCTGCTGCGGTAGCCGAACCGGCACTCCTCGTTCGTCGCCTCGCACAGCGCCTGCCGTGGCAGATAGTAGTAGACCACGCTCTCCGCGACGTCCTTCATCTCGCCGCCGTAGGCGCCCGCGTTCATGCGCAGGCCGCCGCCCACGGTGCCCGGGATGCCGGAGGCGAA
>CAMZIX010000172.1 GCA_947307375.1 uncultured Clostridia bacterium | reverse complement strand
ACGGGCGGTGGCGCCGAAGGCGAACAGAAGCCCGGCAAAAAGAGGGAGAGCTGCAGAGAGGCGCAGCCAGGAGAGGGAACCTCTCGGAGCTTGATTCATCATAGTAAAGCGTTTTTTAGTGATGGAATGACTAAGCCCAGAGGTTAAATCCGGATAATAACCAAAGAGTTGTTTGAATATAGCAAGTCTATAGCTATCAATATTATAACCAGCGCGCAGCACCTCCTCGTCGGCCTCATATTCCTGCACCTCCGTGAGCATCCGCTCCATCATCCAGAAGAACGGATTGAACCAGAAGAGCGCCTTTATCAGGCCGAGCGCGACCTTGTCGCGCGAATGGCGGTGGCGGACGTGCGCCGCCTCGTGGGCGACGATCATCTCGCGCTGCCCGGCGTCAGGCCGTTCCTCCGCGCGGAGGAAAATGGTCCGCCAGAAAGAGAACGGCGACTGGACGCGCGGGTGCTCCGCAAGGGTGTATTCCGGCAGCGGAGTGAGCCGGGAAGTTTTTCTTAATCGCTCGATCTTGAACAGGCAGCGGAGCAGGATGACCAGCAGCAGCAAGGCGATGCCGGCATACAGCGCGGCCAGGACCCCCTCCCAGGGGAACGCCGCTGCAGCGCCGGCCGCAGCGGGTGCTTCCGCCACCGGGCTCACGCCCGCGGGCTCCGCCCCCGCCCCCACCGGAATCTGCAGATACACCGTCTGCGCCGGCAGGATGGGCAGGCGCAGCGCCGGAATGACCACTGACGCCAGGGCGCTGAGCAGCAGGTAGCGGCGGCAGGCCCGGTACGGGATCTTCCGCACCAGCAGCAGTTGGTAGAACGCCAGCAGCAGGCCGCTGCAGACGATCACTTCCAGGATATAGATGCCTGCGGGTTTCATGACAAACTACTTTTTGTTGAGCATTTTGATGATCTCGGCCTGCTCTCCGGCGGAAATGGATTCCTGCTTGGAGAAGAAGCTCACCAGCCGGCTCAGCGAGCCGTCGAAGAAATTGTCCAGCACCGTGGTCATATACCGCTGCGTGTAGTCCTCCTTGGAGACCAGCGCGAAATACTCGTACGTCCGGCCATAAGCCTTGTGTCCCACGAACCCCTTCTGCTCCAGGATGCGCACGATCGTCGACACCGTGTTGTAGGCTGGCTTCGGCTCCGGGAGCACGTCCAGGATGTCGTGGACCAGGACTTTCTCCTTGTCCCAGATCACCTGCATCATCTCCAGTTCGGCCTTCGTCAGCTCCTGCTGCGGCATGTCCGCGTTCTTTATAACCATATCTTATAAGTTAATAATCAATAAGTTCTACTTCAAAAACCATTCCCTCCATCCCTTCGGATCCCCCGCCGCCACCTCAACCTTCCGATGCAAATATATAACTAAATTTTTAGTTTCAAAACGAAATCACAGAATTTTTAACTAAATTTTTAGTTTAACCCTGAAAAAGTACGCCCGGGCAGGAAAGGCAACAAGACCCCGCCCGGGCGCGTATCAAGAATGCAAAGGTGTTTCTATGGCCGGGGGCCGAAGGCGGGGCGCGGCGCCACGAGCGGCTCGCCCATCGCCGAGGCCTCGGCGTCGTTGCCGTCCAGCTTGAAGACCATGAACTCCGGCGTGGCGGCGGTGTAAGGGGTCCAGACGGCGCCGAGATCCTGGCCGGGCCCGTTCGGGTCGGCGTACTTGGCGAAGTTGGACCAGGCCGTCAGCATCTTCTCGGAGAGGTCCCAGTCGCCCTCCGTCCACGGCCGCCAGCAGTGCTCCAGCGACTTGAAGACGTACCAGAGGTCGGACGAGTGGAAGGCGCCCTGCAGCACGCCCGGGCGGCCGTCGGTCGGCAGCGGGCGCGCGAACTGGTAGGCATAAGCTTTGCCGCCCATCTGCTCGCGGTTGAGGCAGAAGTCGCGGATCTGGCCGCTCATGTTGCCGGCGTCGTTGAGCGTGTAGCCGATCAGGTACGGCACGTTGGCGAGCGTCCCGTCGATGCAGGCGTCGTCGAACGACTCGGTCAGCACGTAGCCGTCGATATACGGGGAAATGGGCGAGGCCGACAGCACGCTGCGCTTGCCGGTCACGGCCGTATAGATGCCGCCGAGGGCGAAAATGGTCTCCGTGGACGCGGCGCGCAGCGCCTTGGCGTCCGGGAGGTTGGCCCAGTCGGTCACCGCCTGGATGGAGGCTTCCGCCTCGGCGAGCGTCGTCATCTTCTGCGCGGGCAGCACCGGGCCGCCGGGGAACAGCGGCGCGGCCGGCTTGGCCGGATCGGCCAGGCCGCTGCCGCTCATGATCACGGCCTTGTTGAACAGGCCCTTCGTGAGCGGCGACGCGCTCAGGAACTTGACGCTGCGTGAGCCGGCGCTCTGTCCAAAGATCATCACGTTGTCAGGATCGCCGCCGAACTGCGCGATGTTGCGCTTGACCCATTTGAGGACCTCGATCTGGTCCAGCGTGCCCCAGTTGCCGGTGGCGTGCTCCGGGTCCTCGGCCGACAGCGCAGGATGCGCGAAGAAGCCGAACGGGCCCACGCGGTAGTTGAACGACACGAGCACGACGTCCTTGTCCGCCCAGTTCTTGCCGTCGAACTCCGGCTCGGAGCCCCAGCCTTCGCGGAGGCCGCCGCCGAAGATCCACACGGCCACGGGCAGTTTCTTGTCCGTCTGCCCGGGCGCCTTGGTCCAGA
>CAMZIX010000171.1 GCA_947307375.1 uncultured Clostridia bacterium | reverse complement strand
CTTTTCGAGGATTTCCTGTCTGTTCATGCGCTTATCTCTCCATTTTCTGCTGGAGCTCCCAGCGTTTTATTTTTCCCGTCGCCGTGCGCGGCAGCGGTTCGTTTACGATGATCGCCCCGGCGAGCTGCTGCCCGCGCGGCAGCGTCTCCGTGACCGGGCGAAGGCGGCGCAGCAGCTCCTCCGGCTCGCCCTCGCCGCTGAAGACCAGCACGGGTCTGCCCTCGCGCAGGATCACGGCCAGCTCCGTGTGCCCCAGGGCCTGCATCAGCCGCGCCTCATATTCGGGCAGATAGAGCTTGGTGCCGTCCGGCAGGACGAGCATGTCCTTTTTGCGGCCGGTGATGTGGAGCCTGCCCTCCTCGTCGAAGCGGCCAAGGTCGCCGGTGTGCAGCACGCCGTCGCTCAGCACGGCGGCCGTGTCCGCCGGGCGCTTGTAATAGCCCTGCATGATGCAGGTCGGCGCCTCGATGAGGATCTCGCCGTCCTCGGCGAGGGTGATCGTATCGTCCGGGCAGATCTCCATCGCGTAGGGGTCGCCCCGCACGCTGATGGCCACGCCCGAGCTCGTCTCGGTCAGGCCGTAGCCGAAGCTGACGCGCAGGCCCATGGCCGCGGCCGCCTGCAGGAGCTTCGGCGGGCAGTCGCCCGCGCCGACCAGGACCAGCCTGAGGCCGGGGTTGATGAGCCGGCGCTGCAGCAGAAAGCCCAGCAGCAGCGGCACGACGGACACCGCCGTCGGCTCGAAGAAGGCGCAGTCGTCGCCGTAGTGGCGCGCCCCGCGGCCGAGCGCCACGGCCGCGCCGCAGCTCAGGCCCCAGAGGAGCCCGCAGACGAAGCCGAACACATGGCCCAGCGGCAGCAGGCACAGGAGCGTATCCTCCGGCTGCAGCGGCAGCTTCGCCCCGCCGTTATAGGCGCTGGCGCAGAGGCTTTGCTCGGTCAGTACGACGGCCTTCGCCTGCTCGGTGGTGCCGGAGGTGAAGAAGAGGATCTTCCCTGCGCCGTCCTTCACGCCCGGCGTCAGCGCGGGGGCCAGCTCTTCGCACAGGTCCCCGTCGCCCCAGAGCGCGTCGACGTCGGTGTAGACGATCAGGCGGCGCAGCAGCTCCTCCGGCGCGTTCTCGTCGAGCATCACGACCTGCAGCCCGGCTGTCACCGCGGCGAAGATCTCGACCACGCAGCCGCGGCTGCCGTCGGCCAGGACGCCGAGGCAGCTTTTCCCGCCCGCGCGGAGCTCGTCCGCGCGCGTGCGGACCTGCCGCAGAAGCTCGGCGTAGGTCCAGCTCTCCCTGCCCCGATCGTCGAAAATCAGCGCAGGCCCGGTTTCCTTCCGCTCCGCCCAGTACGCAAGCATTTCCTCAAAGCTGTGAAAGCGCATTCGACCGCCTCCCGACCCGTTTTGTTGGTAAAAGTATACCATAGGGCGGACTTGTTGAAAAGAATATTTTTGCAGCCTGTAAAAAAGGCGTGCATTTTATGGGAACTTGCTATATAATGCTTGTATCGACTCATATGGTCGCAAACAATTCAATTCTACGTTGGAGGTAAAGACATGGACAAGAACATCCGCATCTGCATCGTCGGCGGCGGCCCCGCCGGTCTGTCCGCCGGTATGTATCTGGAGCAGAAGGGTTACGAGAACTACGTGATCTACGAGCGCAACGATCGCGTGGGCGGCAAGTGCTGGTCTCCGCACTACAACGGACGCCGCTATGAGATGGGCGCCATCATGGGCGTGCCCTCCTACTACGCCGTGGAGGACGTGGAGAAGTTCTGCGGCATCACCCACGACGGCCCCAAGCTCAACCGCAACTACAAGGACAGCCAGGGCAACGTGATCGAGCCCTTTGCCCGCACGCTCGGCAACATCATCCGCAACCCCTGGATGCTGAAGATGAAGGGTCAGCTCAAGAAGTTCGGCGAGCTGCTCGAGACCAAGTACAAGGGCTATGACCTGAACGGCCACCGCGGCGTCGCCGAGGGCCGCTACGACGGCTACGCCGTCACCCCGGGCCGCGAGCACGTCCAGGGCGAGAACCCCAACCTGAAGGATCTGGCCATGCCCTTCAAGGATTTCTGCGAGAAGAACGGCGTTCCCCTCGTGCAGAAGATCTGGATCGGACCCTTCACCTCCTTCGGCTACGGCTACTTTGACGAGATCCCCGCGGCCTACGTCCTGAAGTATCTGGACTTCCAGACCTGCATGAACTTCGTCAAGGTCAACCTCTGGACCTGGAAGGAAGGCACCCAGTACATCTGGGAGCAGCTGAACGACCACATCAAGCACCCCGCCGTGCTCAACAGCAACATCGAGAAGGTCGAGCGTCATGACGGCAAGGTCTTCGTCACCGTCAACGGCGCGGTCGAAGAGTTCGACAAGATCATCGTCACCGCCCCGCTGCACATCCCCGGCAAGCGCGCCGACGGCCAGAAGGGCATGGACGAGTACTTTGACGTCCGCGACGACGAGAAGGAGCTCTTCTCCAAGATCGACTACGAGCGCTACGACGTACAGGCCGTCCTCACCAAGCCCGAGAACCATCCCGAGATCTCCTACTACGTGTTCGACAACATGGTGCCCGAGAAGCTCGGCCATCTGATGGTCTACTACCGCCGCTGGAAGGACCAGATCGACCAGGTCATCACCACCTACGCCCTGCGCAAGCACAAGAACATGGAGGA
>CAMZIX010000170.1 GCA_947307375.1 uncultured Clostridia bacterium | reverse complement strand
GCTCCAACTTCCAGCGCAACTACTCCATCGGCGAGGTGGAGGTCGTCGGCGCGGCGATCTACCACAAGACCGAATACCGCGAGCGGCGCGACCACTACGCCGTGTTCTGGGCCAACTGTCTGCCCGACGGCTTTGATACCTCCCGGGAGGCCTTCCTGGGCCTCTACGGCAGCCCGGCCCGCCCGGAGGCCGTGTTCGGCGGCGGCTGCACCGGCAGCGTCGCGCACGGCTGGCAGCCGATCGCTGCCCAGCAGTTCAAGTTCTCTCTGCAGCCCGGCGAAAGCCGCAGCCTGATCTTCGGCCTGGGCTACCTGGAGAACGCGCCGGAGGAGAAGTGGGAAAGCCCCGGCGTCATCAACAAAACCAGGGCCGAGGCCATGATGGCCCGCTACGCCGACGACGCGGCCGTGGACGCCGCGCTCGCCGCGCTGAAGACGCACTGGGAGGCGCTGCTCGGCGCCTATCAGGTCAGCAGCGGCGACGAGAAGCTGGACCGCATGGTCAACATCTGGAACCAGTACCAGTGCATGGTCACCTTCAACATGAGCCGTTCGGCCAGCTACTTTGAAAGCGGCATGGGCCGCGGGATGGGCTTCCGCGATTCCTGCCAGGACCTGCTCGGCTTCGTGCACATGATCCCCGCGCGCGCCCGCGAGCGCATCCTCGACATCGCGGCGACCCAGTTCCCGGACGGCAGCGCCTATCACCAGTACCAGCCCCTGACCAAGAAGGGCAACCTGGCGGTCGGCAGCGGCTTCAACGACGACCCGCTCTGGCTCATCGCCGGCACGGACGCCTACCTGCGGGAGACCGGCGACTGGAGCATCCTGGACGAGCCGGTGGATTTTGACAACGACCCGGCGCTCGCGCAGCCGCTGATGGAGCATCTGCGCCGCAGCTTCACCTACACCCGCACGCACCTCGGCCCGCACGGGCTGCCCCTGATCGGCCGCGCCGACTGGAACGACTGCCTGAACCTCAACTGCTTTTCCGAGCATCCGGGCGAGAGCTTCCAGACCACCGGACCCAGCGAGGGGCCGGTGGCGGAGAGCGTGTTCATCGCCGGCATGTTCGTCAAATACGGCCGGAGCTACGCGGCCATCTGCCGCCATCTCGGCCTGGACGACGAGGCGGCCGAGGCCGAGGAGGCGGTCGCCGCGATGGAAAAAGCCGCGCTGACGGCCGGCTGGGACGGCGCCTGGTTCCGCCGCGCCTATGACGCCTTCGGGAAGGTCGTCGGCGGGAAGGACTGCGAGGAAGGCCGGATCTTCATCGAGCCGCAGGGCATGTGCGTCATGGCCGGCATCGGCAGGGAAACGGGCGAGGCCGCCAGGGCGCTCGAAAGCGTGAAAGAGCTGCTCGACACCGAATACGGCATCGTGCTGCTGCAGCCGGCCTACACCCGCTACCGGCTGGAGCTGGGCGAGATCAGCAGCTATCCGCCGGGATACAAGGAGAACGCCGGCATCTTCTGCCACAACAATCCCTGGATCGTCTGCGCGGAGGCGGAGCTGGGCCACGGCGACCGCGCCTTTGAGGTCTACCGCCGCACCGCGCCCGCCTACATCGAGGACATCAGCGAGATCCACCGCACCGAGCCCTACGTCTACAGCCAGATGATCGCCGGCCGGGACGCGGCGACATTCGGCGAGGGCAAGAACAGCTGGCTCACCGGCACCGCCGCCTGGACCTTCCTGAGCATTTCCCAGGCTATCCTGGGCGTCAAGCCCACGCTGGACGGGCTGGAGATCGATCCCTGCCTCCCGGCCTCCCTCAAGGGCTTTACCGTCTGCCGCCGTTACCGCGGCGCGCTCTATGAGATCCGGGTCGAAAACCCCGAGGGCGTGCAGCACGGCGTGAAGGAGCTCACGCTGGACGGCCGCCCGCTCGAGGGGAAGCTCCTGCCGATCCTGCCCGCGGGCGCGAAAGCCGTCGTCCGCGTCCGGATGGGATAATTGAACAAAAAAAACTCCCGGCCTGCGGGCCGGGAGTTTTTTGCTTTCTGTTCAGTTCATTCGGAAGTACAGCGTATCCGTGTTGTCCAGATCAAAGGCGTAGGCGCCGTCGGGCCAGGGCACGCCGTAGTTGCGCACGCCGAAGACGTAGCCGTCGTAGCCGTCGGGCAGCTGCGCGTAATAGTCGACGACATAGGTATTGCTGTGATTGCTCCAGCCGAGGAAACCGCGTTCGATGAAGCACTGGCAGGCGTCGTAGGTCCTGCCGCGGTAGCTCAGACTGAAACGATAGCGGTCCGTGCTCTCATCGTAAACATTTGAATCGTCGTGCTCGCGGATGTTGTAGTAGCTCTCGAAGCACAGACTGACGTTCATGCCGTATTCAAAGGCATTGTCGTCGTCAAAGACGATCTCCAGGTGAACATGGCGCCAGGTGTAACCCTCCCGGATCTCCAGCTTGTCGCCGTCGCCCGGCGTGGTGCCGTAGTCCGAGAAGACGGCGTGGCCGACGGTGCTGAGATCTTCGTTTTGATTGCAGACGGTTTTGTAATCGTAAGTCTTGCCCAGCTCGACGAAGTGCGCATCCAGGCCGTAAGTCACAAAGTCCGGGATCAGCTTCGGCGCCAGCTCTTCGCCGCAGCGGCTGCAGACGCTGGCCGTCCAGTAGTCGGCGGGCGCCGCGTCGTGGCCGAGCGGCTCGCCGCGGGTCATGCCGCAGCGGGCGCAGGTCTCCGGCTCGGT
>CAMZIX010000169.1 GCA_947307375.1 uncultured Clostridia bacterium | reverse complement strand
GTACACCGGCCCGAAGTTCGCCATCGACGCCATCGCCGCCGGCAAGGAGGCCGCCATCTCCCTGCACCGCTTCGTCCACGAAGGCCAGACCCTCACCAAGGGCCGCGACCGCCGCGAGTACCGCGCGCTGGACAAGGACAACGTCGTCCTGCCCGTGGAGGGCTTCGACGCCGGCCACCGTCAGGCGCCCGGCTACAACAAGGAAAAGGCCAAGACCTTCGCCGACGCCCGCGTGACCTTCACCGAGGAGCAGGTGAAGAAGGAATGCGCCCGCTGCCTCGGCTGCGGCGCCACGAAGGTGGACGAGTACATGTGCATCGGCTGCGGCCTGTGCACCACCAAGTGCGCTTTCGACGCCATCCACCTCAAGCACGTGCGCAACTGGCAGGCCGGCGCCTTCGAGACCATGCCCATCAAGGTCGCCGAGCAGGTCGTCAAGAAGACCGTCAGGATCATCGGCAAGGCCGTCAAGGGCTGAGACATGCATGAGCTTGGTCTGACCGACGCGCTGCTGCGCCTGGTGCGCGACATCGTCAAAAAGGAAGAGCTGACGCAGGTGGAGTCGATCACGCTGGAGATCGGCGAGCTGTCCGGCGTCGTCCCCCGCTACATGGAGGACTGCTGGGAGGCCGTCATCGACGGCACCGAGTATGCGGAGACGAAACTCATCATCGAGACCGTGCCCGGCATCGCCAGCTGCATGGACTGCGACGCGGAGTTCCGCATCGACGTCAACGACATGCGCTGCCCCGTCTGCGGCAGCCACAGCCTGACGCCGGTCTCCGGCCGTGATATGACGGTCAAGGAGATCGCGGCCTGGTAAAACATACCGACAAGCAAAAAACCGGACTGCTGCATCTGCAGCAGTCCGGTTTTCTCTTTTTTGCTCAGCGCTTTTTGCAGGTGAAATCGTCGAACATCAGGCAGCCGTCGCCGAAGCGCAGCTTGAGCATGCCGCCCTTGCGGCCAAACTCGTTTTCGCCGATGGGATAGAGGCGGAAGCTCATCTCGTCCCCGTCCTCGTCGATGGCTTTGGCCCACAGTTCGCCGTCCTGCATCCAAACCTCGTCGACGATGAACTCGGCGTCCTCGGGATGCTCGTATTTGCCGCAGAAGCTCTCCCACTTGGACTTGTCGGGAGCCTTGATCGCGATATCCTCGATGGTCCGGATGGGCTCCGGATCCCTGTCCCTTGCGATGGCTTCCATGCCGTCCCAGTAAGCCTTATATGCTCTATAGTCCCTGAAGTCCCGGTTGCTGAGGATCACAAGCACCCTGTCCGCGTCGAGGAAGCGTTCGAACCAGGTGGCGACGCCCGGCATGCCGCCGCTGTGGCTGACGACGAGCCCATACTCCTCGTCACGCGCGATCCCCCAGCCGAAGCCGTAGCCGAGCCCGTCATCCTCATCGTAAACGGCGTCCTCGCCGTTGTTGAGCTTTGCAGGGCTGTACATGAGCTGCTGCTCTTCAAGAGTGAGCACCTTGCCCTCGCGCAGCGCCCGATCCCATTTGAACATGTCAAAGATGTTGGTGTACACATAATCGTCGCCGTTCAGACCGTCAAAGGCGACCACGTCGCCTTCCTCTGCGGAGTCGATGTCAGCCACGCATTTTCCATCGTCATACACCGTCGCCTGAGCGTATTTTTCAAACGGAACGCCGTCCCTGCGGATATGGCAGCAGCGGGTGGAGCTCATCCCAGTGGGCTCAAAGATATTCTTTTGCAGGAACTCTTCAAAGGGAAGGCCGGACAGCCGCTCCACCAGCAGCGCCAGCAGGTTGTAGCCGGTGTTGGAGTAATGCAGGCCTTCCCCCGGGGCGAAGTAGGGCTTCGCCTTGGTTTCCCGGAGAAAGCGCAGGATCTCGTCGTTGCCCGGCACCCGCTTTTCTTCCTTCCAGATCCTGACGAACCAGTCCGCGTCGTCAAAGTAATCGGGGATGCCGCTGGTGTGGGTCAGCAGATGCCGGACCGTCACGCCGGGATACGGGATCTCGGGGAAGTACTTTGTGATCTCGTCGTCGAAGCCCAGCAGCCCCTCCCGCCGGACCAGCATGACCGCCGCCGCGGTGAACTGCTTTGTGACCGAAGCCAGCTGGAAGATCGAGTCCTCCGTGATCGGCAGCGTGTCTTCGGGATCCCGGAAACCGAGAACGCCCTTGGAGACGATCTCGCCCTGTTCCGCATAGAGCCAGGCCCCGTTGAAGCCATCCTTTTTCTTCAGCTCGCGGGCCAGGTTTTCCATTGTTGTTTTCTTATCCATCCGTGTATTTCTCCTTTACTCCTTCGCGTTTTTGTAAATCTCACAGGCGATGTTGCTCATCGCTTCGTCGGCCGCTTCCGTGACGTTGTTGTACATCACGGCAACGCAGATGTCTTTCTTGCGGGAAAAGACCCAGCTGGTCAAAAAGCCCCAGTTCTCTCCGGTATGGCCGGCAACGCTGTCTTTGCGGGCTTCCGACTCCCAAACGTCGAGACAAAGCCCGTAGTCGTCCATGACCGGCGTCATCATGCGCCGCGCGGTCTTCTTTTTGAGGAGGCCGCCTTTCCGATAGCTCTCGGAAAGAGCACGACCGATCCTGACCAGTTCCGTCGGCGTGGTCCAAAGCCCCGCCGCCGCGTGCTCGGGATAATAGTGATAGCCGTGGGCGGGATCCTCCTTCTGCGCCAGCCTCCAGCCGAAGGCCGCGTTGGCGACCAGGTCTTCGT
>CAMZIX010000168.1 GCA_947307375.1 uncultured Clostridia bacterium | reverse complement strand
AGGTTGGTCTCGGCCTCGGCGAGCGTCATGCCGATGCCGTTGTCGCGCACGGTGATGGTGCGCGCTTCCTTGTCCACGATGATATCAATGCGGAAGTCGTCCCGATTGAGACCCACCTGGTCGTCCGTCAGCGACAGATAGCAGAGCTTGTCGATGGCGTCGGACGCGTTGGACAGGATCTCTCGCAGGAAGATCTCTTTGTTGGTGTAGATGGAATTGATCATCAGGTCCAGCAGACGTTTGGATTCTGCTTTGAACTGTTTTTTTCCCATTGAGTAGTTTGTGCCTCCTGTAAACATAATTTCATGACTATACATTATAACACAAAGTTCCAGCTTTTCAAGCGATCAGTGCCTTCTTTGGAATTATTTATTTTTCCCGTGTTTTCCTGTCTCCGGGCACAAAAAAGCAGGGAGCCGGTCCTATCGGATCGGCTCCCCGGCTCGGTCGCTTCAGAGCTCTTCGACTTTGGAAAGCAGCTTGTACAGAAGCTTGTACAGGGTTAGTCTCTCTTCCCGGTCAAGGACCACATATTCGGTCATCTTTCCCGGGATGGGCAGCGCCTCTTCGCGGAGCGCGCGTCCCGCGTCGGTCAGCTCGACGAGCAGTACGCGCTCGTCCTCCTTGCTGCGAGTGCGCCGGACATAGCCCTTGGCCTCCAGGCTCTTGAGCACCGGCGTCAGCGTGCCGGAGTCCAGATAGAGCTTTCGCCCCAGCTCCTTCACGTTCAGCTTTTTGTACTCCCATAACACCAGCATCACGATGTACTGGGTGTAAGTCAGGTTCAGCTTCTCCAAAAGGGGACGGTAGAGCTTGACTGTTTCCTTCGATGCGGCGTACAGCGGAAAGCACAGCTGGTGATCCAGCTTCAGGACGTCATATTTGGGATCGTCCAATGCCTCCACCTCCCAATTTGATATTTTTTCCAATTCCGAATATATCACTTTTTTTAAGTATTTGCAACCGGAAAAATAAAAAAAGGGAGGGCTCAGTTTTCCTGCTGCTTCTGCCAGGCTGCGCGGACAGCCTTCGCCAGCTGGTCGGCGCAGGAGGTGGGACGGCCGCCGCAGGAATTGCCCAGCAGCTTGCTTTCAATCTCGTCCACGGTCATGCCTTCGACCAGGATGCCGATGGCCTTGAGGTTGCCGTTGCAGCCGCCGGTGAAGCGCACGTCGTGCACGCGGTCGCCCTCCAGCCGAAACTGGATCAGCGTGGAGCAAACGTCTTTGGTTTTGTACGAATACGTCATGGATATCGCCTCCGGTTCTTTCCCATGTTCAGATAGATTGTTTCCAATGTTAATATAGCAAGCTTTTGAAGAAAGTCAAGACGACAAATGGAAATAAAATGTAAACGCCTCCCGCGCCGCAGGGAAAAAGATCCCGCAAACTGCCTGTTGACTAAGAACCGGAAAAAAGGTAAAATAATTTGATAAAACTCAGAGGAGGCGTGCGGCATGGCGGGAGACGAACAGCGGATCGGCCACGCATATATTTTTTCCGCGCCCTCCCCGGAGGAGAGCGAGCGCATGGCCCGCGGCTTTGCCCGGCGTATCCTGTGCGAGCGCGGCGGAGAGCAGCCCTGCGGCCGCTGTGCCGCCTGCCGCAAGGTCGAGGCGGATATCCATCCCGATCTGATCACGGTCCGCCGTCTGGAGGACGACAGGGGACGGCCCCGCCGGGAGATCGTGATCGATCAGATCCGGGAAGTCAATCAAGACGCCTGGATCCTGCCCAACGAGGCGAAACGCAAGGTCTATCTGATCGCCGAGGCGGACAAAATGAACCCGCCGGCGCAGAACGCGGCGCTGAAGCTCCTGGAGGAGCCGCCGAACGGCGCGGTCTTTCTCCTCTGCGTCACGAATCCCGGGCTGCTGCTGCCCACGGTGCGCTCCCGCTGCGTGGAGCGGCGCAGCGCCGAGGGCGGGCAGGCGCCGGAGGCGGAAAGCGTAAAGCTGGCCGAGGAGTATCTGCGCACCGTCGCCGCGGGAGACCGGGCCGGGCTCCTGCGATGGTGCTTTGCGCAGGAGGGCCTGGACCAGCGGGAGACGCAGGCCATGATCGAGGCGCTGTGCCTCACGGCGACGGACATGCTCTGCGCCCGGCGGCCCAACCCCGGCCTGAGCCTCCGTCAGCTGACGGAGATCGCTGCGCTGGCGGCGCGCTGCGGGGATTATCTGCGCGTGAATACCGGCGCCAAACACATATTCGGACTGCTGGCGGTCGACACGCCGCTCGGCAGCGGAAACAGAGGATAAAGCATTGATTGAAGTAGTCAGTATCAAATTCAAAAACCGGGGCAAGGCCTATTCCTTCGATCCCCGGGGACTTACGGTAAAGACCGGCGACAAGCTGGTGGTCGAGACCGCCAAGGGCCTGGAGCTGGCCGACTGCTGCCACGGCAACCACATGGTGGAGGACACGGCGGTGGTGCTGCCCCTGCGCCCGGTGATCCGTCTTGCCACCCGGGACGACCTGCGCGTGGCGGAGATCAACGTCAGGCGCGAGGCCGAGGCGGTGGAGATCTGCCGTCAGAAGATCGCCGAGCACGGGCTGGACATGAAGCTCGTGGACGCCGAGTGCAGCTTTGAGGGCAACAAGATCACCTTCTTCTTCACCTCCGAGGGCCGCGTGGACTTCCGCGAGCTGGTCAAAGACCTGGCCGCGATCTTCCGCACCCGCATCGAGCTGCGGCAGATCGGCGTGCGCGACGAGGCCAA
>CAMZIX010000167.1 GCA_947307375.1 uncultured Clostridia bacterium | reverse complement strand
GCGCCGACCGGCCTCGCGGCGGCCGTTTTCCCGGCGGAGCCTCTCCAGCTCCGCCCGGTGCTGACGCTCGTTCCAGGCCGCGAAAGCCGCCGTCAGCGTCTTTTTCCCGTTCAGACTCTCCAGCACCACCTCGGTGGGGATGCTGCGGCCCTGCATTTCCGGGAACACGCGCAGCAGCTCCTCCGCCTCCGCGCTGAGATCTCTCGCCGCGTCGGCCTCCTTCAGCTCGCTGAGCTCCCGCAGCCTGCGCTGGGCGCGCTCCGTGGCCTGCGCCTTCTGCCAGAGGACCGGCAGCTCGCTCTCGTCGAGCTCGACCTCCCGGTCCTCGTGGTCGACGCGGGCCGTAAAGCGCAGTTTCGGGCTCGCCGGCGTCGATTCGCCCGTGGTGGGGGCCGCCTCCGCCGACTCTTCCCGCGGCGGGAGGCTTTCGCCCTCCCCGCCCTCGGCCGCCTCCCCGGCAAAGAGGTCCTCGTCCTCGGTCCAGCCCTCGGGCAGCAGGAGATCCTCCTCCGGCGCAGCCGTCTGTGCGATCTGTTCGCTCATGTCTGTTCTCCTTTCATGGTGAGAAAGAATCAAACTAATTCCTCATTTTCTTCAGCACCGCCCGCTGCGCGACCTTCGGCAGCGCGTCGTAGCGCGCCTGCACCGTGCCGGTCAGGCCGCCGAAGAGCTTGTCCTCGTCGAGGGCGCCGCCCATCGCGGGCAGGCCCTCCGCGGGCGTCTCCGCCGCATCCTCCGCCTGCCGCTCGCGCGCGCGGATGCTCTCGATCAGCTCCTGCTTGCGCGGGATCAGCTTGTCGGGGATGCGCTCGAGGTAGTCGACCAGCTCCAGCACGCCGTCGCGGCGCAGATTATCGAGGGTCTGCACCATCGCGATCTCGCTGTAGTAGGTCGTCGCGCCGACGTCCGCGGCGATATTCAGCCAGAGATGCTTGAACCGGCTGAAGTCGAAGTCCTCCAGCACGCGGCGCTTGAGCGTCTGCATCCGCATCTGCCCGGTCGCGGGGTCGATCTGCGGCCGTCCGGCCTCGTCGGTCAGGGGCTCTTCCATGCTGCGCTCGCGCACCAGCGGGCGGCGGCCGTAGTAAGTCCCCATCATGTCCAGCAGGATCGCGCCGATCTGCTCCAGCCACTCGTGCAGGCCCGCGCGGACGTTCTCCAGCGGCACCTCGGAGCTGGACTGCAGCACCATCAGCGCCGAGGTGTTGTCCGGCCGGACGTTGCCCAGCTGGGCGTCGGTCGCGCCGAGGCACTCCTTGGTATAGGCGAGGGCCTTGTCAATGGCCAGCATGATCTGGTTGGACATATCCGCGGGCTGGATGCTGGCCGCCACGTCGCGCAGGCTCATTTCCGGCGGCAGGTTGCGCACGCCGACGGCCGAACCGATCTCGTTGTCCCAGCCGGCGATCAGGTCGGCGTTGTAGACGGTCTTCGGGAAGCTCTGCAGCTGCAGATGCCGGAACACCAGCGCCATCATCGAGTTGATGAAGATCTGGTTCGGCACGATGCCGGTCACGAGCGCGCGCCCGTGGTACTGGTTTTTCTGCTTCTCCCAGTTGCCCCAGGCGACCGGATAGCGGCTGAGCCCGGTGTCCAGATCCTCGTAGATCACGGCGTCCTTCGTGGCCTTGGTCACGTACACGCGCGTCACGCTGCGCTTTTTCTCGCGGCGCTTCCACAGCGTCTCGCCCGCCGGGCCGGTCTTCACGCGGCCCAGCTCGTCGCGCTCGGGGACGGGCTCGCCGTCCTCTCCGATCAGGACCTCCGTCTCCGCCTGCCCGTCCGCGCCGCGGACGCTCTCCTCCTCCGTCCGCTTCGTATACAGCAGCACATAGAGCGCCTTGCCGGTCTTGTCGTCCTCGGGCGCGAGCTCCGTCCGCCCGCCGACGCCGGCCTGGTCGCCGAAGTCCGCGTCGGGCCGGATGTCCTCCCGCCCGCCTTTTCTGCGGTACTTCCGCGCCTCGGCCTTCAGATTCTCCACCGTGTCGCGCCCGACGATCAGGATATAGGGCTGGCTCTCCGGGTCGGAGACGTTGGGATTGCCGAACATCACGTTGATGCCGTCCACGAGCTCCATCCGGATCTCGCCGCGGCAGCCGCCGAAGGCGCCGCCGTAGGGCAGCGCGTCCGGATCCCAGTAGAAATGCGCGCAGTAGTCGCCGGTCTGCGCGCCGTCGAGCAGCGCCTCGCGCACGCGGTAGTCCATGTTGAACTTCTCAAAGAGATTGCGGACCTCCGCCGTCGCGTACACGGCGGCGTTGGTTTCGGGGTCGGCCAGGTTCTCGCCGTCGTAGTAGCTCAGCGGCTCGAAGCTCAGCGTCACCGCGGACGAGGTGAGCGAGGCCACGAACAGCGAGGCGATGCGCTTGATGATGTTGAAGGTCGGCCGCGCCAGGCGGCTCATCGCCTCCGTCTCCGGGATGTGCAGCCACTGGTTGCCGGTGAAAAACTCGATGTTCGTGTTGACCAGCCGGTACTGGTTGGGCGTGAGGGAGTTGTTGTAGGCCCGGCCCAGCTCGTAGTAGGCCCAGGCCCGGTTCTGCTCTTCGCCGCGCTTCATCTCTCGTCCTCCCTCATCCGCTCCGTGCCGTAGGCCACGTCCGCGTTATAGCCCATCAGCGCGCGGAAGGCGCGGCGGTCTGCCTCGATCTGCCGCAGACGCTCCGCCTCGTCCGGGCCGGGTGCAGCGGTCTTCTGCGCCGGCTCGCCGCGCTCTCTGCCGCGGAATGAAAAA
>CAMZIX010000166.1 GCA_947307375.1 uncultured Clostridia bacterium | reverse complement strand
GCCGCGATTGCCGGGCGCTACGACAAGGCCGGCGGCGAGCTCCGCTGGAACGGCGGCGCCGTCTCTCCCGTCCGCCGGGAGGGCGAGGCGCTGCGTCTCGCGCCGCCCGAACTCGACGAACTGCTCTTTTCCCCCGCGGATTGAATACTAGGAGGCTTTTGACATGAAGAAGATCCTCTTGCTCGGCACCGGCGGCACGATCGCCTCCGAGATGAGCCCCGACGGACTGACGCCGGAGCTGGGGCCGCAGCAGCTGCTGCGCTACGTCCCCGCGGTCTCGAAGCTATGTGAGGTGGACTGCCTGTCCCTGTTCAGCATCGACAGCACCAACATCACGCCCGCTCACTGGCGGGAGATCACGCGGGTGCTGCGCGATCGCTACGACGACTACGACGGCTTCGTCATCGCCCACGGCACCGATACGATGGCCTATACCGCCGCGGCGCTGAGCTACATGGTGCAGGGCTCGCAGAAGCCGATCGTGATCACCGGCGCGCAGAAGCCGATCAATTACGATTCGACCGACTCGAAGCTGAACCTGATCGACGCCTTCACCTGCGCCTGCTCGAACAGCATCCACGGCGTGTGCATCGTGTTCAGCGGCCGCGTCATCCTCGGCACCCGCGCGCGCAAGACCTGCTCCAAGAGCTTCGCGGCCTTTTCGAGCATCAACTATCCGGAGCTGGCGAACCTCCACGACGGGCGCCTGATGTGCTATATCGAGCCGGAGCACCGGCCCGTGCCGCGCTTCTACGACAAGCTGGACACGAAGGTCGGCCTGGTGAAAATGATCCCCGGCACGGATTTCGAGCTGCTCGATTTCCTGCTGCAGCGCAAGGACGCGCTGGTCGTCGAGTGCTTCGGCGTCGGCGGCCTGCCCAGCTATGACGACGACCGCCTGTTTGAAACGGTGCGCCGCTATACCGACAAGGGCAAGTTCCTCGTGATGACCACGCAGGTGCAGAACGAGGGCTCCGACCTCTCGGTCTACGAGGTCGGCCACCGGCTGAAGAGCAACCGCCGGGTGCTGGAGGCCTACGACATGACGACCGAGGCGGCCCTGGCCAAGATCATGTGGATCCTCGGCCAGACGCAGGACGCGGAGGAGGTCGCGCGCCTGTTTTACACCCCGGTGGCGCACGACCTGCTGTATCGGGGCTGAAGCATGCAAAAGGTGCTCGTGATCGGCGGCGGCGCTTCCGGCATGATGGCCGCGCTGACCGCCGCGGAAGATAAAAACAATCAGGTCGTGCTGCTGGAGCGGCAGCAGCGGGTCGGCCGGAAGCTGCTGGCTACCGGCAACGGACGCTGCAATCTGACCAATCTCGGCGCCTCGCCCGCGAACTACCACGGCGAGCAGCCGGATTTCGTGCGTCCCGCCCTGCGGCAGCTGCCGCCGACGGAGACGCTGGCGCTGTTTCGCTCCTTCGGTCTGCTGACCGTGACGGAGGAGAGCGGCCGGGTCTATCCCCTGTCGGACTCCGCCTCCAGCGTGCTGGACGTGCTGCGCTTTCAGATCGCGCAGCGCGGCGTGGAGCTGCGCTGCGCCAGCCCCGTGCAGGAGATCCGGCCGGAAAAGGACGGCTTCACGGTGCGCGGGGAATGGGAGAGCTTTGCCTCGGACAAGCTCATCGTCGCCTGCGGCGGCGCGGCCGGACGGAAACTCGGCGGCGTAAACGACGGCTATGTGCTGCTCGCGCCGCTCGGCCACCGGCGCACGAAGCTCTATCCCTCGCTGGTGCAGCTCGTCACCGACCCGGAGTATCCGCGCGCGCTCAAGGGCGTGCGGGCGGACGCCTCTCTGCGGCTGCTGCGCGGCGGAGACTGTCTCGCCGAAGCCTGCGGCGAAGTGCAGTTTACCGAGCGCGGCGTCTCCGGCCCGGCGGCCTTTGAGCTCAGCCGTGCGGTCTCGACCGGCGGCGAGGGGCTTTGCCTCGCGCTCGACCTGCTGCGAGACTATTCGGAGGCGCAATTGCGCGCTCTGCTGCGCGAGCGGCGCGAGAGCCTGCCCGATCTGGACGCCGCGGAGCTGCTGACGGGGCTGGTGCACAACCGCCTCGGCAGGATGCTGCTGCGCTACAGCGGCGTCAACACCCACACGAACGTCGGCGCGCTGAAGGACCGCGAGCTTGCGCCGGTCGCCGCGGCCTGCAAGGACTTCCGCCTGCCGCTGCGCGGCACCGAGGGCTTTGATAACGCCCAGGTCACCGCCGGAGGCCTGTGTACCGCGGATTTCGATCCCGAGACGATGCAGAGCCGCCTCGTGCCCGGGCTCTACGTCTGCGGCGAGCTGCTGGATGTCGACGGCGACTGCGGCGGCTACAATCTGCAGTGGGCCTGGGCCAGCGGCCGCCTCGCCGGGAGGCTGCTGCCATGATCCTCGTCCGCAAGCTGAAGCTGCGGCCGGAGGAGCCGCTCGAGCGCCTGCCGGCGCTCGCGGCGAAAAAGCTGCACGTATCCGCGGCGGAAATCACAGGCTGGAAGCCGGTCAAGCGCTCGCTCGACGCGCGGCGGAAGCCGGAGATCTTCTCCGTCTGCTCCGTCGCCCTCTCCCTGCGCGGCGGCGAGGAGAAGCTGCTCGCCCGGTGCAGGGATCCCGACGTGCTGCCTTACGAGGAGCCTGTCTACGAGATCCCGCGCGTGGAGGCGCCCGCGCTGCGGCCCGTCGTCGTGGGCTTCGGCCCGGCGGGCATCTTCGCGGCACTGCTGCTGGCGCTGGCCGGCGCGAAACCCATCGTGCT
>CAMZIX010000165.1 GCA_947307375.1 uncultured Clostridia bacterium | reverse complement strand
GCGCGCGCCTTCGCCTCCTCGTGGGCGGCGTCGTAGCGCTCGAAGTCGCCGCGCAGGCCGTGCATCAGCTCGCTGATGCAGGACAGGATGGGCATCTCCCACATGATGGTGGAGAACCATTTGCCGCGCACGCTGATCTCCAGGTGGCCTTCGGCGTCCTGGCTGATGGTCACCTCGCCCGGGCGGAAGCGGTAGCCGCGCAGGAAGGTGAAGTACCACAGGGGCAGATAGACGCAGCGCGTCTTCATGAACTCGATCTCCTCGTCGGTGATGGTCACCTCGGCCATGTGGTCGAGCTGCTCGCGCAGGAGCTTGTCGAATCCCTTGGGATAGACCTGGTGGTTGCGGTCGTAGAAGGTGTATTCCACCTCGGCGCGCGGGTAGGTCTTGAGGATGTAGTACTGGCAGGTGAACGTGTAGAGGTCGTTGTCAGTGAAGTGGTTGATGATCGGTTCCATAGCTATATGATTTCCAGTTTTTTCAGCAATGCGTCGGGGTCGGGCTCGTGGCCGCGGAAGCGGCGGTAGAGGACAGCTTCGTCCTCGCTGCTGCCGCGCGAGAGGATGTTGGCCCGGAAGGCGTCGGCGGCCTCGCGGCTGAAGATGCCCTTCTCCTGGAAGAGGGAGAAGGCGTCGGCCTCGAGGACTTCGGCCCACTTGTAGGAGTAGTAGCCGGCGGAGTAGCCGCCGGAGAAGATGTGGCTGAAGGCCGTCGAGATGCAGCTGCCCGGGATGTCGGGCAGGGTGGCGCAGCCGGCGAGGGCCTGCTGCTCGAGCGCCACCGTGTCGGCGGGCGCCTCGCGCAGCGTGTGCCACGCCAGGTCGAGCAGCCCGAAGCGGAGCTGGCGCACCTGGAAGTAGGCCGCGTGGTAGTTGCGGGCGGCGACGAGCCGCTCCACGAGCGCGTCGGGGATGGGTTCGCCGGTCTGCCAGTGGCGCGCGAAGGGGCGGAGGTGTCCGGGCTCGAAGGCCCAGTTCTCCATCAGCTGCGAGGGCAGCTCCACGAAGTCGCGGGCGACGTTGGTGCCCGTCATCGAGGGATAGCGCCCCTCGGCGAGCATCCCGTGCAGGGCGTGCCCGAATTCGTGCAGGAAGGTCGTCAGCTCGTCGTGCGTCAGCAGCGACGGTGCGTCGGGGCCGGGCTTGCTGAAGTTGGTGACGATGCTCACGAACGGGCGCTGCTCCACGCCGCCCGGCGCGGACAGCTCCCGGAAATTGGTCATCCACGCGCCGCCGCGCTTGCCGGGGCGGGGGAAGAAGTCGGCATAGAAGAGCGCCAGGTGGCGGCCGTCGGCGTCCTGTACGTCATAGACGCGCACGTCGGGGTGGTAGCCCGGCAGGTCGGGACGCGGGACGAACTGCACGCCGTAGAGGCGCGTGGCGAGGCCGAACACGGCGTCGATGCAGGCCTCCAGCCGGAAATAGGGCTTGAGCTGCTCGTCGCTGAGCGCGAAATGCTCCGCGCGGTAGCGCTCGGACCAGTAGGCGAAGTCCCACGGCTGCATCTGCGCTTCGCCGTAGCCGCGCTCCTGCGCGTAGGCGAGGAGCTCCGCGACCTCGCGCCGCGCGGCGGGCAGCGATGGTGCCATCAGCCGGTCCAGCAGCGCGCGGACGTGGCCGATGTCCTTGGCCATGCGGTCCTCGAGCTCGTAGGCCGCCCAGTCGGCATAGCCGAGCAGCTGCGCGATGCGGCGGCGCAGGTCGGCGATCTGGCGGCAGACGCCGGCGTTGTCGTATTTGCCGCCGAGGGCGCGGCCGTTGTAGGCGCGCCACATCCGCTCGCGCAGGTCGGCGCGGGCGCTGTATTGCAGGAAGGGAGCGTAGCTGGGGTGCGTGAGGTCGAACACCCAGCCCGGCTTGCCCTTCTCCCGGGCGGTCTGGGCGCCCAGGTCCCGGATGTATTGCGGGAGGCCCTCCAGGTCCTTCTCGTCCGTGAGGTCGAGGGTGAAGGCGTTGGTGGCGTCCAGTACGTTCTTGCCGTATTTGAGCTCCAGCAGGGAGAGTTCCTCTTCCAGCCGGGCGTAAGTCTTCTTGTCTTCGGGCCCGAGCAGCGCGCCGCTGCGCACGAAGCCCTTGTAGCTCTCCTCCAGGAGCTTGCGCTGGTCGGGCGCCAGGTCCAGCGCGCTCCTGCCGTCATAGACGGCCTTGACGCGCGCGAACAGCGCCTCGTTGAGCGAGACGTACATGTCGAAGTCGGTCAGCAGGGGAGAGACCTCTTCGGCGATCTCCTGCATCCGGTCGTCGCTCTCGGCTTCGAGCAGGTTGAAGAAGATGCCGCTGACGCGGTCCAGGGCGGCGCCCGAGAATTCGAGGGCCTCGACGGTGTTGGCGAAGGAAGGCGCCTCCGGGTTGGCGGCGATGGCGTCCACCTCGGCCTTGCCGGCCTCGATGGCCGCCCGGAAGGCCGGCAGATAGTGCTCCTGGCGGATCAGGTCGAAGCGCGGAGCCCCGAAAGGGAGGGTGGAAGAAACCAGTAACGGATTGTCCATACTGCAAAAATAGCCATAAATGGGGATTTTTATTTCATCCGTCCGTATCTAATTTTGCATCCGGATAAAAGTTAGTGTGTTTTTAGAGCGCGGCTTCGGGCCCCGGCCGGACAGGACGGCAGGATACCCCGGGGCCGCGACTTCTTTTATATCGGTGATTCCTTTGCTTTTACCTTTTTATTGCCTAAATTTGCGCCGCTTTTAAAGCAAGACAAGTAGTTAGTATCAATTATATGTCCAACAGCACTTTTTCCGTCAAGTATTGTGTGCTTCTGCCCATCGTGCTGATCATCACAATCCTTCTCTGGGCCCTCCCGGTC
>CAMZIX010000164.1 GCA_947307375.1 uncultured Clostridia bacterium | reverse complement strand
CATTTCCTGCTGATTCCTTAGGCATGACCGGCGCGGCCCCGCGGGGACCGTGAGTTTCGTCGTGCCTGCCGAAGCGCAGGAAACGCTCTTTCGACTCGATTTGAGACAGCCTTGTCTGCCTCCGTATACGAGCCGCGGGTCTTCCTGCGGCTCGATATTATTCCAGGGAGGCAGACGACCATGGCATTGATAAGCATAAGCGATCTCAGCTTCGCCTATCCGGGGAGCTGGGACAACATATTCGAGAATATCAGCTTTCAGATCGACAGCGACTGGAAGCTGGGCTTCGTAGGCCGCAACGGACGCGGCAAGACCACTTTCCTCAAGCTGCTGATGGGGGAGTACCCCTGCCGGGGGCGCATCGAGGCGTCGATGGCCTTCGACTACTTCCCCTTTCCGGTGCCGCATCCGGAAAGGCCCGCCGCCGAGGCGGCCGGGGAGATATGCCCCGACGTGCCGCGCTGGCGGCTCGAGCGGGAGACGGCGGCGCTGGGCCTGGACGAGGAGCTGCTGCGGCGGAGCTTCGACACGCTCTCCAGAGGCGAGCAGACCAAGCTGCTGCTGGCGCTGCTCTTCGCGCGCCAAAACCGCTTTCTGCTCATCGACGAGCCGACCAACCACCTCGACATCCGCGGGCGCGAGCTGGTCAGCCGCTACCTCAGCGGCAAAAAGGGCTTCATCCTCGTCAGCCACGACCGCGCCTTCCTCGACGGCTGCGTCGACCACATCCTCTCGATCAACCGCGCGGACATCGAGGTGCAGCGCGGGAATTTCTCGAGCTGGTGGGAGAACCGGCAGCGGCAGGACGCGTACGAGCTGGCCGAAAACGAACGCCTGAAAAAGGACATCCGCCGCCTGAAGGAGACCGCGCGCGAAAAGGCGCAGTGGTCCGACACGGCCGAGCGCCGCAAGAAGGGCGCGGAGAAGGCGAAGGCCGACAACGTCAAGGGCTGGGCGCCGCTGCAGGGGGCCAAGTCCAAAAAGCAGATGGCCCGCGCCAAGGCCATCGAGGGCCGGCTCGAGAGCGCGATCGAGGAGAAGGAGGGCCTGCTGAAAAACCGCGAGGAGGCCGAGGCGCTCAAGCTCGCGCAGCTCCCCTTCTACACCGACCGCCTTGCCGAGCTGCGCGAGCTCGCGATCGACTACGGCGCGGGGCCGCTCTTTTCCCCGCTCTCGCTCACGCTGCGGACGGGCGAGCGCGTCGCGCTGCTCGGGCCCAACGGCTGCGGCAAATCGAGCGTCCTGAAGCTCGTCTGCGGGGAGGAGATCCCGCACACGGGCCTGGCCGAGACGGCGAGCCGCCTGAAGATCTCCTATGTGCCGCAGGACAGCTCCTTCCTCCGCGGAGACCTGAAGGACTTCGCGCGGGAGCGGGACATCGACGAGAGCCTGTTCAAGGCGATCCTGCGCAAGCTGGACTTTTCGCGCGTGCAGTTTGAAAAGGACATGGCGGATTTCAGCGCGGGACAGAAGAAAAAGGTGCTCATCGCGGCGAGCCTGTGCGAAAAGGCGCACCTGCACGTCTGGGACGAGCCGATGAACTACATAGACCTGTATTCGCGCATGCAGCTCGAGGACCTGATCCTGCGGTGCGCGCCGACGCTGCTCTTCGTCGAGCACGACCGCGCCTTCTGCGAACGGGTCGCGACGGCGACGGTAACGATTTGAAACTTTTTTGCGCGAAACGGGCAAAAAAGCCTTGACATTCCGGGAAATCCCGATATAATGATATGGCCTGTCAGTACGGGCAAATATCCTTGCTCCCGCCGCAGAGCGGGGGCCAAATGACCAGAAGGAGGTGCAACCATGGCAAAAGCAAGCGAAAAGTACGAGGTAATGTACATCATCAACCCCAATCTCTCCGAGGAGGAGACCGCGGCGGTTGTTGAGAAGTTCAAGGCACTTGTTGAGGCTAATGGTACGCTGGACGAGATCGAGGAGATGGGTAAGCGCAAGCTCGCTTACGAGATCAACTACATTTCCGAAGGCTACTATGTGCTGATGAAGTTCACCAGCGCCCCGGAATTCCCCGCGGAGCTGGACCGTATCCTCGGGATCACCGACGGCATCCTGCGCCGTCTGATCACCATGCGCGCGGAATAAGGAGAAGGACATGCTCAACCACATCACGATCATGGGCCGTCTCACCCGCGATCCGGAGCTGCGCATGACGCAGTCCCAGACGCAGGTCGCGTCCTTCACCCTCGCTGTCGACCGCGATTTCGGCGGCCGCGACGGCGGTGAGAAGCAGACCGATTTCATCGACTGCGTCGCGTGGCGTCAGACCGCCGAGTTCGTCGGCAAGTACTTCGCCAAGGGCCGCATGGCAGTCGTCTCCGGACGCCTGCAGAGCCGTAAATGGGAAGACCGTGACGGCAACAAGCGGACCAGCTGGGAAGTCGTCGCCGACAACGTCTACTTCGGCGAGAGCCGCCGCGACGGCGGAGATTCCGGTGAGAGCCGCAGCTATACGAGAGACTACGAAGCCCCGAAGAGCAGCCCCAAGCCGGCCGCTTCTCCCTTCGAGGATCTCGGCGGCGACGACGGCGAACTGCCGTTCTAATTAACAGAAGGAGGATACGAGCTAAAATGGCTTTCGATAAAAACAACCCCAAGACCCATAAGCGCAGAAAAGTCTGCCAGTTCTGTGTCGACAAGGCCACCTTCATCGACTACAAGGACACCGCGAAGCTCCGCCACTACCTGTCCGAGCGCGGCAAGATCCTGCCCCGCCGCACGACCGGTACCTGCGCGATGCATCAGCGCGAGCTGACCGAGGCGATCAAGCGTTCCCGCCAGATCGCTCTCCTGCCCTACGTGC
>CAMZIX010000163.1 GCA_947307375.1 uncultured Clostridia bacterium | reverse complement strand
GTCGGGCTCGGCGTAGGCTCGGGCGTCGGCGTCGGCTCCGGCGGGGCCTCAGCCGCGGCGGTATGCGGACAAGCCGTCAGGCCGGGCAGGCCGAAAAAGGCGAACGCCGCCGCACAGAGCAGAAGCAGCGCGGCAAGCGCAGCGATAAATCGTTTCATCGATGGGCGTTCCTTTATAACGGATGGATTCTCTCCCAGGCGCGGATCCTGTCGCGGCGGGCCCTCCAGTCCGGCAGGACGCGCGCGACCTCGGCGTAAAAGGAGGCGGAGTGATTCGGCTGACGGAAATGCGCCAGCTCGTGCACCACCACATAGTCCGCGCAGTCCGGGGGCAATTCGACCAGGCGCGTGTTGAAGCTCAGCGCGCCCTTCTGCGGGCGGCAGCTGCCCCAGCGCGACTTCATGCGGCGGAAGCTCAGCGCCGGGAAGGCCAGGCCGCGCAGCTTGTAGTACGGATAATACTGTTCGCAGAGCGCCGTGACGCGCTCGCTGCAGAGCTTTTTCTGCCAGGCCTCCAGCGCGCGGCGCTTTTCCTCCGCGTCCGAAGGATCCTTCAGCCGGAGGACCAGGGCGTCGCCGCTTCGGGAAACGCTGTGCCGTCCGCCCTGCTCCAGACGCAGGGACAGCTTCTCGCCCCAGAGGAAGACGGCGTCCTCATCCTCCTGCCGGAGCTCCAGCAGACGCAGCTTGTCCAGGATCCAGTCCTGGCGGCTGAGCAGCAGGGCCTCCACCGCGAGCGTGGGCGTCAGCAGCGGCGCGGACACGGCCAGGCGGCCGTCGGGCCGGATGCGGAGATTGACGCGCCGGACGCGCTTGCGCTCCAGCTCGTAGTCCACGCGCCGCCCGCGCAGCACGATGCTTCTGCGCATGGCTCAGCGCGCGTAGATCAGGCCGACCAGCCAGTTGGAGAAGCGGCGCGGCAGGAGCTTGGCCGCAAGCGCCGCCATCTTGTAGGAGAAGCCCAGCGCGATCATCGGGCGGCTGCGCCGGCGCAGGGCGACCTTCGCGACGAAGCGGCCAGCGTCCTCGGGCTTCATGCCCGTGCGCTCGTCATGCTCCATCACGGCGACGCTCCGGGCGATGCGGCCGGCGTACTCGCCGTCCAGCGCGTCGGACTTGACGCGCGCGTCGGTGAAGCCGGAGGCGATGTCGCCGGGCATGATGGCGCAGATCGAAATGCCGTAGGGACGGATCTCGTTCTGCAGCGCCAGCACATAGGAGAGGATCGCGGACTTGGACACCGAGTACCAGAGCTGGAACGGGATCGGCAGGATGCCGGCGATCGAGCTCATGCAGACGATGCGGCCGCTGCGCTGCGCCCGCATGTGCGGCAGCACGGCGCGGGTCACGTTGTCCATGCCGAAGAGGTTGAGCTCCAGCTGGGCGTGCGAATCCCTGGATTCCGTGCTCTCCGCAGCGCCGGAAATGCCGAAGCCGGCGTTGTTGACCAGGATATCGATCCGGCCCTCGCGGCGCAGCACCTCCGCCACGGCGGCGCGCACCTGCTCCTCGTCGGTGATGTCCGCCGTCAGATGGACGACGCCCCTGGCCGTGTTTTCACGCCGGGAAAATTCATAAACCGTGCAGCCGGCCTTGCGCAGCTCCTGCGCCGTGCAGCGGCCGATGCCGCCGCTGCCGCCGGTGACGATGGCGACCCGATTCATCAGGATCCCTCCCCTTTTTCTGTTCCTGCACATTATACGGGTTTTTGTCGCTTCCGTCAATCGCCCGTTCTTTACAAGTTCAAATCTTTGTTGTAAAATAAGCGCGAAAAGGATTTGGGAGAAGCTTATGGATTACACACTTTCCGTCCCCTGCCTGCTTGGTCTGGAGGGCCCGATCGCCGACGAGCTCCGGCGCATGGAGCTGTCTGACGTGACCGCCGAAAACGGGCGCGTCAATTTCCGCGGCGGCGCGGAGGCGATCGCGCGTGCGAACATCAACCTGCGCATCGGCGAACGCGTGCTGCTGGAGCTGGGGCGCTTTCAGGCGCTGAGCTTCGACGAGCTCTTCGAGGGCACGCGGGCGCTGCCCTGGGAGCAGCTCATCCCGAAGGACGGGGCCTTCCCCGTCAAGGGCTACAGCCTCAATTCCAAGCTTTTTTCGGTGTCGGACTGCCAGAAGATCATCAAAAAGGCCATCGTCGAGCGGCTGAAGGCGGTCTACGGCATCGAGTGGTTCCCGGAGACAGGCGCCTGCTATCAGGTGCAGTTCGCGATCATGAAGGACCGGGTCTCGCTGAGTCTCGATACCTCCGGCGAAGGTCTGCACAAGCGGGGCTACCGCCCGGCGCACAACGCGGCGCCCCTCAAGGAGACGATGGCCGCCGCGATGGTCACGCTCTCGCGCTACCGGGGGCGGGACGATTTCTGCGACCCCTTCTGCGGCAGCGGCACGATCCCGATCGAGGCCGCGCTGATCGCGAAAAACCGCGCGCCGGGCCTCAACCGCAGCTTCCGTGCGATGGACTGGCCGGTGATCGGCAGGGAAGTCTTCGCGCGCGAGCGGGAGGCGGCGCGGACAAGGGAATACCACGGCGACTACCGCATCCTCGGCTCCGATATCGACCCGAAGGCGCTCGCCCTGGCCGAGGAGAACGCCAGACGCGCGGGCGTGCTGGACTGCGTGCGCTTTGAACTCGCGGACGCGACGAAGTTCGACCGGAAAACCGAACGCGGCGTGATCGTCACCAATCCGCCCTACGGCGAGCGCATCCTGGAGAAGGAGGAGGCCGAGCGCCTCTACCGGGGCTTTGGCGCCGCCTGGGCGAAAACGGAGAACTGGCAGCTCTATCTGCTCTCCTCGCACACCGAATTCGAGCGCTGCTTCGGCCGCACGGCCGACAAAAAGC
>CAMZIX010000162.1 GCA_947307375.1 uncultured Clostridia bacterium | reverse complement strand
GCGCGCGGGATTGCCACTGACAAGGGCAGCCTGAATCGTCTGATCTGCGCGACGAATCAGAAGCTGCGGGAGATCGCCCGGCGCATCAAGGAACTGCTGCAGGGGCTTGCCGAAATCAGGGAGCAGCTGAACGCGCCGCAGTCGCCCGTGTTGGCGGACCTGCTCACGCAGCGCCTTGAGCAGCGCAACGCCGGCGCATGGTCGAACAGAGCGAAGATTGGCAACCTCAAGGAGTTTTCAGAGTTGGTGCTGATTCTACAGGAGCGCGGGATCGTCACGCTGGCGGACTTCGACGCCTATATGCAGGACTTCCAACAGAAGTCCGCGGCCATGACCGCGGAGCTGAACGCCAGGTCTGCGCGGATGAAGGAACTCAGCGAGCTGATTCGCTTTGCCGGGGAGTTCAAGCGCCTGACGCCGGTCTATGAGGAATGGAACAGCATCCGGTTCAAAAAAGCCCGCGAGAAGTTCCGCGCCGAGCATGATCGCGAGATCAATCTGTTTCTGCTCGCCAAGCGAAAGTTGGACGCCGCCGCGCCGGATCACAAGCTCCCCATAAAGGCCTGGCAGAAAGAGCTGGACAGGCTGACCGCCGCGTATGCCGCGGAATCCGATCAGCTCAAGCCGATCCGTGGCGAGCTGAAGGAGCTGTACCGGATCAAATCGAAACTCGAACCCTTCGTGCGGGACGAACGGAAGAAGGAGGCGGAGGCCGAAAAAGAACGGTAAATCCGGATATGGCTCAGCCAGATACGGAAAACCCGGATGTGGAACCTCTAAACGGCTGGAAACCGCGTTCTCTTGAGGATCGGATTTCGGCTCTCAAGAGGGTCGGAGAATCGACCGGAAATCAAGTAGAAGGAATCAATGACAACGAATCATCCGTCAGTCTGTCAGTCAAAAACAAGGAAAGAAAGAGGGAATGTCACAGATAATGATTGCAGTAAAAGCAGAGACCCCGGCGCCGTGCTACCTGATCTGCCCGCGCTTCTTGACGGAGGAGCCCTACGCCTCGCTCTCCGCCGAGGCCAAATACCTCTACACGCTGATGCTGGATCGCGCCAGCATCTCCCGCGAAAACGGCTATCTGGAGCCGGACGGCAGCATCCGCATCTACTTCACCGTGGAGGACGTGCGGCAGAAGCTCCACAAAGGCAAGCAGCGCAGCGTGGCAGTGCTGCGCGAGCTGGAAGCCTCCGGGCTGATCCGCCGCCGCAAGCGCGGCCAGGGACGCCCGGCCATCATCACCCTGTATTACCCGGACAGCGTCCGCTTCGTGGAAAGGAAAGGTGAGGCCCATGACCTGTAAAAATCTGAGCCGAAAGGGGGTGTATCACAAGACCGACTGTTTGTCCCCTTGTCCCTGTATAAGCACCAGTAAAATTTGGAAAACTATGAATGGAGGTGAGCCGATTGGAGCTTGAAGTCAAGGATCAACAAAAACGAGTGAATATCTGGCTCACCCACGCGGAGAGCCAGGACCCCGCAGTGCTGGAATCCCTGAAGCCGATCTATCAGGAGTACAAGGCCAAGAAGTATCTGGTGGCGGTCTTCTCGTCCGGCACCGAGGATTTGAAAAGCCTGACCTGTGATCTGCTGCGCTACAACCGCGTCCGGCTGCGCGAGCTGGAAAAGCAAAAGGAAAAGACGCACGATTACGCCAGATAAAATGGGGAGGCTCCGCCAAAAGCGGAGCCTCTTTTGTTCTCTTTAAGCCACGATCTATTCTCTTCCCGCAGAGACCTCGTTCCAGTGTTTTCCCTGTATCACACCGTCCCGCTCAAAGGCACGATGGATCGCGTTGAGGACCTGCTTCTTGTCCGCGCTCCAGAGCGGCGCGATCAGCTCACGCTTGGCTCCGTCCCCGGTCAGGCGGTGGATCACCATGTCGGCCGGGATGGCCTCGACGCAGGTTTCCAACACGCGGATATATGCTTCCAATGTCAGAACAGAAAACAGTCCCTTCCGGTAATCCTCCGCCAGATCCGTCCCCTCCAGCACATGCAAAAGCTGGAATTTGATCCCCTCCGCGCCGCTTTGCCCGATGTACCGCGCCGTTTGGGCCATCATCGACCGCGTCTCGCTTGGCAGGCCGAGGATCATGTGGACGATCACCTCGATCCCCGCCTCGTGCAGCCGACGCACAGCGTCTTCAAAGACCGCCAGGGGATAGCCGCGGCGGATATACTTGGCCGTGGCCTCGTGCACCGTTTGCAGACCGAGCTCCACCCAGACCGGCTTGATGGCGTTCAGCTCCCTGAGCAGCGCGACGACTTCATCCGGCAGGCAATCGGGCCGGGTGCCGATCGACAGGGCGACGACGTCCGGATGCGAGATCGTCTCCGTGTACAGGGCGCGCAGCCGCTCCACCGGGGCGTAGGTCCCGGTATAGCTCTGATAATAGGCGATGTATTTCTTCCCGCCCTTGTCCGCGACCAGCGTTTTCGCCTGTTCGATCGCCGCATGGACGTCCTCCCCGACCGGCACCGTGAACGCGCCGCTCCCACCGGCGCAGAAGATGCAGCCGCGCGTGTCGATCGTCCCGTCCCGCGTCGGGCAGGTGAAGCCGCCGTCCAGGGCAAGCTTGTACACCTTTTCTCCGAAGCGCTCCCGCAGGTACGCGTTCAGGCTTCGAACATGCAGCGTTTCCATGATCATCCTTCCCGATCCTCGTATGTTATTTGATTATAGCACAGGGCGCGGCCTGCCTCAAGACGGTCGTTTTGCCGACACCCATAAGAGAGCTTTGAAAAAAGCTTCGGCAACTGTCCGACAGGATTGAAAAAGGAGAGAGATACTCATGCCGTGAGCATCTCTCTCCTCTCTATTTCTTGCAATGGGTTTCCATCCATCACGCTCGGCTGGCTTAGTACACCGATTTTGATAGAAAAATGCACCCAAGGAAAAA
>CAMZIX010000161.1 GCA_947307375.1 uncultured Clostridia bacterium | reverse complement strand
GCGATCTTCTGGTCCACGGCCTCCTTGCCCAGCAGCCGCCCCACGGCGAACAGCAGCAGCGAGGAGATCACGCCGATCGCGATGCCCACCGGACCCTCAGCGATCAGCGCCATGCCGCTGCCGCCGCAGAGCAGGCCCACGACCACAGAGATCACCGACTCGACGAAGAAGGCGGCCCCGGCGAGCGTATCGCCGGCGAAAACGCGCTGCGCGTCGACCTTTTCCAGGATATGCAGGTCGCTCGCGGCCAGGCGCGAGGAGATGTTCAGCGAGTGATCCGGCACGTGCCAGCGCCGGCAGATCGGCGAGGTATAAGTCTCCAGGTCCTCGGACACCCGGCTCATCCAGCCGCTGACCGGGCCGTACAGCAGCTGCCGCGCCTCCTCGGAGTGCAGATAGATCTTGATGTGCTCGCGCAGCGCGTCCTCCGTGCCGGCGAGGGTCTCGATCCGGCCCTCGCGCCAGTCGAGCAGCACCGGCTTGACCGCCTGCTCCAGCAGGGGGTCGAGCAGCTGGTCCAGCACGCCGTCATAGAGGCTGCGCAGATGCTGCAGCACGATGCTTTCAATGGTGTCCGAGCCGATCAGCGCGTCCACCTCGGCGCGGAAGCGCCCCAGCTCGTCGTCGATGCGCCCGCACCAGGCCAGGCCCTTGGCCACGCTGAATTCGGGCTCCGCGTCGACGTAGATCACGGCCTGCGGGAAGATCTCGGCGCACCAGCGGCGGATCTCGTCCATGCGCGACACGCCGCCCGTCAAAAACAGCAGCTCCGGCGGGTTGTCGCCGATGGCCTCGCGCACCTCGCGCAGACCGGCGCAGAAGACCTCGCGGAAGGAGCGCCCGCCCAGCGCGCGGCACGGCTGGTCGGTCAGCCGCCGCGCCATGGTTTCGTCCATCACCAGGTCGAGCAGCAGCGGCTCGTCGTAGCGGATCAGCACCGCCTCGCTCTGCTCCTCGCGCTCCCCGACCGGGCCGGAGGCGTAGTAGCGCTCCTTGAGCCTCCGGGCGCGCAGCTCGCAGTCCACGCGCCAGCTCTCGCTCGCGGCGAATACCTTGCGGATGTCCGCCGTCCGGGGCGAGGTTCCCACGCAGGCCTCGAGCAGGGTCTCGTCCATCACGCCGCCGCCCAGGCGTACCTCGCCGCCGGTGCGGATCTCGGCCTCTTTTCCTTTTTTGATGTAGGCAAAATCCGTCGTGGAGGAGCCGACGTCCACCACCAGCACGGTCTTGCTGCGCAGGTCGACGTAGTCCCGCACGGAATTGGACTGGATCGCGCCCACCATGACCGCCCGGGATTCCGAGATCACCTTCGGCGTCGGCACGCCGAGGGTCTCAAAGATCGTGAGATAGCGCTCCCGCGCGGCCTTGTCCCAGCCCGCGGGGCAGCCGATGTACACGCTGTTGCTGTTCTCGCCGCCGCTCATCGCCCCGCTTGCGCGCAGCGACTCGAAGACCCGCGAAGAAAAGTCCCGGATCAGCCCCGCGCTGTCGGACTGCGGATCCAGAAAGCGCCCCTTGAAGCGCGCGGCGCTGCGCAGCGCGGCCGAGGCGGACTTCGCCGCCCGCTCGCCGATCCGCAGCTCTCCGTTTTTCATCAGCGCCCAGGCTGTCAGCAGCACGCGGCTGCCGTCGACGGGCACGGTCTCGGGGCTCGACTGCCCTTCGCCGCGCACGCGGGCGACCGTGCTCTCGCCGTCGCCCAGGTCAAATCCCCAGTAAATCATCCTGTCAGCGTCTCCTTGCCGCTCAATCCGCCTGTTCCGTCGCCCGTCCGGCCAGCAGCAGCCGGTCCCCGGCCCGCAGCGCGGGGCGCAGCGTCACGCCCGGCTTCAGGGAGGGGAAGAGCTCGAACTGATCCGCGTTTTCTCCGTTGAAGTCCACCGTCTCGATGCCGAGCGCGCGCAGACAGGGCCGGATCTTCTTCAGCTGCCGCAGGGCGAAGTCCCCGTTGTCGGCGTACAGCGCCTCCAGCAGGTCGCCGAAGAGGCGGATCGTCTCCTCGTCGAGGACCTCCTCGCCCTTCGCCTTTTCCCGCTCCTGCGCCCATTCGCTCGCGCGCTCGCAGAAGGCGTCGATCTTCAGATCCATCGTCTCGCTCGTGCGCTTGACGCCGAGCCAGAGCGCGTCCGCGTCCAGCGTGGGCCGCACCGTGACCTCCTGTTTGCGGAACCACAGCCGCCCGGCGGCGAAGGCCGCGATCACGGCCGCGGCCGCGCAGCCGACGGCGACCAGCCGCATCGACTCGAGCAACAGCACGCAGGCCGCCGCCGCGATCACCGCGATCAGCAGCAGCAGCATCGCCCAGCCGGAGCTCTCGCGCCGGGGCGTTTCCTTTTCGGCGCCCGCCGCTTTCAGCAGCGCGAGGCTGTCGCGCGCCGTGGCGGTCACGCAGTCCGCCAGAGCCTGACGCATCCGGTCCGGGCCGCAGGCGGCGTTATAGCGCAGCAGCAGATTGCCGAGCTCCTCGCTCAGGGTCTCCAGGCTGTGCTCCCGGCATTTTTCGATGCTGTCGTTGGCGCGCAGGGTATGGCGCAGCCGCTCCTCATCGGCCTGCAGCAGCGCCGAAAAGCTTGTCTGTTCCAAGGGATCGCCTCCCGTACGCCCCCGCATCTGCAGGGACAATTATTCAACTTTCATCATAGCATAAAGCGCGGGAACTATGCAAGTCCCGCCGCAAAGAACGGAAAAGCCTTGAAAGCGGCGGCCTGATATGATAAAATAACAAAACTTTCGTATCACACCGACGAATAACACAGGGAAGCGGATCCCGGTCCGTGGAAAGGTGGGAACAGATTGAAAGAAAAACTGCTGGCCTTCTTCCTCGGGCGGCGTCTGGCGGACACCGAGCTGAGCGAGGAAAAATTCAATGTCCTGTGGGGCATCCCCATTTTCGCCAGCGACGCGATCTCCTCCGTCAGCTACGC
>CAMZIX010000160.1 GCA_947307375.1 uncultured Clostridia bacterium | reverse complement strand
TAAAAAAACACCCCCCCACCCCACAAAAAAAACCACGATAAAGAACACTCTTTCCCTACACGACGCTCTTCCGATCTACTGCGGCTGCGGCGGTGACTGCGGCTGCGGCTGCTGAGATAAAAAAACAGCTCCTGTGGAAAGCACAGGAGCTGTTTTTTTCTGTCATTCAGGCGGCGAGCTTCACGCGGATGCGCACCGGGTTGTGATCGGAATCGGCAAAGCCATAGTCAAGGGTCTCGACCGTCTCCAGTTCCACGTTCGGCGAGAGGATGAAGCCGTCGATCACATAGTACTGGGTGTTGAGCTTGTCGTCGGGATCATAGGGCTGGTTCAGCAGGCGGCAGCTCGGCACGTCCAGACTGTAGGCAAAGCTCCAGCCGGCAGGCAGCATATCCTCCGTCAGCGTTCCGGGCGCCCAGAACTCCGGATTGACCACAGGATAGGCGTTCAGGCCGCCGGGGAAGGTCTGGTTGAAGTCGCCGCCGGCGATGACGTAGTTGCCTTTTTCGTATTCGCTCTGCAGGAAATCGTTGAGCGCCTTCGTCTGGGCAAGCTTGCCCTCGCCGTCGTCATAGGCCTCCAGGTGGAGATTGACCAGCACAAGCTGCTTGTCCGTGCCCTCGATCGGCAGATAGCTCACCAGCAGGCAGCGCTTGAGGTTGGCGACGCGCAGCGGCCAGGAGAAGGGGCAGGGCAGCGAGATGCGCTCCGCGCTCTCCACATCGAAGCGGGTCGTGGTCAGCAGGCCGCTGTTGACCTTGGCCATCGGCATCTGCGGCGGCAGCGGCAGCGGGACGAAGGGGCAGGAATAGTTCAGCGCCTGTACGGCGTTGCCGCGGCCGAGCTGTTCGGCCTCGTTGATGCCGTAGGTGCGGGAGGAATCCACGTCCACCTCCTGCAGCAGGATCAGGTCCGGCTCATCCTCGCTGTTATACAGACTGCTGTAAATACCGGCCAGGTATTCGCTGACCTGCATCTTGTCCGCCGAGCGGGCACTTTTGCCGCCGTCCATAAAGAAATCGGACCCCGCGCCGAGACCGGCGTAGCCGATGTTCCAGCTGAGGATTTCGATGCTCTCGCCCGCCGGGAGCTTTTCAGCGTCGACCGTAGTGGCGAAGAACTCCAGCGCTTCCCTGTCCGCGGGCTTATATTCGGTATAGGTCAGCCAGCCGAGCAGGCCGCCGAGGCCAAGCACGACGACCAGGATCAGGATCAGAACGATCTTCAGAAGACCTTTCAATACTTTTTTCATACAGGCGCCTCCTGTCTCAATGACTAAGGTACACTATATCATATTTTGCTTCGCTTGAAAAGACTTGTTTTTCTTCACCTCGCCCGCCCGCAAGGCGGCAGAATTCCGCTTTTCCGGCAAAAATATGTCTTGCAAAACCTGCATTTTATAGTGTATAATAAAGCGATTGCGAAATTGACCCTTTGCCATATTTTCTAACAGAGAGGAAGCAACACATGAGCTACGAAACCAAAAACATTCGCAACATCGCCCTCCTGGGCCACGGCAACAGCGGCAAGACCAGCCTGGCCGAGAGCATGCTCTTTGTCACCGGTGCGATCGACCGCATGGGCAAGGTCAGCGACGGCAACACCGTCTGCGACTACGACGCCGAGGAGATCAAGCGCCAGATCACCATTTCCTCTTCCGTCGCTCCGATCAATTTCGGCGGTGTGAAGATCAATGTGATCGACTGCCCGGGTTATTTTGACTTTGTGGGCGAAGTCCTCTGCGCGCTCCGCGCCGTCGAGGCCGGCTTCATCCTCGTCACCGCCAAGGACGGCATCTCCGTCGGCGCCGAGAGAAGCTGGAAATATCTGAAGACCGCCAATCTGCCCACCGCCTTCGTCGTCTCCAAGGACGATGAGGAGCATGGCGATTACTTTGCCGTCGTCGAAGCGCTGCGCGCCAAGTACGGCAGCATCGTCGCGCCCGTCACCATTCCCACGAGCGACGGCAAGGGCGTGATCGACCTGGTCAACAACGTCTGCTATACCACCAACGGCGGCAAGACCGTGAAGGGCGAGGTCCCTGCGGCCGACGCCGGTCATGCGGAAGACCTCCGCATGGAGCTGATGGAGACCGCCGCCGGCGCCACCGAAGAGCTGATGGAGAAGTTCTTCGACACGATGGAGCTTGACAGCGCCGACATCATCGAGGGTCTGCGCGCCGGCATGAAGGACCGCAGCGTCGTTCCCGTGTTCGCCAGCGCCGCGATGCAGAACATCGGCACCGAGGCTCTGCTGCAGGGCATCGTCGACTACGTTCCCTCCCCCGCCGAGGTCGAGGGCATCGATCCCAACGGCCCCACGCTCGGCTTTGTGTTCAAGACCGTGTCCGACCAGTTCGGCAAGTACAGCTTTGTCAAGGTCCTGAAGGGCGCGATCAACTCCGATCTGTCCCTGCGCAACCCGCGCTCCAACAGCACCGACAAGCTCGGCCGCCTGTACACCATCACCGGCAAGAAGAACGTCGAGACCCGCGAAGCCTGCTGCGGCGACATCGTCGCCGTCGGCAAGATGGACTGGAAGACCGGCGATACGATCTGCGATCCGAAGAACGAGGTCGAGCTGCCCGCCGTTGAAATGCCCGAGCCCTGCTACTCCATGGCCATCTCCCCGAAGACCAAGGGGCAGGACGACAAGGTCGCCGGCGGTCTGGCCAGACTCAATGAGGAAGACATCTCCTTCACTCTCGTCAACAACGCCGAGACCCATCAGATGGTCATCTCCGGCGCCGGCGATATCCAGGTGGACGTCCTCTGTGCGAAGCTGAAGAGCCGCTTCGGCGTCGACACCGAGATCAAGCCCGCCCGCGTCGCCTACCGCGAGAAGATCAAGGCCAAAGTCGAGGCCCACGGCCGTCACAAGAAGCAGTCCGGCGGTTCCGGCCAGTTCGGTGACGTCTGGGTCCGCTTCG
>CAMZIX010000159.1 GCA_947307375.1 uncultured Clostridia bacterium | reverse complement strand
CGACCTCGATGCCGTAGCTCTCGTCGGCGGCGCCGGGCATGATCTTGCGCAGGAAAACCAGCGTGCCGCCCTGCTTTTTGGCGGTGATGTTGTAGTTGCGCACGCCGGGCAGCTGCCCCTCGAGCACCGAGAGCTCGTGGTAGTGCGTGGCGAACATGGTTTTCGCGCCGAGGCGGCGCTTGTCCGCGCAGAATTCCAGCACCGCCCGGGCGATGGCCATGCCGTCGTAGGTGGAGGTGCCGCGGCCGATCTCGTCGAGGATCAGCAGCGAGGCGGGCGTGGCGTGCTTGAGGATATTGGCCATTTCGGTCATTTCCACCATGAAGGTGGATTGGCCGGAGGCCAGGTCGTCGGAGGCGCCGATGCGGGTAAAGACCCGGTCGACGATGCCGATCGTCGCGCTTTTGGCCGGCACGAAGGAGCCGATCTGCGCCATCAGCACGATCAGCGCCGTCTGGCGCATGTAGGTGGATTTACCGGCCATGTTCGGACCGGTGACGATGGCGACGCGGTTGTCGCGGTCGTCGAGCAGCGTGTCGTTCGGCACGAAAAGGATCTCGCGCAGGGTCTGCTCGACCACCGGATGACGGCCCTCGATGATCTGCAGCTGCCGCGAGGTGTCGACCTCGGGCATGGTGTAGTTGTTGCGTACGGCGGTCTCCGCCAGGGCGCAGAGCACATCCAGCTCGGCCACAGACTCCGCGGTAGCCTGGATGCGGGTGACCTGGGCGGCCACATAGTCGCGCAGCTCGCAGAAAATGCGGTATTCCAGCTCGTTGATGCGCTCGCGCGCGGTGAGCAGGCTGTTTTCCAGTTCCTTGAGCTCCTGGGTGAAGTAGCGCTCGTTGGAGACCAGGGTCTGCTTGCGGATGTAGTCCGCGGGCACGTTCTCCAGGCCCGCCGAGCGCGGGATGTCGATGTAATAGCCAAAAACCTTGTTGTAGCCGACCTTCAGCTTTTTGATGCCGGTGCGCTCGCGCTCGCGCGCCTCCAGCTCCTGGATCAGGCGCGAGCCGTTGTCACGGATATCGCGCAGCTCGTCGAGCTCCGGCACATAGCCTGCGCGCAGGATGCCTCCCTCGCGCACGGAGAAGGGGGGATCGTCGGCCAGGGCGACGTCGATCTTCGTGAATACGTCGCGCAGCTCGTCCATCGCGCAGATCGCGCTCAGCTCCGCCGAGCGGAAGGGCGCGAGCTGCTCCTTCAGCCTCGGCAGCGCGGCGCAGCAGGTACAGAGCGCGCGCAGATCGCGCCCGCCGGCCGTGCCGTAGACCGCGCGGCCCACCAGACGCTGCATGTCGGACACGCCGCGCAGGATCAGCATCAGCTCGCCGCGGCGCACATTGTCGCTGACGAGCTCCTGCACGGCCGACAGCCGGCGGCGGATGGCCACGGCGGACAGCAGCGGCCGCTCGATCCAGGCGCGCAGCATCCGGCTGCCCATCGGCGTCTTCGTCTTGTCCAGCACCCAGAGGAGACTGCCGCGCTTTTCGCCGCCGCGCATCGACTCGGTCAGCTCCAGGCTGCGGCGGGTGACCCAGTCGAGCTCCATATAGCGGCCGCCGGCGAAGAGATCGAGGCGGTTGATGTGGCTGAGGTCGAATTTCTGCGTGTCGATCAGATACTGCAGCAGCGCGCCGACCGCGCAGACGGCGGCGGGATCCTCCCCGAGGCCGCTCGCGTCGACGTCGTCATAGCCGAACTGGCGGCACAGAAGGATCGAGCAGGGCATGTAGTCGAACTGCATGCCGCTGATCTCGGGCATCGCGCTCAGGCGCTGGGACAGGAACTCGCGCAGCTCCGGGCAGGCGTCCGCGCCCGGGGAGAGCAGGACCTCGCGCGGGGCGAAGCGGCCCAGCTCGTTGAGCACATGGCTGAGCGCGTCGCTCCGGAAGCCCGCGCAGCAGAATTCGCCGGTGCTGAGATCGCAGAAGGCGACGCCGCCGTCCGTCCGGCCGAGATAGACCGAGGCGATGTAGTTGGAGCGGTTCTCCTCGAGCATCGAGCTCTCGGTCACGGTGCCGGGCGTGATGATGCGGATCACGTCGCGCGAGACCAGGCCCTTGGCCAGGGCCGGATCCTCGGTCTGCTCGCAGATGGCGACCTTGTAGCCCTTGGCGATCAGCCGCGCGATATAGGTCTCGGCGCTGTGGTAGGGCACGCCGCACATCGGGGTGCGCTCGTCCGGATCCTCCACATTGCGGTCGCGGGTCGTCAGCGCGAGATCGAGCTCCCGCGAGGCGACCTTCGCGTCCTCGTCGAACATTTCGTAGAAATCGCCCAGGCGGTAAAAGAGCAGGCAGTCCTGATAATGCTGCTTGATCTCCCAATACTGCCGCTTCATCGGCGTGAGTTCAGCCATATCTGTCTCCGTTTCTGTCTGAAAAACTAATCAAATCAGCTCGCCGTACAAGGCCCAGGTGTTGCTGGCGGTGATGCGCACGTCCGCGAAGCGTCCGATCAGGGCGGGATCGCCCCGGAGGTGGACGAGGCGGCCGCCGTCGCTGCGGGAGGAGAGATTGTACTCCTCGCGCCCGGTCTCGCCGTCGATCAGCACGCGGAGGGTCTTCCCCTCGTATTCCCTGTGCTTTTCGGCGGAGATCCGGTTCGACAGCTCCGTCAGCGCGTCGAAGTGGCGCTGCTTGTCCTCTCGGGTGTAGGGGTCGGGCATCGAGGCCGCGGGCGTGCCGACGCGCTTGGAATAGATAAAGGTGAACATCGCGTCGAAGCGCACTTCCTCGCAGAGCTTCAGCGTCGCGGCGAAGTCCTCCTCGGTCTCGCCGGGGAAGCCCACGATGATGTCGGTCGTCAGCACGAGGTCGGGCATGTACTGCCGCGCCAGCGCGGCCTGCCGCAGGTATTTTTCGCTGTCATAGCTGCGGTTCATGCGCTTGAGGATGCGGTCGCTGCCGGACTGCACCGGCAGGTGCAGCTG
>CAMZIX010000158.1 GCA_947307375.1 uncultured Clostridia bacterium | reverse complement strand
AGCTTTCTGAGGAAGATGCACTGATGGCTGACAATCGTTCGGGCCGCTGGGGCGAGGAGCGCGCGGCCCGCTATCTCCGCCGGCACGGCTGGCGTATCGTGGAGAGCAATTATTCCTGCCGCTTCGGCGAGATCGACCTGATCGCCAGCCGCCGCGGGATCCTGGCCTTTCTCGAGGTCAAGACGCGCAGGGACGCCAGCCGCGGCGAGGCGCGGGAATTCGTCACGCCCGCCAAGCGGCAGCGGATCCTGGCTGCGGCGTCTCTGTATCTGGCTGAGCATGAGACTGAGCTTCAGCCGCGCTTCGACGTGATCGAGATCTATGCGCCGCAGGGCGTGGAGACGCGCTTTCCCACCATCAACCATATCGAAAACGCCTTTGAATGATATGTACCCGGCCTTGGCCGGGCTGTTCAGCAGGTCCCTCTCGGGCAGAAGGTCGAGCAATAGGTCTCGCCCTTGGTGCTGGCCTTCTCGTTCTGAACGCTGATGCGCGCCGCGCTGCAGCGGCAGTCGACGGTGTTGTATTTGCAGGCCGTTACGTCGCAGCCTACGCCGGGAAGGATGTCGCTGTGTTTCCTGTCGTTCATGTTTTGCCTCCTTGCCATGCCTGGCAGGATTAGTTTTTGAGACTGTTTGCCGGATTATTCTTAGAAACGGAACCATTTTTATGTCTTTATTTGCAATCGGAGATCTTCATCTTTCGCTCGCAGCGAATAAGCCGATGGACGTTTTCGGCGATCAGTGGGAAAACCACGCCGAAAAGCTGCTCTGCGGCTTTTCCGGCGTGAGAGATGAGGATCTCACCGTTTTGTGCGGCGATTTGAGCTGGGGGATGAGTCTGGAGGACGCGAAGGAGGATTTCCTGTTCATCGATCGTCTTCCCGGGAAAAAGCTGATCGTCAAGGGCAACCACGATTACTGGTGGAGCACGGCCGCCAAGGCGCGGCGCTTCTTTGAGGCAAACGGCATCACAACGATCGATATCCTGCACAACAACTGTTTCTTTTACGGAGATACGGCCGTCTGCGGTACGCGCGGCTGGTTTTACGAGGAGGAGACCGGAGACGCGCATGACAGGAAGATCATGCTGCGGGAGATCGGACGCCTGGAGACGTCTCTGAATGCGGCGGGGGACCGGGAAAAGCTTGTTTTTCTGCACTATCCGCCGATCTATCAGAAATACGAGTGTCCGGAGATCCTGGCGCTTCTGAAGCAGCACGACGTGAAACTCTGCTGCTATGGGCATATCCACGGCAAGGGCTGCCGCCTCTCCTTCAACGGATGGCGGGACGGAACGGAATTCCGTCTGATCTCGGCCGACCATGTGAACTTCAAACCGGTAAAAATCCTTTGAATTCAAGAAATTATCATTGATTTCAGATGCGGAATCTGCTATAGTAACGTAGCTTGCTATGCACATAAAGAGGAAGGAGATCAACCATGATCGTCAAAAACACAGAGAAAAAAGAAAACAATACCGCTGTTTTTACGGTAGAGACCGACAAGGCGGAGTTTGAAGCCGCCGTCCAGGCCGCTTACCTGAAGAACAAATCTCAGATATATATCCCCGGCTTCCGCAAGGGCAAGGCCCCGCGTCAGGTCGTCGAGGGCATGTACGGCCCCGAAGTCTTTTACCAGGACGCGCTGGACGAGCTCGCCCCGAAGGCCTATGAGCTCGGCGTGACCGAGAACGAGCTGCGCGTGGTCGGCGCACCCAGCATCACCAATGTGGAAGTCACCGATGATCGCACCGCCGCTTACACCTTCAGCGTTGAACTGTATCCCGTCGTGACCCTCGGCCAGTACAAGGGCCTTGAGGCGGTCAAGCCGATCGTTGCGATCAGCGACGAGGACGTTGAGAAAGAGCTTGAGAGCGTGCGCAAGCGCAGCGCCCGCCAGATCAGTGTGGATGACCGCGAGGCGCAGATGGGCGACACCGCGAAGATCGACTTTGACGGCTTTCTCGACGGCGAGCGCTTTGACGGCGGCAAGGCCGAGGGCTATTCCCTTGAGCTCGGCTCCAATTCCTTCGTTCCCGGTTTTGAGGATCAGATCGTCGGCATGAAGGTCGGCGAGGAGAAGGACATCAACATTACCTTCCCGAAGGATTACGTGGAAGATCTGGCCGGCAAGGACGTTGTGTTCAAGGTCAAGCTGCACGACCTCACCGTGGCCGAGCTGCCCGAGCTGGACGACGATTTCGCCGGCGACAACGGCTTTGACACGATGGACGAGTACAAGGCCAACATCCGCGAGGAGCTGGAGAAGAAGGCGAACGAGAAGGCCGACACCGAGTTCCGTACCGAGGTCATGCGCCAGGCCGCCGAGAACCTGACCGTCACCATCCCCGAGGCAATGATCGCCGAGAAGACCGAGGAGATCCTTCGCAATTACGCCGCGAACTTCGGCATGAACTCCCGCGACATGTCCCTGGACCAGCTCAAGCAGATGATGGGCGTCGACGATGCGATGATCAACAACACCATCCGTCCCGCCGCCGAGTATCAGGTCCGCAACGATCTGCTGCTCGAGGCCGTGATCGAGGCCGAGAAGATCGAAACCACCGAGGAGGAGAACCGCGAGTACCTCAACAAGGTGGCGGAGAGCATCGGCACCAAGGCCGAGGAAGTCGAAAAGTACTTCGGCATGGACTATATCGCTGAGGAGAAGAAGAAGGAAATGGCCGGCAAGCTTATCCTCGACAGCGCCGTCGCCAAGGCCCCCGAGCAGGAGTAAAACGGTATATTTTCCAATCCTTGGGGATATGCTCTCTGAGAGTTGCTGATAACGGAAAGGAGAGTTTCATACAATGAGTTTAGTTCCTTATGTCGTTGAACAGACCAGCCGCGGCGAGCGCTCGTACGACATTTTTTCCCGCCTGCTGAACGACCGCATCGTAATGCTGAGCGAGGAGGTCAACGATACCACTGCGAGCCTGATCGTCGCCCAGCTTCTGTATCTGGAGGCGCAGGATCCCGACAAGGACATCCAGTTTTATATCAACAGCCCCGGCGGCAGCGTGAC
>CAMZIX010000157.1 GCA_947307375.1 uncultured Clostridia bacterium | reverse complement strand
CAGAACTTCGTCACCCGCGCGCCGGAGGCCGTCGTCAACGTCGAGCGCGAGAAGAAAGCCAAGCTGGAGGCCTTGATCGAAAACCTGAAGGCCAGTCTGGCGTCTCTCGGCTGATCCGACCTTTTCCGCATAAGCAATCCGATAAAATGTCACTGCATAGTTCCTATGCAGTGACATTTTTTTACGGAGTGGATGCTATGACTGTCAGCACCTCATTTTCCGCCGGACGACTTACGATTTACCTGTCCGGCGAGCTGGATCAGCACGAGGCGCAGCAGACCAGCGCGTGCATCGCGGAGCTTCTGGACGAATATCTCCCGCGGGACTGCGTGTTGGATCTGTCTGCGCTGAGCTTTATGGATTCCTCGGGCATCGCCGTCATCGTCAGGGCGGATCGGCACAGCAAAAACATCGGCGGCAAGCTATGGATCGAAAACCCGGCCGGACAGGCCCGGCGTGTTCTGGAAACAGCCGGCCTGGACCGTATGATCCCCGTGGGAAGCGGGAGACTGGGAGGAGCAACATGAAAGAACAAAATCAGATCAGGATCGAATTCCCGAGCAAAAGCTGCAACGAGTCTTTCGCCCGCGCGGCAGCGGCAGCCTTCGCCGCGCAGCTCGATCCGACGATGGAAGAATTGGGCGATATCAAGACCGCGGTGTCCGAAGCGGTGACCAATGCCATCGTCCACGCCTATCCCGATTCGATCGGCCCAGTCCTGATGAAAATGCGTATTCTGGACGGGCAGGTGCTGGAGATCACGGTCAAGGACTGGGGCGTCGGAATCGAGGACGTGCCGCGCGCGATGCAGCCGCTCTTTACGACCGGCGGCGAGGATCGGAGCGGCATGGGCTTTACGATCATCGGCAGCTTTATGGACAAGCTCCGCGTCCGATCCCGGCCCGGCAAGGGGACCACGGTCGTAATGCGCCGCCGCATCTGTCCGCGCATCGGTCAGCGATGAAGGAGGATATGCTGTCCGCCATCCAGGCGGCGCAGCAGGGGGATCGCGAAGCCGGGGGACGGCTGATCGAGGAGAACAGCGGTTTGATCTGGAGCGTGACGCGGCGTTTTTTCGGCCGCGGCGCCGATCCGGAGGATCTGTATCAGCTTGGCTGCGTCGGCTTCCTGAAAGCGGTGGAGGGCTATGACGAAAGCTTCGGGACAGAGTTTTCCACCTACGCCGTACCGAAGATCTCCGGGGAGATCCGGCGCTTTCTGCGCGACGACGGGGCCGTCAAGGTCAGCCGCAGCATCAAGGAGCAGGCCAATCACCTGCGAACGGCCCGCATGTCGCTGGAGCAGCGTCTGGGGCGGGAGCCGAGCGTACGCGAGCTGTCCGAGGAGACCGGACTCAGCCCGGAGGAAATCGCCTTTGCCGAGACGGCGGCCGGACCGACGGAGAGCCTCCAGCGGGAAAGCGGCGAGGGCGGCTTTACGCTGGAGCTGGTGCTGGGCGACTACCAGGCGGAGGAAAAGATGCTCGAGCGCGTTGCGCTGCGCGCCGCCTTTGACCGGCTGCCGGAGCGGGAAAAACAGGTGATCGCGCTGCGCTATTTCCACGGGATGACCCAGCAGAGCTGCGCCCGCGTGCTGCATGTTTCCCAGGTGCAGATCTCACGTCTGGAGCGCCGCGCCGTTGAACGGATGCGGGAGTGGATGATGTAACATAAGCCTTGTAAGGCAAGCCGAAATGTGTTACAATCCATCCCATGATGACCGATTTTGAAAAACGCTTCGTGGAAGCGCGCCGCGCCTTTGTGCGCCGTGATTTTGAAAAACTGAACGACAGGCAGCAGGAGGCCGTTCTGGCCACCGAAGGCCCGCTGCTGATCCTGGCCGGCGCCGGGAGCGGCAAAACGACGGTGCTCATCAACCGTATCGCCAATTTGCTGAAATACGGCCGCGCCAGCGACAGTGATGAGCTTCCGGCGGGCGCGGACGAGGCGATGCTTGCCGCGCTGGAGGCCGGGGAAGAGCGCGGCCTCGCTGCGGCGCGCCTGGATCCCGTCGATCCCTGGCGGATCCTGGCCATCACCTTCACGAACAAAGCTGCCGGAGAGCTCAAGGACCGCCTGGCGCGCATGCTGGGGGAGGAGGCCAACGATATCTGGGCCTGCACCTTCCATTCTGCCTGCGTGCGTATCCTGCGCCGGGAGGCGGAAAAGCTCGGCTTTCCGACCAGCTTTACGATCTACGATACCTCGGACAGCACGAGCCTGATCAAGCACATTTCCAAGGATCAGAACCTGGATGAGAAAAGCTTTGCGCCACGGATGCTGCTGGGGGAGATCAGCCGCGCCAAGGACGCGCAGATCGGCGCGGAGGAATACCTGCGTCAGGCGAAAGCCTCCGGCGATATCCGCCGCATCCGCATCGGCGAGGTCTATGTGGAGTACATGCGCCGGATGTTTGCCGCGGGGGCGATGGATTTTGACGACCTGATCGCCTTTACCGTCAAGCTCCTGCAGGAAAACGAGGAGGTGCGCGGCTACTGGCAGCGGCGCTTCCGCTATGTGCTGATCGACGAGTATCAGGATACGAACCATCTGCAGTATCTGCTGTCCTCGATCCTCGCGGGCGGATGGGGGAACATCTGCGTTGTCGGCGACGACGACCAAAGCATCTACAAGTTCCGCGGCGCGACGATCGAGAACATCCTCTCCTTTGAGAGCGAGTACAAAAACTGCCGTGTCATCCGTCTGGAGCAGAACTACCGCAGCACCGGCCATATCCTGGACGCGGCCAACGGCGTGATCCGCAACAACCTCGGCCGTAAGGGAAAGGAGCTCTGGACGAAGAAGGACCGCGGCAATCCGATCCGGCTCTATGTCGCTGACAATGAGCACGAGGAGGCGCAGTACGTCGCCTCGACGATCCTCGGGGAATACAGCAAGGGCGCCAACTGGCGGGATCACGCGATCCTCTACCGCATGAACGCCCAGTCGAACCAGCTGGAATACGCCTTCAAGAGAAACGGCATCCCGTACCGCATCATCGGCGGCACCCGCTTCTTCGACCGCGCCGAGGTCAAGGACGTGCTGGC
>CAMZIX010000156.1 GCA_947307375.1 uncultured Clostridia bacterium | reverse complement strand
CGCTTCATCTCGAGCCTTAATGGCTTCTACCAGTTCGTTTTCTACCGCTGCTATCTGTGTTTCTTCCGGAGCTGCCTGCCTTGCGGCCTCTTCAGCATGCTGCAAAGCCACCTCTGCTTCCAGCAACTTATCAGCAAGAATATCTATGTTTCTTTCATCGGCTGTATAATTAGTAGACACCTGGCCGCTGACGGCGGTGCGGTTGTAGGAGTTCTGCAGGTTGCGGATCTTCTCTTCGAGGGCTTCGATCTCTTCGCTGCTGCCTTCGCCGAGGGTGAACAGAACATCGCCCGCCTTGACCTCCTGGCCGGACTTGACCAGCACGGCGCGGATGACGCGGGTCTTCTCCATCTTCACCTGGTTGTTGCCGTTGGCCGTGACGGTGCCCGAGCCGCGCACCTTGGAGACGATGGCGCCGTCGGTCACGTCCTGGGTCGCCACCTCAGGCAGACTGCGGTTCATGATGGTGTTCGAGAAAAAGGTCAGCACCAGCAGCACCGCGAGGAAAACGATCGCGGCGTTTTTAACCCATTCTCTGTTTTTCGGTGTTTCGTTCATAGCTTTCTCCTCGGGAACCGCTGCGGTCCCCCGTGTTTACCCTTTGACGCTGCCGGAATTCGCGATCCCTTCGACCAGGTATTCCTCCCCGTGCAGGAACAGCAGCAGGGACGGGATCATATAGACCGTCGCCATGGCGAAGGCAAGACCGATCTCACCGGCGTTGATCTGGGACAGGAACACCGACAGCGGCTGTGCATCCGCATCGGGGAGCAGGATGAGGGGCTGCTCGACCATGTTCCAATAGTCGATGAAGACCAGGATGGCAATCGAATAGAGCGCCGACCGGCATTCCGGCAGGCAGATTTTTGTAAAGATCTCCCATTCCCCCGCGCCGTCCACCTTGGCCGCCTCGATCAGGGAAAAGGGAATGCGGCGCATGAACTTCGTCAGCAGGAAGACCGAAAAGGGGGCGAACATGCCCGGGAGAATGATGCTCCAGCGGGTGTTCAGGATGCCCAGCCAGCTGCTGACCAGATAGTTCGGCACCAGCGTCACCTGATAGGGCATCAGCATCAGGATGACGTAGAAAAAGAAGATGCCGCTGCGCAGTTTGCCGCGCCAGCGCGTAAAGCTGTAGGCCGCCACCGAGGCGACCGCCACCTGCAGGATCACGATGGGCACCACCAGCAGGATGCTGTTCCACAGCTTCAGCAGGTATTCCGGCGATTTTATAAGCCCCGTAACATACTGGGACAGGGTGACCTGGTCGGGAATGAACTTCAGGTTGACCGTCTTCGAGACGTAGCCGCCCTGGGTGGTCGAGAAGATCATGCCGTAGTTTGCCTTGATCTCGGCCTCGGACATGAAGGAGTTCGTGATCGTCAGGACCGTCGGCAGCAGGAACATCACCGAAAACAGCAGGCACAGGAAGAAGATCACACCGCGCGAGAAATAACGCTTTTTCTTCCGATGCTTCATCCTTCCACGTCCTTCCCGAACCAGTCCTCGGCCTTGAAGAGGATGGCGATCAGGATCACCATCACGATGGCCATGACGACCGCCGCGGAGGAAAGCTTCTGATAATCCAGCGAGCGGAAGGTATTGTTCATGAAGTGCTGCAGCATGTAGAGCTTTTCGTAGGGATAGTCGCCCGTCAGCAGATAGACCTCGCGGAAGACCTTGAAGGAGTTAATGAGCGACAGGATCGTCACGAACAGCACCGTGGGCGACAGATAGCGCAGCTTGATGGCAAAGAACTTATAGAGCTCGCCCGCGCCCTCGACGTCGGCGACCTCGAGCAGCTCTTTCGGGATGTTGGCCAGGCCCGCCATGAACAGAATCATGTTATAGCCCAGGGTCTTCCAGAGGAAGAGGATCATGACCACGACCTGGCAGTAGTCGCTCTGCAGCCAGTCGATCTTATCCGCCCCGAAGACCATCAGAAACTCGTTAATGGTGCCGTTGTAGTTGAAGAGCACCTGCCAGATCAGCACCACCGAGGCCACCGGCACCATCATCGGGCTCAGGAAGAAGGTGCGGAACTGGCTTTTCATCGGGATGCGCGCCTCGAGCATCAGGGCCAGCAGGATGGGCAGCACCACCGCCAGCGGCACCGCGATGAAGGAAAACTGCAGGGTGTTCTTCGAGGCGGTCTGGAAGGCGCTGTTCTGGAAAAGCTTGATATAGTTGTCCAGAAAGACGAAATTCCGCGAGCCGACGCCGTCGATGAGGGAGTAGTAGACCACCACAAAGAAGGGAACGATGAAGAAGACACCCACGCCCAGAAGGCTCGGTGAGAGAAAGCACAAGCTTGCGCCGAAATCCTTCATCCGGGCGCGCCTGCGCTGACGCCTCAGCTCGGAATCGCCCGATTTGCTTGTCTTCTGCAACTTTTCCTTCATTATTTGTTTCCTTTTTGCCTGATATCAGTAAAAATGCGTAACTTTTGGGCGCAATTCCGAGCTCATTATATACCAAGCCGCGCCTGAACACAAGCGCGGCTTTGAAGATTTATAAATATTTTTTCTCTGCTTCACAATTTCGTATTATTTGTACCCGGCAATATAAAATGCGGGGCTGCCGCTCAGGCAGCCCCGCGGGGGTTCGTTGTTGCGTTATGCTTCCGTCTCAGGCAGCCTTTCCGCAGACTGCGCAGACCTCTCTTGTCTCGCCTGTCTCTGCGTTTACTTCCACCATGAAGGTGTGGGGAATCATGGGGATCTCTGCCGTCACCGGTGCGCCGCAGACCGCGCAGGTATAGGTCATCACACCCGTGGCCGTACAGGTAGCAGGCGTTGTAACGACTCCGTTGACGGGCGTGTGGCCTGTGGCGGGGATCGCTTCGGTATAAGTGTCGCCGCAGTTGGAGCAGGTATAGGTCTTCACGCCTGCCGCCGTGCAGGTCGGGGCCTGCGTCACAGCCGAGGAGTAGTTATGGCCGGTGGCAGGGATCGACTCGGTATAGCTGTCGCCGCAGCTGGAGCAGGTATAGGTCTTGACACCTGCCGCCGTGCAGCTCGGGGCCTGGGTCACGGCCGAGGAATAGCTGTGGCCGAAAGCGGGAC
>CAMZIX010000155.1 GCA_947307375.1 uncultured Clostridia bacterium | reverse complement strand
GCGCTGCTGGAACCTCGGCGGCGAGGGCCAGGCCCTGGCCGGCGCGCTGGCCGCGGCGGCCTGCATGATCTGCCTGCGCGACAAGCTGCCCAACGGCGCGGTCATTTTGCTGATGATCGTCACGAGCATCCTCGCCGGCGCGATCTGGGCCGGCATCCCCGCCTTCTTCAAGGCGCGCTTCAACACCAACGAGACGCTCTTCACGCTGATGATGAACTACGTCGCGACCCAGCTGGTGGCCTACTACTGCGTGGTGTGGGAATCGCCCAAGGGCTCGGGCAACATCGGCATCATCAACCCCAACACGCAGATCGGCTGGTTCCCGCAGATCGGCTCGTACAAGTATCTGCTCAACATCATCGTCGTCGCGGTCGTGTGCCTGGGGATGTACGTGTACCTGAACTACTCCAAGCACGGCTATGAGCTGGCCGTCGTCGGCGAGAGCGAGCGCACCGCCCGCTACGTCGGCATCAAGGTCGACCGCGTCATCATCCGCACGATGCTGCTCTCCGGCGCGATCTGCGGTCTGGCGGGCCTGCTGCTCGTCGGCAGCACGCACCACACGCTCACGCCCACGATCGTCGAGGGCCGCGGCTTCACGGCCGTCATGGTCTCGTGGCTGGCCAAGTTCAACCCGATCTGGATGATCCTCACGAGCTTCCTGCTGGTCTTCCTCGGCCGCGGCGCCAGCGAGATCGCGACCAAGTTCTCGCTCAACTCGAGCTTCGGCGACATCCTGACGGGCATCATCCTGTTCTTCATCATCGGCAGCGAGTTCTTCATCAACTATCAGCTGAAATTCCGCCGCAGCGCCGGAAAGGAGGGCAAGTGAGCAATGTTTGACGTCATTTCCTTCATCCCCCGCGCGGTCGTCCAGGGCATCCCGCTGCTGCTCGGCAGCACGGGCGAGACCCTGACGGAGAAATCCGGCAACCTCAACCTCGGCATCCCGGGCATCATGTACGTCGGCGCGATCAGCGGCGTCATCGGCTCGTTCTTCTACGAACAGTCCGCCGGCGCGGCCTTCCGCCCCCTCCCCGGGATCCTGATCCCGCTCGTCTGCTGCCTGGTCGGCTCGCTCCTCATGGGCCTGCTGTACTGCTTCCTCACGGTGACGCTGCGCGCCAACCAGAACGTCACCGGCCTGGCGCTGACGACCTTCGGCGTGGGCTTCGGCAACTTCTTCGGCGGGTCTCTGATCAAGCTCTCCGGCAGCGAGCTGCCCTCGATCATCCTCTCGTCGACGAGCTACGCCTTCCGCAGCAGCCTGCCCTTCGCGGAAAAGCTGGGCGCTTTCGGCAAGCTCTTCCTTTCCTACGGCTTCCTGGCCTACCTGGCCGTCGTCATCGCGCTCGTGGCCTCCTATATCCTGAAGCGGACGCGGCTGGGCCTGCACCTGCGCGCCGTGGGCGAGAGCCCCACCACCGCGGACGCCGCCGGCATCAACGTCGCGCGGCACAAGTACATGGCCACCTGCATCGGCGCGATGATCGCGGGCCTGGGCGGTCTGTACTACGTGATGGACTACGCCTCGGGCGTGTGGTCGAACAACGCCTTCGGCGACCGCGGCTGGCTCGCGATCGCGCTGGTCATCTTCACGGTCTGGCGGCCGAACGTCGGCGTGCTGGCCTCCTTCCTCTTCGGCGGACTGTATATCGTGCACATGTACATCCCCTCGGGCATGAACCTCGCCGTCAAGGAGCTGTACAAGATGGCGCCCTACGTCGTCACGATCATCGTGCTGGTGCTCACCTCGATGCAGAACCGCCGCGAGAACCAGCCGCCCGCCTCGCTGGGCCTGCCCTATTTCCGCGAGGAACGCTAGGGACTTGATCCCGTTTTCCGATCTCCGCGGTCAAAAAAGCCCCGGGGCTGCGGCCCCGGGGCAGGCTTCCGGCCTTGACTTTGTTTCGTTAGCGTGTTAAATTTAAGAAAACCTTTCGGGAGGGATCTCGATGCTTTGTGACAATATCAGCCGCGCCTCCGACGGCCGCCTGCTCTTTGCCGGGCAGGACGTGAACGCGCTGGCGGACCGCTGGGGCACGCCGCTGTATCTGATGGACGAGGACCGCATCCGCGAAAACTGCCGGATGTACCTCGCGGCCTTCCGCGCCGCCTTCGGCTCCGACGCGCTGCCGCTCTACGCGGGCAAGGCGGCCTCCTTCCGCAGGATGTACCGCATCATGGCCGAGGAGGGTCTGGGGATCGACGCGGTCTCGCCCGGCGAGATCGGCACGGCCCTCGCCGCGGGCTATCCGGCGGAGGGGATCTATTACCACGGCGACGGCAAGACGGACGCGGACATCGCCTTCGCGCTCGAGCGCGGCGTGGGCTGCTTCATCGTGGACAACGGCGACGAGCTGATCGCCCTGTCCGAGCAGGCGGCCGCGGCGGGAAAGCGCCAGAAGGTGCTGCTGCGCATCACGCCGGGCATCGACCCGCACACCTACCACGCGATCAACACCGGCGCGGTGGACGTGAAGTTCGGCGTGCCCGTCGAGACCGGGCAGGCCATGGAGTTCGTCCGCGCCGCGCTGGGCATGAAGAGCCTCGAGGTGGCCGGGCTGCACTGCCACGTCGGCTCGATGGTCTTCGACGAGGACGTGTTTCTGCGCACGATCGATCTGATGGTCGGCTTCATGGCCGACGTGCGCGACGAGCTCGGCTTCACCTTCCGCGAGCTCAACGTCGGCGGCGGCTACGGCGTGCGCTACACCGACGACGACCCGATGGCGGACATCCCCGCGCGCATCGCCGAGGTCGGCGCGCGCCTGAGACGGCGCATCGAGGAGGCCTCCCTGCCGCTGCCGCGCTTTCTGATGGAGCCGGGGCGCAGCATCGTGGCCGACGCAGGCATGACGGTCTACACGGTCTGCAGCGTCAAGCGCATCCCGGGCTACAAGAGCTACGTCGTCACCGACGGCGGCATGACCGACAACCCGCGCTACTGCCTCTACGGCGCGCAGTACACCGTGCTGCACGCCGCGCCGCGCGGACGGCTGCGCGCGATCTTCGACCTTGCGGGCCGCTGCTGCGAGAGCGGCGACATCATCCAGCCGGCGATCAGTCTGCCGGCCGCCACCG
>CAMZIX010000154.1 GCA_947307375.1 uncultured Clostridia bacterium | reverse complement strand
CAAGCTTTTGCTGCTCAGCCTGATGGTCGGCGTGCTCTCCGGGTGCGCCGCCGTCATTTTGGACTGGGCCATCCACACCGTCAAGCTCCTGCTCAACCAGGACTTCCATTTCAGCTACGACTGGCAATACCTCGTCCTGCCGGGCATCGGCATGCTGGTGTCGCTGGTCCTGGTGCGCTACCTGATCCGGGACAACATCGGCCACGGCGTCACCAAGGCCCTGCTGGCCGTCTCGCGCAACGACTCCAAGATCAAGCCCCACAACACCTGGTCCTCGATGCTGACCTCCAGCATCACGATCGGATTCGGTGGATCCGTGGGTGCCGAGGCCCCGATCGTCTACACGGGCGCGGCCATCGGCTCCAACCTGGGCCGGCTGTGCGGCCTGTCCTACCGCAACATCACGCTGCTGCTGGGCTGCGGCGCCGCCGGCGCCGTGGCGGGCATCTTCAAAGCCCCGCTGGCCGGCGTGCTCTTCACCCTGGAGATCCTGCTCTTCAACGTGTCGATGCGGTCGCTGCTGCCCCTGCTGCTCTCGACCATCTCGGCCACGGTGATTTCCTATATCTTCCGGGGGCAGACCCCGATCTTCGCCTGCACGCTGACGCCCTTCTCGATGGGCAACCTCCCCTTCTACATCGTCCTGGGCATCGTCGGCGGCTTCGGTTCGCTCTATTTCATGCGGATGACCCTCCGCCTGGAAGACCGCGTCGGCAAGATCAAGAATCCTTACGTGCGCTGGGCGCTCTGCGCGGTCGCGCTGGGTCTGCTGATCTTCCTCTTCCCGCCGCTCTACGGCGAGGGCTACGACTCGCTCGGCGCCCTGCTCAACGGCGAGGACCTGGCCCTGGAGGGCCGCAGCGTCCTGTCCTTCCTGCTGGACTGGAAGTGGGGCGTGCCCGTGCTCTTCGCGCTGATCTTCTTCCTGAAGGTCTTCGCGATGACGGCCACCAACGCCGGCGGGGGAGTCGGTGGTACCTTCGGTCCGACCCTGTTCGCCGGCGCCATCCTCGGCTTCGTGATCGCCCGCTGCCTCAATCTGCTGGGCTTCAGCGTGCCGGAGCAGAACTTCGTGCTCGTGGGCATGGCGGCGCTGATGGCCGGCGTGATGCAGGCCCCGATGACCGCCATCTTCCTCATCGCCGAGATCTCCGGCGGCTACGACCTCCTCATCCCGCTCATCCTGACCGCCACCGTCGCCTTCGGCACGGTGCGCATCTTCGAGAAATATTCCATCTACACCAAGCGTATCGCGCAGAGCGGCGACCTCCTCACGCACGACAGCGACCAGGCGGTCCTCACGCTCCTGCAGACCGACACGCTCATCCGCGACAAATACCCGCGTGTGCAGATCGACGCGACGCTGCGCGAGGTCGTGGAGGTCGTCACGGGGAGCGACGCCGCCGTCCTGCCGGTCATCGACAGGCAGGGGCGCTTCCAGGGCATGGTGGACGTGGCCTCTACCCGCCGCGTGCTCTTCGACAGCGCCAAATACGACAAGCTCCACGTCTACAACATCATGGAATCCGCGCCGGACTTCATCTACGCCGGCGAGAAGATGGAATCGGTGATGAACAAGTTCGAGCGGACCGGCGCCTGGCGGCTTCCCGTCATCGACGCCGACCGCAAGTATCTCGGCTTCATCTCCAAGTCCCGCCTCCTGATGGCCTACCGCGCCGAACTCAAGGAGATCGCCTCCGAAGACTGACACATCCGGGCATAATAAAGACCGGCCGTATCTATGGTACGGCCGGTCGGGGGTTGTGTGTGTTTTGGTCCCTTTAACAAGAAGTTTCTGTCTGACGTTTTTGATAGCGTGCGGGCAGCCGACAGGGACCGGTCGGTTTTGGCTGTAAATTTAGGTATAGTTTATAGTTTATCAAAGTAAAAGAGTAGGTAGAGGTCTTATCTTGTTCTTTTTCTTTATTTTTCTGTCATAAAGAGCTCCGCCTGGACGCGTTCGGCACCGGCATCGCAGATCTCCCGGCCGCGCGTGCCCTTGCCGAAAAGGGTCTGGCCCTTCTTGAACCAGGCGAGTGCATTCTTATAGTCATGTTTGCGTTCGTAGCACTGCGCGATCATATAGTAGGACGCGTAGTACTGGGGATTGTATTCCAGCACCAGCTTGTAATGCTCGATGCAGAGGTCCGTGCGGAAGCTCTTGTAGGCAGCATAGGCGTAGCCCTGATGGGCGGAGGCCAGGTCGGCGATCTGCTCCGGGGTCGGGGTCAGCCTGTCGAGTACGATCTTGTACCAGTCCTCCCAGTCGGGGGCCCGGCGGTCGCCTTTCAGGTGGGCGATGGTCTTCGCCAGGCCGAGATCCGTGGTGTCACGTTCCCAGGCCAGGACGAATTCTTCCTCCGCCTCCATCGGGATGAGGCATTTCTGCGCACATTTGCCCAGATAGTAGTGGACGGCATAGGAATCGTCCTCCAGCTCGCGCATCCGCTTGAAACTGGCCCGGGCGTCTTCGTACTGCTCCATCGCGAACTGGGCGACGCCGTAGACCGAGAGGGCGGTCAGGTTGTCCGGCTCCTCGGCGAGGAAAGCGCCGGCCAGGTCGTATGCCTCCTGGAAACGTTTCTGGCCGAGGAGGATGTTGGACAACTTGCTGACGACGGATTCGTTGTGCGCACGGCGCGCCAGCGCCTTCCGGTAGTACCACTCCGCGGAATCCCGCTGTTCCAGCTGGTTGAATGCGTCTCCGACCAGGATGGTCACCTGCATGATGGAATCCCGCTGCAGGACATCGCGGCCGATGTGGATGACGTCTTCGTACCTGTGCCCGCGGTTGAGCAAGCTCATCATGCGCAGCTTGTAGAGCAGCTTTCCGGGGTTGGCCAGGGAGAGCAGGTCGTACTGCCTCAGGGCTTCGTCGTAATTGCCGCACTGGTAGTGGCAGTCCGCCAGCTCCTCCAGGAACGCCGGTTTCGGGCCCTCTTCCTCCATCATCTGCGTCAGGCAGGCGATGGCTTCGTCGAATTTCCACAGCTGTTTCAGTTCGCGGACTTCCGTGAGGTCCTGCGCGCCGAGCACGCAGGGGAACAGGAGAAGCGAAAGCAGGATGATGGAACGGCGCATAGGGCGGTGCAGTTAAGGGGAAACGCTATCTGAGCGTGAAGATGAC
>CAMZIX010000153.1 GCA_947307375.1 uncultured Clostridia bacterium | reverse complement strand
CGATATATCGGACTGCGATATAATATATATCGCACTTCGATGTATTTGTCAAGAGCTTTTTTCAAAAAATCGCAAAAAAATCGGAGGGCGGCCCAAAACCGCCCTCCGTCCGGGAGCTTTTTGCATTATTTGTCGGCGTCCTCGGTCAGGAACCGCAGCAGATCGACGGGCTCCATGCCTTCGGCGAGCGTGAAGTCCAGCGCGTCGACGACCTTGTCCAGCGCGTCGGCCATGATCTCGCTGGCGGCGCCTGCGCCGATCGTGCGGCCGTCGTCGGTCACGGTGTCCGCGTCGATGGGCAGGCGGATGATGACGTGGTAGCCGTACTCGGAGAGCACCGGCGCGGAGACCTCAAAGGCTTCCAGCGCTTTCGTGGTCTCTTCAAAGGCCTGCACCATCTGGCCGGGCGTGAAGAGGTAGCCGTCGGGATAATAGAGCTTGCCGGAGTCCTCGTCCAGCTCCGCCTTGAGCTCGGCAAAGCGCGCCAGCAGCTCCTCGCGGTTTTCGATGGCCTGCAGCTCGGCCGCGATCTCCTCCGCGCGCGACTTTTTGGCAGCGATCGTCTCTTCGTCGAGCGGCTCGCGCGTGTCCATATCCATCGTCAGGAAGAGGATGTGGTTGCAGCGGAGGTATTCCTTGCCTTCGATGTACTGCTGCAGCGCTTCGGCGCTGATTTTTTCACCGTTTTCCCCGTACAGCGTCTCCAGCGCTTTGTTCAGCTCCAGATTGGCCTTCGCCTGCGCCAGATAGATCCTTTCGGTCAGGAAGTTCTGCGTCAGCAGCGCGGCCCAGTCCTCCTCGGAGGCGTCGGGGCCGAGCATGGCGCTCTTGTCCTCGGCCTTCTTGGCGGCGATCTCCTCCTCGCTGATCTCGATGGCGTTCTGCGCGGCGAAGTCGTCGATGCCGGTGAAGGCGCGCAGGTTGTCGTTGAGGTTGGCGACGACGTAATCGCCCAGGCTCACGCCCTCGGCATAGGGGCTCTCCCAGCTGCTCGCCATGCCGTAGGAGGCCATGGAATCCATATACTGCTCGGCGCTGAGGATATAAGTGCCGAGCCATTCATAGTATTCGCCCCAGCTGATCTCGCGCTCGCCGATCCTGGCGTAGACGCTGTCCTCGGGATAGAGCGCGTGCAGCGCCTCCATATCCACGTGGCGCAGCGCCGCGGCTTCCGGCGCCTCCGGTACGGAGGTCGTGGGCGGCTCCGGATTGACGGGAGAGACGTAGATGGTCTCGTCCTCGGCGGCAGACGCGGGCGCGGGCGTCTTGGCGGGCTTCTGCGAGAGGCCGACGGCGGCGACAAAAACCAGCCCGAGGGCCAGCAGGATCCAAAGCAGTTTTTTCATCGGGAACAATCCTTTCTGTGGGAAATACAAGCAGTACTATAGCACCGCGCGGCCGGGAACTCAAGTCTCCGCCCCGGATTTAACAGATTGTTCACCCCAGTCGGCCACAAAGCGCCGGGCCTCGTCGATCACGTGCGGCTTGGCCTTGATGCGCAGGCTCAGACAGGGCTTCGATCCGGCCTCCACGCGGAGTCTCCCCTTGTATTCGGGCAGCGCGTAGAGGCGCGAGACCTTCTCCATATCGAAATCTTTGACCGTGAAGCGCAGATAGCCGGCCTTCTGGGCGATGTCCGTGACGCCCGCGCGCCCTGCCTCGCCGCGCAGCAGCGCCACCTGGATCAGCGCCGTCACGCCCGGCGGCGGATCGCCGAAGCGGTCGATCAGCTCGTCCATCAGGTCGTCGGCCTCCTCCTCGCTGCGGATCAGCGCGATGCGGCGGTAGATGTCCATGCGCTGCTCCGAAGAGGGGACGTAGCGGTCGGGGATGTTGGCGGCCACGGCGAGGTCGGCGGAGCAGTCCGCGGCCTTCGGCACGGGGATGCCGCGCGCCTCGAGCACCGCCTCGCTCAGCAGCTTCATATACATGTCGTAGCCGACGTCGATCATATGGCCGGACTGCTCGGCGCCCAGCAGGTTGCCCGCGCCGCGGATCTCCAGATCGCGCATCGCGATCTTGGTGCCGGAGCCGAAGGCCGCGAAGTCGCGGATCGCGTTGAGCCGCTTTTCGGCGATCTCGGTCAGCACCTTGTCGCGCCGGAAGGTCAGATAGGCCGAGGCGCGGCGGGTCGAGCGGCCCACGCGGCCGCGGATCTGGTGCAGCTGCGCCAGCCCCAGGCGGTCGGCGTCCTCGATGATCAGCGTGTTGACGTTCGGGATGTCGATGCCGGTCTCGATGATCGTCGTGCAGACCAGCACCTGCGTCTCGCCGGAGGCGACGGAATCCATCACGCTCGCGAGCACGGCCTTGTCCAGCTGCCCGTGCGCCACGCCCACGCTCACGCTGTCCTCCAGCAGATCGCGGAGCTTTCTCGCGCAGCGCTCGATGTCGTCGATGCGGTTGTGCAGGTAGTAGACCTGCCCGCCGCGCTGGATCTCGCGGCGGATCGCGTCCGCCACGATGCCCCAGTCGTGCTCCATCACAAAGGTCTGCACCGGCAGGCGATCCTCCGGCGGATCGTCCAGAGTGGACATGTCGCGGATGCCGGACATCGCCATGTTCAGCGTGCGCGGGATCGGCGTGGCCGACAGGGTCAGCACGTCCACGCCGCGGCTGAGCTCCTTGATGTGCTCCTTGTGGCTGACGCCGAAGCGCTGCTCTTCATCCACCACCAGCAGGCCGAGGTCCTTGAATTTCACGTCCTTCGACAGCAGCCGGTGCGTGCCGATGACAAGGTCGCACTTGCCGCTGGCGAGGTCGGCGACGGCCTGCGCCGCCTGGCCGCCGCTGCGGAAGCGGCTGAGCACCGCGATGTTCACCGGGAAACCGAAGAAGCGCTGCAGCGCCGTCTGATAGTGCTGCTGCGCGAGCACCGTGGTCGGCACGAGGATCGCCGCCTGCCGGCCGTCGAGCACGCATTTCATCACCGCCCGCAGGGCGACCTCGGTTTTGCCGTAGCCCACGTCGCCGCAGAGCAGGCGGTCCATCGGCGTCGCTTTTTCCATGTCGGCCTTGATCTCCGCCGTGCAGCGGAGCTGATCGTCGGTCTCGGTGTACTCGAAATTCTCCTCAAACTCGCGCTGCCACTCGCTGTCCGGCGAGAAGGCGTAGCCCGGCAGACGCTGGCGCTCGG
>CAMZIX010000152.1 GCA_947307375.1 uncultured Clostridia bacterium | reverse complement strand
GCTTCGTATCGCCGCGCCTGTCGTGGTACTGCTTGATCAGCAGCACGCCGGTGAATTCGCCGTGGGCGCCGGCGGCGGGCTGGAAGGTCATGCCCTGCATGCCGGTCAGCTCGCAGAGATATCTCGCCGCGGTGTCGAGCACCTCGCGGCAGCCCTCGACGGCGTAGGCCGGGGCCAGCGGGTGCACGCCGGCAAAGCCGGGCAGTGCCGCCATGTCCTCGTCGATGCGGGGGTTGTACTTCATCGTGCAGGAGCCCAGCGGGTAGAAGCCGCAGTTGACGCCGTGCACGCGGTGGTTGAGCTCGGTGTAGTGGCGCGCTACGTCCACCTCGCTCAGCTCGGGCAGGGCGGGCTTTTCCGCGCGGCGCAGGCCCTCCGGCAGCGCGGCGGCTTCCACGTCGCACTTCGGCAGCAGATCGCTGTGCCGGCCCGGCACGCTCTTTTCAAAGATCAGCTTCATCCGGCCAGCACCTCCTTCACGATCGCCGCTGCCCGGTCGAGCTCTTCGCGGCTCTGCTTTTCGGTGGCGCACCAGAGCACGCCGCCCTCGACGGGCAGACCGCCGAGGATCCCCGCGTCTTCGAGCGCCTTCAGCGCCTCGTCCCGGCGGGGCAGGGTGGTGACGAACTCGTGGAAGTATTCGCCCGTGTATACAAGGGACACGCCCTCGATCTCACAGAGCTTTTTGCACAGGTAGTGCGCCTTGGCCATGCTCTGCCGCGCGGCCTCCGCCAGGCCCTCGGGGCCCATGACGGACAGGTACACCGCGGCGGTCAGCGCGCAGAGCGCCTCGTTGGAGCAGATGTTGCTGCTGGCCTTCTCGCGGCGGATGTGCTGCTCGCGGGCCTGCAGGCTCAGCACGTAGGCGCGCTCGCCGCGGCTGTCGACCGTCTCGCCGACGATGCGGCCGGGCAGCCTGCGCATGTGCTTCGCTGTCGTGGCCATGAAGCCGAGATAGGGGCCGCCGAAGCCGAGCGGCATGCCGAGGGGCTGGCCCTCGCCGACGGCGACGTCCGCGCCGCAGTCGCGCGGGGTCTTCATGATGCCGAGGGCGATCGGATTGACGCCCATCACGTACAGCGCGCCCGCCTCGTGCACGAGCGCGCCGAGCGCCTCCGCGTCCTCCAGCTGGCCGTAGAAGTTCGGCTGCTGGACGTAGAAGGAGGCGACCTCCGGTGTGAGCATGGCGCGCAGGGCCTCGGGATCGGTCCTGCCGTCCTTCATCGGCACGATGCGAAGCTCGTCGCCGGTGCCGTAGCAGTAAGTCCGTACGGTGTTGATCGCGTCGGGATGGGCAGCGGCGGAGATCAGGGTCACGCGGCGTTTGCGGTCGCGGCACATGGCGGCGGCCTCCGCGGCGGCGGTGGCGCCGTCGTAGACGGAGGCGTTGGACACGTCCATGCCCGTCAGCTCGCAGATCATGGTCTGGTATTCAAAAATGGACTGCAGCACGCCCTGGCTCATTTCAGCCTGATAGGGCGTGTAGGCGGTGAGGAATTCCTCCTTCGCCGGGATGGAGCGGACAACGGCGGGGATGTAATGGTCATAGGCGCCCGCGCCGCGCAGGATGGTGGGGAAGAGGCGGTTTTTGGCCGCCATGGACTCCATGCGGCGGCTCAGCTCCAGCTCGCTCAGGCCTTCCGGCAGATCGAGCGGGCGCTCGAGCAGCATCTCCTGCGGCACGTCGCGGTACAGCGCCCGGAAGTCCTCCGCGCCGACGGCGCGGAGCATCTCCTTCCGCTGTTCCAAAGTGGATGGAACATAACTCATAGGCTTTCCTTCCTTTGGCTCAGGCATTCTGCTCCCGGATCAGCGCGATCGCTTCTTCCAGCGTAACGCAGTCGGCGAACAGATCCGGCCAAACCTCGTTGAAGTAATAGGCGCAGGTAGTCTCTCCGGTCATATAGGGGTTGTCGAAGGTGGAGTGGCAGCCCTCGGGGACGATCACGTCGTAGCCGTGCTCAAAGGCGGATTTCACGGTGGCGTCGATGCAGAAGTTCGTCTGCAGGCCGACGATCATCAGCGTGTCCTCCTCCGTACCTTCCAGATAGGAGCTGAAGTCCCGATTCCCGAAACAGCTGTTGATCGTCTTGACGAAGACCTTTTCGCCTTCGCGCGGCGCGACCTCGTCGGTGATCTCAAAGGCCTCATCCCCGGCGGAAAAGCCGGTGCCGGGGCCAGCGTCATGCTGGACGTAGATAACTTCCACCTTGTTTTCCCGGGCCGTTTCAATGATTTTTGCGACGTTCCCGAGCAGGCCGTTCAGATCGTAGAGTTCGTCGTCCAGGAGCGCTTTCTGCATGTCGATCACGATCAGTTTCATCAGCAGACTCCTTTTTGCGCCTGCTCCTGCGGAGCTTTATTCATTCTCACAGTGAGCCGCGTACTCGTCGGCGTCCAGCAGCTCCTCGGTCCCGGTCACTTGATCGACCTTGATGATCCAGGCGGCGTAGGGATCCTGGTTCAGCAGCTCCGGCGCGTCGAGCAGTTCCTCGTTGACGGCGCAGACGGTGCCGCTGACGGGGGAGATCAGCTCGCTGACGGCCTTGACGGACTCGACGTCGCCGAAGGATTCGCCCGCGGTGGTCTCATCGCCTTCCTGGGGCAGGTTGATAAACACCACGTCGCCCAGGGCGTCCTGTGCGAAGTCAGAAATGCCGACGACGGCGACGCCGTCTTCCATGCGCAGCCATTCATGGGATTTGGTGTACTTCAGTTCGGTGGGATAGTTCATGATCTCTTCCTCCGTAATATAAATTGTGTTTGTTAGAAACCGATCCGTTCCGCAAAGTCCTCGAGCGTGTCCGTGAAGGCCTTGTCGGTGAAGCAGTAGCGCATCTCGGTAAAGTCCTTGCGCAGGTCGGAGACGTCCTGGCCGATGGCCCTGCCGCGCAGGATGCAGTCGGCCATCAGCGCGGCCAGACGGTCGAACTCCGCGGGGCCGAAGCCGAAGCGGGTCATCTCGCTGGTGCCCATGCGCAGCGCGCCGGAGGCGGTGAAGCCCTCCTCGTCGGGCAGCGCCTGGTAGTTGACGATGACGTTGTTGTTCTCCAGCCGGCGGGCGATCTCGGCGCCGCTGCCGTAGCCGACCTTCACCAGCACCTGGTGCGACTCGGTGTAGTCCACGGCGGGGTCGCCGCAGACCTCCAGCCCCTGGGCCGCCAGGGCCTTGGCGAAGTGCTTGGCGTTGCCGATGACGGCCTTCTGATACTCGTCCTTGAAGGCGTTCATCTCATAGGCGGCCATCAGCAGGCCGAGCTGGG
>CAMZIX010000151.1 GCA_947307375.1 uncultured Clostridia bacterium | reverse complement strand
AAATCGCGTCGACGCGGTTGTGGATGAAGAAGGGCCGCGTGCGGAACTGCTCGATATAGTCGATGTGCTTTTCCGTCTCCTCGGCGATCTCGCCCATGACGCGCAGCGCCTCGACCGGGTATTTGCCCGCGGCGGACTCGCCCGAAAGCATCACGGCGCTGGTGCCGTCGTATACGGCGTTGGCCACGTCGCTGATCTCGGCGCGGGTGGGCCGGGGATTGGAGATCATGCTCTCGAGCATCTCGGTCGCGGTGATGACCCGCTTGCCGAGCATGCGGCACTTGGTGATCAGGTGCTTCTGGATGGCGGGCAGCTCCGTGAACGGCACCTCCACGCCGAGGTCGCCGCGGGCGACCATGATGCCCTCGCAGACGGTGCAGATCTCGTCGATGTTGTCCACGCCGGACTGATTCTCGATCTTGGCGATCACGTCGATGTCCCCGCCGCCGTTTTCTGCGAGAAAGCGCTTCATGTCCACAAGATCCTGCCTGCAGGACACGAAGGAGGCGGCCACGAAGTCCACGCCGTTCCGGATGCCGAAGAGGAGGTCCGCCTTGTCCTGCTCGCTGAGGAAGGTCTGGCGCAGCACCTTGCCGGGAAAGCTCATGCTCTTCCGGTTGGAGAGCTCGCCGCCGGTGATCACCGAGCAGCGGATCTCCGTGCCTTCGATCTCCTTTACCTCGAAGATCACCAGTCCGTTGTTGACCAGCACCCGGTCACCGGGCGCGAGGTCGTCCGCCAGGCCCTTGTAGCTGACGGAGACGATGCGCTGATCGCCCTCGATCTCCCGGGTGGTAAAGGTGAAGTCGTCGCCGTCCTTCAGCCTGATCTTCCCGTCCTTGAAGGTGCGGATGCGGTACTCGGGGCCCTTGGTGTCCAGCATGATGGCGATGGGGAGCTTCAGTTCCTCGCGCACCGCCTTGATCATGTCGATCTTCTTCTGGTGCTCCTCGTGGGTGCCGTGGGAGAAGTTCAGGCGCGCGACATTCAGCCCGTTCAGGCACATCTCCCGAAAGACCTCCGGCTTCTCGCTGGACGGTCCGATGGTGCAGACGATCTTAGTTTTTCTCATGTTGGAATCCTCCTGTTCCCGTGTTTTCAAAAAAGGAATGCCCTTGCCAAACAAAACCGGCTCGCTGCTGATGGAAAGTTTTGCTTCCCTGCAAAACTGCGCCGGTCATCCGGCGGCTGGCTTGCTTCGAGACGCAGGGTGCTCCTCCAGATAGACGCTGGGCGGGCAGCCGTACTCCTTCAGAAAGGCGCGGTAGAAGCTGGAATAGTTCAGAAAGCCGAGCCGGCCGTAGATCTCGTTGATGTGCTGTCCGCTCCGCATGGCCTCCACGCAGGCGGCGAGCCGTTTTTTCGTGATGTACTGGTGCACGGAAAGTCCCGTGTTCTCCTGGAACAGATGGGCGATGTAGTACTTGCTCAGATACAGCTCCCGGCTCATCGTATCAAGACTCAGGTCGCCGCCCAGATTGTCGCAGATATAGTCGGCGACGCGCTGGTAGGCCGAGCGCGTTCCCTTCTTTGACTTTTGGCTCTCCCTCTGCCAGACCGTGCGGTTGAGCAGCAAAAGCATCTCCCGGACGTGGAGAGCGATCTGCGCGTCCCGCCCGAAGCGGTCGGTGTGCAGCTCCTCCAGCAGCGTGAAGAGCTGGCTGCGCAGGCCGTTGAATTCCAGCGGGTCCATCGGAACCACGTAGTCCCTCTTCGTCCGGACGCGGTCGAAGAGATAGAGATAATCCGGCGATTCGGCGCGCAGCGCCTGACAGAAGTCCTCGCTGAGCCAGAAGACGAAGCGGCGATAGGGCTTCCCGTCGTCTCGTACGATCGCCTGATGCTCCGTCCCGGGCGGCAGCACCAGCACGTCGCCGCTTTGAAGCGGATGGCGCTTTCCCGCGATCTCCATGTCCACCTCTCCCTCACAGAAGAGATAGACCTCGGTATAGGCGTGGCTGTGTTTCCCGACGGAGGAAAAGTGCAGATCGCTGTAATAATAGACCTCAAAATCCCTGGAGAGCATATACTGGCGGCTGTTGAACTCGCTGCGCAGCTTTTTCTTCATTCGTACGCACTCCCTTCGTACCAAGGATACCACAAGAAATGCAAACTTTGCAACAACAATCGCAATTTCATCTCCGCGAAGCAAATGCTACAATAGAATCACAAGAAAACAGGAGGAACCGCACATGCCGATGCAAATGGGTTTTCGCTGGTACGGCGAAGGAAACGACAAAATCAAGCTGTCGGACATCCGGCAGATCCCCGGCGTGAGCACCATCGTCTGGGCGCTGCACGACAAGATGCCCGGCGAGGTCTGGCAGCCCGAGGAGATCAAGGTCGTCATGGATCAGATCACCGCCGCGGGCTTCAACGGCGACGTGGTCGAAAGCGTCAACGTGCACGACGACATCAAGATCGGCCTGCCCACCCGCGACGCGCTGATCGACAACTACATCCAGACCATCCGCAACCTCGCGCCCTTCGGCGTGAAGGTCATCTGCTACAACTTCATGCCGATCTTCGACTGGACGCGCTCCGACCTCTTCCATCCGGTGGGCGACGGCTCCACCGCCCTGTTCTACCAGAAGGACATGATCCAGGACGACCCGAAGGCAATGGCCGACTACGTCATGGGCTTCACCGAGAAGTACCATATGAGCTTCCCCGGCTGGGAGCCCGAGCGCATGGCGAAGCTGGACGAGCTGTTTGAGAAGTACAAGGACGTCACCAAGGAGAAGCTCTGGGCCAATTTCCAGTACTTCCTCGAAAGACTGATGCCCGTGTGCCATGAGACCGGCATCAAAATGGCCGTGCACATGGACGATCCCCCCTGGGATATTTTCGGTCTGCCCCGTCTGCTTGTCGACGCGGAGAGCATCGACCGCTTCCTCAAGATGGTGGACGACCCCTATAACTGCCTGACGCTCTGCTCCGGCTCCCTCAACGCCAACCCCGAGAACAATGTGGCCGAGATCGTCCGGAAGCACGCCGACCGCATCGCCTTCGCGCACATCCGCAACGTCAAGCACTTCCCCAACGGCGACTTCTCCGAGGCCAGCCACCGGGACTGCGACGGGGAAACCGGCATCCTGGACATTCTCCGCGCCTACCACGACGCCGGCTGGGAGGGCTATATCCGCCCCGACCACGGCCGTCACCTCTGGGATGAGAAGCCGGGCAATGTCCGCCCCGGCTACGGCCTGTACGACCGCGCCCTGGGCATCATGTACATGCTGGGCGCCTGGGATCTGATGGACAAGGAATAAT
>CAMZIX010000150.1 GCA_947307375.1 uncultured Clostridia bacterium | reverse complement strand
CGGTCCCGGTGGCCCGGGAGACCCCGGCGGCTCCGGAGGCCCCGGCGGTCCCGGGGGACCGGGCGTTCCCCCGACCGGATCCGGCGGCGGACAGTGACCGGCAAACAACTGGGAAGGACGTCTGGCGTCGTCCTTCCTTTTTCCTTGACGAAGCCTGCGGATTCGGGTAAAATATTGTTATCAATGGGCTTGGCCCATGAGAAAGGGTGTCAGTATGGCTAACAGCATTTCCGCTACCAGCGGCATCAAGGCGCGGGACAAGATCGGCTACGCGATGGGTGACGTCGCCTCCTGCCTGGTCTTCGGCCTGACGCAGAGCGTTCTGAACAAGTATTACACCGACGTGCTCGAGATCAGCGTTCTGAGCGTGATGATCATGACGATCATCGCCCGCATCTGGGACGCGGTCAACGACCCGATCTGGGGCCGGCTGATCGACGGCGCGAAGCCCCGCTCCGACGGGCGCTACCGCCGCTGGATCAAGATCTTCGCCGTTCCCGTCGCGCTGGCGACGATCCTGATGTTCGCCGACGTCCGCGGCTTTTCCGCCGGCGGCAAGCTTGCCTTCATCTATGTGACCTACATCCTCTTCGGCATGCTCTACACCTGCATCAACATCCCCTACGGCTCGCTGGCGCAGGTCATCACCTCCGACGACAAGGAGCGCTCCTCGCTGTCGGTCTTCCGCTCCATCGGCTCTACCTTCGGCGCTATGCCCGCGATGGTGCTGGCCAGCATCTGCTACGTCAAGCTCGCGGACGGCAGCTCGCAGATGGACTACAAAAAGGTCTTTCTCGGCGTCGTCGTGATCGCCGTGCTGAGCGTTCTGGCCTATCTGCTCTGCTATGCCTGGTCGAAGGAGCGCGTTGAGTCGAAGCCCGATCCGCGTGAGAAGGGCCAGACCGCGAAGGTCATCAGGACGCTGCTGAAGAGCCGTCCCTTCATGGCCGTCAGCGTGGCCAGCATGCTGTTCCTCGCCGCGCAGATGTTCGGCCAGGGCTATAACGCCTATCTGTTCGACCATTATTTCCACAAGACCGGTCTGACGATGCTGCCCACCGTGTTCCAGTACCTGCCGGTCGCGGTGATCATGTTCTTCGCCACGCGCCTCGGCAACAAGTTCGGCCGCCGCGAGGTCTGCGCCTACGGCATCCTGCTGGCCGCCGCGTTTTACATCGCGCTCTTTGTGCTGGCGCTCTTCGGCGTCACGAACGTCTGGCTGTATCTGGCTGCCTGCCTCGCATCGGGCGTCGGCACGGCCTTTATCTTCCTGCTGATCTGGGCGCTGGCCGCGGATGCGATCGACTACAACCGCGTGACCTACGGCCTCAACGACGAGGCCACCAGCTACGCCTTCTATTCCTTTATGCGCAAGCTCGGCCAGACGGTAGCGACGATCCTCATCAACGTGCCGCTGCTGCGCATCGGCTACGAGGGCAGCAAGCTGAAGACCGAGGGCCTGTCCGACGTCGCCCTGCAGCGCATGTACAATTCCTCCGTCATGATCCCGGCCGTGCTGTTCCTGCTGGTGTTCCTGATCCTGCGCTTTGCCTATCCGCTGAACAAGAAGGCCATCGAGGAGCTGCAGGTCAAGAAGGCGGAGACCCTTTGATCGGCCGTTTTTCCCGATTATCATTGACAAACACGGGAAACGTGCTATAATCCCCATATGCTGAGAAGAGCAGGAGTACGCGTTTGCAGATCGCAGAGAGAGGGCGGTCGGTGCAAGCCCTTGTGAAGCGGCGCGGAAGGTCGGCTCGGAGCATGCGGTGTGAAGAGATGTAGCGCCGCCGTTTTGCTCGCGTTAAGAGCGTTCGAGTGCCGCAATTTGCGGAATTCAGGTGGTACCGCGGTTTACGATCGCCCTGAGACTTATGTCTCAGGGCGATTTTTCGTTATGGAAGGAGGCGGATGACATGCAGTTTCGCGCGGAATCAAAACCCCGGATCATGGCTCGGCGGAGGCTGCTGCCCGTCGGATCGCGGCTTGCATGATTGAAGTAAAATACGAATTGAAGGGGAATACAATGAAAGAATTACCGAAAGTGTACGAGCCGCAGGCCGTGGAGAAGAAGATCTATGACTTCTGGATGCGCGGCGGCTGGTTCAAGGGTGAGATCGACCCGAACAAAAAGCCGTTTTCGATCATGATGCCGCCCCCGAACGTGACGGGGCAGCTGCATATGGGCCACGCGATGGACGCTGCGCTGCAGGACATCGTCACCCGCTACAAGCGCATGCAGGGCTATGCCGCGCTCTGGCTGCCCGGCGTCGACCACGCGGGCATCGCCACCCAGATCAAGGTGGAGGAGGTGCTGCGCAAGGAGGAGGGCAAGACCCGTTACGACCTCGGCCGTGATAAGTTCCTCGAGCGCGTGTGGGACTGGAAGGACAAGTACGGCGACCGCATCGTCGAGCAGCAGAAGAGCATGGGCGTGTCCTGCGACTGGGACCGCAGCCGCTTCACGATGGACGATACCTGCGCCAAGGCCGTGCGCGAGGCCTTCTGCAGCCTCTATGAAAAAGGCCTGATCTACAAGGGCAGCCGCATCATCAACTGGTGCCCGCACTGCCGCACCGCGCTTTCCGACGCGGAAGTGGAATACAAGGATATGCCCGGTCATTTCTGGTATATCCGCTATCCGATCGAGGACAGCGACGAGGTGCTCACCATCGCCACGACCCGCCCGGAGACGATGCTGGGCGACACGGGCGTGGCCGTGAATCCCGCCGACGAGCGATACACCCATCTCGTCGGCAAGAACGCGATCCTGCCGCTCGTCGGACGCAAGCTTCCGATCGTGGCGGACGACTATGTCGAGCTCGGCTTCGGCACCGGCGCCGTGAAGATGACGCCCTGCCACGACCCCAACGACTATGAGGTCGGCCTGCGCCATGATCTGGAGCAGATCCAGGTCATCGACGAGGACGCGAAGATCATCAACGGCGGCAAGTATGACGGCATGGACCGCTACGAGGCCCGCAAGGCCATCGTGGCCGATCTGGAGGAACAGGGCTACCTGGTGAAGACCGAGCCCTACAGCCACAACGTCGGCTGCTGCTACCGCTGCGGCAGCGTGGTGGAGCCGCTGACGAGCCCGCAGTGGTTCGTGAAGATGGCGCCGCTGGCCAAAGACGCGATCGAGGTCGTCAAGGACGGACGCATCCGGTTCGTGCCGGAGCGCTTTACCAAGACCTATCTCAACTGGATGGAGAACGTGCACGACTGGTGCATCTCCCGCCAGCTCTGGTGGGGCCATCAGATCCCGGCCTGG
>CAMZIX010000149.1 GCA_947307375.1 uncultured Clostridia bacterium | reverse complement strand
GCCGTTCGTGATGCCGAGGCCTTCCTTGCAGGCGAGGGAATCCAGCGGCTCGATGCCGGCGGCGCGCAGGGCCTCCCCGCCGGGCAGGACGCGGCCCTCATACTCGGCCTCGCCGCAGCCGAGCAGCACCAGACCCATGTGGCTCAGCGGCGCGAGGTCGCCGGAGGCGCCGAGGGAGCCCTTCTGCGGCACGACGGGCGTGACGCCCCTGTTGAGCATATCGACCAGCGTTTGCACCAGCAGCGGGCGCACGCCGCTCACGCCGAAGCAGAGGGCGTTGGCGCGCAGCAGCATCATCGCGCGCACGGCCTCGCGGGGGTAGGGCTCGCCGGTGGCGGTGCAGTGGCTGTAGATCAGATTGTTGGAGAGCTTCGCGCTCAGGTCCTCCGGCACGGCGACCGTGGCGAAATCGCCGAAGCCGGTGGTGATGCCGTAGGCCACGCGCTTTTCCGCTGCGATCTTGTCGGCCAGCGCGCGCGAACGGCGCAGCGCGTCCAGCGCGGTCTGCGTCAGCTCGACCTGCGCGTCGTAGCGCGCCACGGCGACCAGATCGTCCAGCGTCAGGTTGTTCCCGTCCAGATGGACGGTGCGGATCTGTTTGGCAAGCTCCAAGGCAAAGGCCTCCTTCGTTGGATTCCACCCTATCATAGCATAAGCACCGAGGATTTTCAATAAGAATACACAAAAAGAAGGGCCTTGTTTCGTGCAATATTAACAAATTAGCGCACTATTTCTTTAGCAGAAGAAAGAAAACGCTGGCGCGCAGGGGGAAAATGTGGTAGGCTGAAACAAGAAACAATGAGGGGAGCAGAGGCATGCGGCAGGGACTGATTTTTGATCTGGACGGCACGCTCTGGGACAGCACGGAGGTCATTCGCCCGGTGTGGAACCGGATCCTGGCGGCGCACGGACGCGCGGCGCTGAGCGAGGAGGACTTCGGCGGGCTGATGGGCCTGACCAAGGCCGCCATCGCGGCGCGGGTCTTCCCGGACCGCGGGGAGGCGGAGCGGATCGCGATCGTGGACGAGTGCTTTCGCTGTGAGCAGCTCCGGCTGCGGGAGGTCGGCGGGCGGCTGTATCCGCGGCTGCGCGAGACGCTGGAGACGCTGCGCGGCGGCTGGAGCCTCTATATCGTCTCCAACTGCGCGCCGGGCTATCTGGAGGCCTTCTTCGCCGCCCATGAACTGCGCGGGCTCTTCGACGACTGGGAGACCCACGGCGGCACCGGCCTGCTCAAGGGGGAGAACACCCGCCTCGTCGTACAGCGAAACGGCCTCGAGCGCGCGTTCTTCCTCGGCGACACCGTCTCCGACGCGGCAGCGGCCGCGGAGGCCGGGCTGCCCTTTATCCACGCGGCCTACGGCTTCGGCGCGGTGCCGGAGGCGAAATGGCGCATCGAAAGATTTGACGAGCTGCCGGCGCTGCTGGCGGACATCGAAAGGAGCAAACAGGCATGACGCTGACGGCTTTTCTGTTTCGCCGGATGGCGAAGCGCAGCGACAAAAAACGCGACGCGGGGCTGACGATCCCGGACTCCGTGTCCGTGATCCGCGACCTGTCTTACGGCCCGCACGGCAAATGGAACCTGCTGGATCTGTACGTCCCCAGGGAGGCCGAAAGGCCCGTGCCGGTGATCGTCAGCGTGCACGGCGGCGGCTGGGTCTACGGGGATAAGGAGGTCTACCGCTTCTACTGCTCCGACCTCGCGCGGCGCGGCTTCGCCGTTGTGAACTTCAACTACCGTCTCGCGCCGAAGCACAAATTCCCCGCCGCGCTGGAGGATACGAACGCTGTTTTTCACTGGCTGCTGGCGCACGCCGAAGAATACGGGCTCGACAGGGAGCGCGTCTTCGCCGTCGGCGACAGCGCCGGCGGGCACATGCTGGGCCTGTATGCCTGCCTCTGCACAAACCGGGATTTCGCCGCGCGCTTTGCCTTCCGCCCGCCCGAGGGCTTTCGGCCGCGCGCCGTGGCCCTGAACTGCGGCGTCTACCACATCACGCTCAGCGGCAAACGCGACGCGACCGCCGCGCTGATGCGCGACGTGCTGCCGAACAGGGGAAGCAAGGAGGAGCTGGATACGGCAAGCGTGCTGACGCACGTCACGCCGGACTTCCCGCCCGCCTTCGTGATGACCGCCTCCGGCGACTTCCTCGCCGACCAGGCGCCGCCGCTGGCCGAGAGGCTGCAGGCGCTCGGCGTGCCCTGCGAATATCACTATTACGGCGACGAGCGGCGCGTCCTCGGCCACGTCTTCCACTGCAATCAGCGCCTGCCCGAGGCCGGCGTCTGCAACGACGACGAGTGCGCGTTTTTCAAGCGTTTCTTGTAATTCGCACCGCGGCGTGCTACAATAGCTCGAACGACAATCCGGAGATGATCGAATGAACGATTTGCAGAAGCGGACCTGGGCGGAGATCAGTCTGCCGAACATCCGTGCCAATTACGAAGCCATCCGCGCCACGCTGCCGGCGGGCTGCCGCTTCCTCGGCGTGGTCAAGGCCGACGCCTACGGCCACGGCGCGCTTCCGGTGGCGCATCTGCTGCAGGAGGCCGGAGCGGACTATCTCGCCGTGTCCTGCCTGGACGAGGCGCTGGAGCTTCGCCGCGGCGGCATCACGATGCCGGTGCTGATCCTCGGCCATACACCGCACGAATACACCGAAACCCTGATCGACAACAATCTCACCCAGACCGTGAGCGCCTTTGCCAAGGCGCAGGAATACTCCGCAGACGCAAGCGCCCTGGGGAAGAAGCTCCGCATCCACATCAAGCTGGATACCGGCATGTCCCGCCTGGGCTTCCTCTGTGCGGGCGGCTATTTTGACAAGGGCGTGGACAACGTCGCCCGCTCGATCAGCCTGCCCGGCCTCGAGACCGAGGGCGTATACACCCATTTCGCCGTCTCGGACGAGCCGGGGGAGGAGAGCGAGGCCTATACCCGCGCGCAGTTCAGGCTCTTTCTGGACATGATCGCGGCCGTCGAGGCGCGCACGGGCTTCCGCTTCCCGATCCGCCACTGCGCCAACTCCGGCGCGGTGCTGCATTACCCGGAGACGGCGCTGGACATGGTGCGTCCCGGCCTGCTGCTCTACGGCTACGGCGACGAGGAGGGCAGGCTCGGCCTCAGGCCCTGCATGCGTCTTGTGACCACGGTCAGCACGATCAAGCACTACGAGGCCGGCACCAGCGTCAGCTACGGCCGCCGCTTCGTCTGCCCGCGCCGCACCCGCATGGGCGTGCTCGCCATCGGCTACGCCGACGGGCTGCCGCGCATCCTCTCC
>CAMZIX010000148.1 GCA_947307375.1 uncultured Clostridia bacterium | reverse complement strand
ACGCTCATCTGCTCGCCCTCCTCCAGGTAGACGCAGCTGCCGCCGAAGGAGGCCGCCCGCGCGCTGGCCGTGACCACGTCGTCCAGGCTCAGCCGGCCGCTGTCGATGTCCTCCATGATCAGCAGCATCGTCATGAGCTTGGTGACGCTGGCGGGAAACAGCCTCTCATGCGCGTTCTTCTCGTACAGCACCGTCCCCGTCTCCTTCTCCATCAGCAGCGCGGAGGGCGCGGAGACGTTCAGCGCGCTCTCCGTGCGCGACGCGGTGGGGATGCGCTCCCCGGACAGCGCCCGCCCCGGGGCCAGACAGACCAACAGCAGTATCCAGGCGATCCAGCGATTCATACTTGCCTCCCGATTCGATCCTCAGTCTGCTGCATCCTATGCCCCGCGTCCCCCTCTCATGCCGAGGTTGACAAAATTATGTATAATTCGACGCTGCAGAATGGATATTCAGCCGCTTTCCCCGGATAAAGAATCTCGGCACCGCCATGGGTTTTGAACAGTTTCCACAGTTTTTTCCACACGGCAAAACTGCATAAGGCTCAGCTTGGCTTTACATAACGCATTTTTCCATAAAAGATTTACAAATTTCAAGTTGACGGGGCCGATGCGGGAATAGTAAAATAATAAAAGGAAAAAGGAGGGCTGCGCCGTGAGACGAAAGTTCCAATGGGATAAAAAGTATCTGTACTGGGGGCTGACGGCCTTCTTTGTCATCGCCGCCGCGATCCTCTTCTATCTGCTGATCACCCGCTTTCCCGATATCAGCGGGGCGCTGAAAAAGCTGTCCTCCATCTTCAGCCCCTTCATCTGGGGTCTGGTGATCTCCTATCTGCTCGCGCCGCTGATGAAGCGCCTGGAGAAGTACCTGTTCCTTCCCCTGGGGAGGAAGCTGTTCCGCAAAACGAAGAAGAACGGTGCCAGATTCGCGCGCACGATGAGCGTCATCCTGTCGATCCTGGTGTTCCTGCTGGTCCTGGCCGCCTTGATCTATCTGATCCTGCCTCAGCTGTACAGCAGCATCGTCACCATCGTCGACAACAGCCCGACCTATATCGAGCAGCTGACGGCCTGGGCCGAGACCCGGCTGACCGATTTCCCGGAGCTGGAAAGCTATGTGACCAGTCTTCTGGGCAACGCCAACCAGGATATCGTCAACTGGCTGCAGAAGACGGTCCTGCCGAAGCTCGGCGGCTTTATCACCAGCGTGACGACCGGCGTCTACTATGTCCTGATCGGCGTGTACAATCTGCTGATCGGCATCATCGTCTCGATCTACATCCTCGGCAATCTGGAGAAGTTCAAGGCCGGGTGCAAGCGCCTGCTCTACAGTCTGTTCAGTCTGAAGACCGCCGACCAGATCCGCGCCGCCGTGGACTTCACCGACCGCACCTTCATGAGCTTCATCTCCGGCAAGCTGCTGGATTCGGCCATTATCGGCCTGATCTGCTATGTGTTCTGCGCGGCCTTCCGCATGCCCTACGCGCTGCTGGTCAGCATCATCGTCGGCGTGACCAACATCATCCCCTTCTTCGGGCCGCTGATCGGCGCCGTCCCCAGCGCGCTGATCATCCTGCTGGTCGACCCCTTCAAGTGCCTGATCTTCATCATCTTCGTCATCATCCTCCAGCAGGTGGACGGCAACATCATCGGTCCCAAGATCCTCGGCAGCACGACCGGCATCAACGGCTTCTGGGTCATGTTCTCGATCATCGTCGGCGCCGGCTTCTTCGGCTTCTGGGGCATGCTGCTGGGCGTCCCGGTCTTCGTGGTGATCTACACCTTTGTCGACAAGCTTCTCAAGCAGCGCCTGGAAAAGGACGATCTGCCCCCGGAGGTGGAGGACTACAAAACCATCGACCGCATCGACCCCGTGACGCACGAGATCATCCGCAGGGAGAGCGCCGCGACCGAGGCGGAGACGGAGACCGCCAAAGTCTGAACCGATATGAAAAAGCCGGGAGAAGCTCTCCCGGCTTTTTTGCTGTCTGCGGTTTTATCGGTGGCTCAGGCGCTCTCTGGCCTCCTTCAGGCCGCGGCACAGCGCCTCGATATCCTCCTCGCCGCTGAAGCGGCTCAGGCCGATGCGGATCGCGCCGTCGATGACCTCCGGGCGCAGCCCGATCGCTTCGAGCACGTGGCTGCGCGCGCCTTTTTTGCAGGCCGAACTGCGCGAGACGTAGACCTCCTGCGCTTCGAGCCAGTTGATCAGCACCTCGCTGCGCCAGCCGGGCATCGAGACGCTGAGGATGTGCGGAGCGCCGCCGCCGAGCACGACCAGCTCCGGGATCTCCCGCCGCAGCGCTTCGACAGCCTGCCCGCGCAGCGCCTCCATCCTGGCGGCGTTCTCCGCAAAACCTGCCCGGGCGATCTCGCAGGCGGCGCCGAAGGCCGCGATCTGCGGCATGGCCTCGGTCCCTGCGCGGCGGCCGTTTTCCTGCGCGCCGCCGACGAGCATCGGCTTGAGGCGCAGGCCGCTGCGGATATACAGCGCGCCGATCCCCTTCGGCGCGTGGATCTTGTGGCCGCTGACGCTGATCAGGTCCGCGCCGAGGGTCTTCGCGCTGAAGGGGACCTTCAGGAAGCCCTGCACCGCGTCCGTGTGCAGGAGCGCTGCGCTCCCGGCCTGCTTCAGCAGGCGCGAAACGGCGGCGATATCGGTCACGGCGCCGGTTTCGTTGTTGACCAGCATCAAAGAAACGAGTATAGTATCCTCACGGAGCGCCTCCGCCACCGCGGCGGGCTCGATCCCGCCGAGGGCGTTCGGCTTCAGGCGCGTGACCGCGAAGCCGCGCGCCTCCAACTCGTCCAGGCTTTTGCGCACGGCGTCGTGCTCCACGGCGGAGCTGATGATATGGCTCCCCTTACGCTTCATCGCCTCCGCGCCGCCGAGAAGGGCCCAGTTGTCGCTCTCGGAGCCGCAGGAGGTAAAGACCAGCTCGGCGGGTGCGCAGCCCAGCGCGGCGCCGACCTGCCCGCGGGCGCGGTCCAGCAGCTTTTTCGCCTCCCGGCCCTTGGCGTGCGTGGAGCTGGGGTTGCCGTAGCAGACGCTCATCGCCTGCAGGGCGGCCTCCGCGGCCTCCGGGCAGACCATCGTCGTGGCGGCGTTGTCCAAGTAGTGTTCCATAAGTTTCGATCCTTTGTTTGGGAGTAATCCGATGATCTATATTATAGCGACTCTCGGCTGCAAGGTCAACCAGTATGAGACCCAGGCCATGGAGAGCCTCCTGCTCGCCCGCGGGCACCGTCCCGCCGCCGCGGGAGAGCTCGCCGACGCGGTGATCGTCAACACCTGCGC
>CAMZIX010000147.1 GCA_947307375.1 uncultured Clostridia bacterium | reverse complement strand
GGACCGTCAGCCGGGCGCTGTTGGCGGCAAAGGCGGCAAGCTTTTCTTCTTCCATGTACAGGCCGGAAAAGATTGGATCCATGAGGCACCTCAAAAAAAGAAATACTTTTCCAGTTTCCCCGTATGGACCGGGAAATATGCGGCGGCGGCTTGACAAGCGGACAGGTCTGTGATAGAGTTTTTCAAGGAAAGAAAAGGGTCCGCCGCGCCTTGAGGCGCGGCGTTTTTTCTTGAAGGACCCGGGAATCAGAGAGGTTGAAACGAATGTCTTTCGATTACGACGTCATTATCGTCGGCGCCGGCCCCGGCGGGATCTTCTCCGCCTGGGAGCTGAGCCGGCTCGCACCGGAGAAGAAGATCGCCGTGCTGGAGCTCGGCCGCCCGCTCGACCAGCGCAAATGCCCGATCGACGGCAAGAAGATCAAATCCTGCGTCAAATGTCCGGTCTGCAGCATCATGAGCGGCTTCGGCGGCGCGGGCGCCTTTTCCGACGGGAAATACAACATCACCAACCAGTTCGGCGGCACCCTGTACGAGTACGTCGGCAAGCAGGAGGCCATCGAGCTGATGCGCTACGTGGATGAGATCAACGTCAGCCACGGCGGCGCCGGCACGAAGCTCTATTCCACGGCCAACACGAAGATCAAGCGCATGTGCCTGGAAAACGGCCTTCACCTGCTGGACGCGCAGGTGCGCCACCTCGGCACGGACATCAACTACGTCGTGCTCGGCAAGCTCTACGACGAGCTGAAGGAGAAGGTCGACTTCTTCTTCAACACCGCCGTCACCGACGTCAAACGCGTCGAGGGCGGCTACCGGGTGCAGGCGGGCGAGCGCAGCCTGAGCTGTGAGAAATGCGTGATCTCCGTCGGCCGCAGCGGCAGCAAGTGGATGGAGAGCGTCTGCCGGGAGATGAACATCCCCACCAAATCCAACCGCGTGGACATCGGCGTGCGCGTGGAGCTGCCGGCGGAGGTCTTCGCCCACCTGACCGACGAGCTCTACGAGAGCAAGATCGTCTACCGCACGCAGAAGTTCGAGGACCTGGTGCGCACCTTCTGCATGAACCCCCACGGCGTGGTCGTCAACGAGAACACCAACGGCATCGTCACCGTCAACGGCCACAGCTACGAAGACCCGGCCAAGCACACCGAGAACACCAACTTTGCCCTGCTGGTATCCAAGCATTTCTCCGTCCCCTTCAAGGACTCCAACGGCTACGGCGAGAGCATCGCAAGGCTCTCGAACATGCTGGGCGGCGGCGTGATCGTGCAGCGCTTCGGCGATCTGGTGCGCGGGAGGCGCAGCAACGAGTCCCGCATCCAGAGCAGCTTCGTGACCCCGACCCTCGCCGCGACGCCGGGCGATCTGAGCCTGGTGATCCCCAAGCGCATCCTCGACGGCATCATCGAGATGATCTACGCCCTCGACAAGATCGCGCCGGGCACCGCCAACGACGATACCCTGCTCTACGGCGTCGAGGTCAAGTTTTATAACATGGAGGTCGAGCTGGACCGCGACCTGCAGACCTGCTGCGAAGGCCTCTATGTGATCGGCGACGGCTCGGGCGTGACCCATTCGCTCAGCCACGCCTCCGCCAGCGGCGTGCACGTCGCGCGCTGCATCGCGGGGAAGTAATCGTTTTCAGCCAACAAGCCATCAGAAGAAACGGAGGGAACAAACATGGCTTACCGGAAGATTTTGACCATCCAGGATATTTCCTGCGTCGGACAGTGCTCGCTGACGGTGGCGCTGCCCATCCTTTCCGCCGCCGGCATGGAGACCTGCATCCTGCCCTCGGCGGTGCTGTCCACCCATACGGCGGGCTTCACCGGCTTCACCGTGCGCGATCTGACCGAGGACATCCCCGGCATCGCCGCGCACTGGCAGAAGGAAAACATCCGCTTTGACGCGGTGTATACCGGCTATCTCGGCAGCACCGAGCAGATCGCGGATGTCAAGCACATCTTTGCGTCGCTGCTGGCTGAGGGCGGCCTGACGATCGTCGACCCCGCCATGGCCGATAACGGGAAGCTCTATCCCGCCTTCGACGCGGCCTACGTCGAGGCGATGAAGGGCCTGGCCTTCACGGCGGACATCATCCTGCCGAACATCACCGAGGCCTGCTTCCTGACCGATACCGAATACCGCGAGACCTACGATGAGGCCTGGATCGCCGCCCTGCTGGACAGGCTGACGGCGGCCGGCGCGAAGACCGTCGTGCTGACCGGCGTAGGCTACGCGCCGGACAAGACCGGCGTGGTCGTGCGCGAGACGGGCGCCACGCGCTATTACGAGCACCGGAAGATCGCCAAGGGCTGCCACGGCACCGGCGACGTTTACGCCTCGGCCTTCGTCGGCGCGCTGCTCAACGGCGAGAGCCCCTTCGGCTCCGCCGTGCTGGCCGCGGACTACACCGTGCGCTGCATCGAGCTGACTCAGGGCGACGCGAGCCACTGGTACGGCGTGAAATTCGAGCTGGCGCTGCCGGAATATATCCGGATGCTGGGGAAATAATAAGTTAACAATAATTTTAAATTATGTAAACTAAGGAGGACGCAAAAAATGGCCAACAAGTATGCCGGCACCAAGACCGAGAAGAACCTCTGGGAGGCCTTCGCGGGCGAATCCCAGGCGAGGAACAAGTACACCTATTTTGCCTCCGCGGCGAAGAAGGAGGGCTATGAGCAGATCGCGGCCCTGTTCCTGAAGACGGCGGAGAACGAGAAGGAGCACGCCAAGCTCTGGTTCAAGGAGTTGGGCGAGCTGGGCAAGACGGCGGAGAACCTGCTGCATGCCGCCGAGGGCGAAAACTTCGAGTGGACCGATATGTATGAGCGCATGGCCCGCGAGGCCGAGGAAGAGGGTTTCCCGGAGCTGGCCGCCAAGTTCCGCGGCGTCGGCGCCATCGAAAAGGCGCATGAGGAGCGCTACCGCGCCCTGCTGAAGAACGTCGAGACCGCGAAGGTCTTCGAAAAGAGCGAGGTCAAGGTCTGGGAGTGCCGCAACTGCGGGCACATCGTGGTCGGCACCAAGGCGCCCGAGGTCTGCCCGGTCTGCAACCACCCGCAGGCTTACTTCGAGGTCCACGAGGCCAACTACTGAGCCGATAAAGAAAAACCGTGAAAGCGATGCTTTCACGGTTTTTTTCTGTTCCGCCGTTTCAGTTCGCCGCCTTCATCGACAGGAAGGCGTTGATGAAGCCGTCGAGGTCGCCGTCCATGACGGCGGCGATGTTGCCGGTCTCGTAATCGGTGCGCAGGTCCTTGACAAGCTGGTAGGGCATGAAGACGTAGGAGCGGATCTGGCTGCCCCATTCGATCTTCATCTGCA
>CAMZIX010000146.1 GCA_947307375.1 uncultured Clostridia bacterium | reverse complement strand
CGAGCCGCGCGGCGTTTTTCTCGTTCCAGACCACCAGCATGTCGAGGCAGCCGGGGATCAGCTCGCGCGTGATCGGCACGAAATCCCAGTTGTTCTCCGCCTCAAAGCGGTTGCAGTGGTTCTTCTTGCCGTGCAGCGCCTTGCCGGCGTAGGTCGCAAGCTTCTCGGCCAGATAGATATAGTCGGCGTTATCGACGTCCTCGCAGTAGCGGAAGCGGCCGGGGTACTCCGATTCCAGCAGCGCGCGCTGTGTCTCCGTGATGCCGCGCAGACAGAAGGGATAGCCCTTCGCGGCGGCGAAGTCCCGCAGGGCTTCGACGGCCGGGCGCAGCGGACCGCTGCCGACCGGGAAGACAAAGGCGGGTCTGCCGTCGTAGCGGAGCTTGGTCAGCATCCGGTCGCCGCAGCGGGCGATCAGCTGCTTGTAGCGCCGGTCCCAGATGAAGATGTTGCCGAAATTGAAGTCCGCGCTGGGACTGTTCTCGACGCGGACCAGTTCATCGACCCAGGGCTTGTCGCAGAGGGTGACGTTTTTGAAAGGGATCATAAAAACTCCTGTCGTGGGATTCAGCGATAGACCTCCGGGCAGAGCTCGCGGATCTGCTGGCGGAGCTTGACCAGGTCCTCGAAGGCCTCGGGACGTTTGCTCTCGTCGCGCAGCAGGGCGGAGGGGTGATAGGTGGCCATGAACATGCGGCCGTCGTGCTCATACCAGACGCCGTGCTCGCGGGTGATGCGCAGATCGGCCTTCATGATGCCCTGGGCGGCGATGCGGCCGAGGCAGACGATGATCTGCGGATTGACCAGTTCGATCTGCCGCGCAAGGAAGGGGCTGCAGGCCTCCTGCTCGGCGGGCAGAGGATCGCGGTTGTGCGGCGGGCGGCATTTGACGATGTTGGCGATATAGACCTTCGTGCGGTCGAGGTCGATGAGCTCCAGCATCAGGTCCAGGAGTTTGCCCGCCGGGCCGACGAAGGGGCGGCCCTGCAGGTCCTCCTGCTCGCCGGGGCCTTCGCCGACGAACATGATCCTCGCGCTTTCGTTGCCGTCGGCAAAGACCAGGTTATGCCGGCCGCGGCAGAGCTCGCAGGCTTCGCAACGCTCGCAGTCGCGCTTGAGCTTTCTCCAGGAATCCTCCATGCTTTACTCCTCCGAGCCGCCCGCGAGGCTCAGCAGCAGCTCGCGGCGGTTGTTTTCGGGAAACTCCATCACGTAGTCCAGCAGGAACTGCAGCATGTCGCCCAGCGCGGGGCCGCGCAGCCCGAGGGCGAGCAGGTCGTCCCCGGTGACGGCCAGGTGCTTCATGCTGAAGCACTCGCCGCTGTTGAGCACGGCGCGCAGCGCCTTGTAGCTGCTGCCGCCCTGCAGCGCGTCGCGGCAGCGGGCGGAGCAGGTAACGGCTTCCACGCCGTACTGGTTGAGTTGGCGTTTCCACTCCACGGGGCGCGCCGGCGTCGGCAGACGGAGGATCGCGGCGCAGTCGCTGCAGCAGCGGATCGTGCGGCTGTCCAGCCGCAGACGCAGCAGAAAATCCTCCGCCGCGCGGATGCAGCCCTGCTCTTCGAGCAGCTCCGAGAGCATCGCCCAGCGGAAGAGCGCCTTGCGCGGCGCGGCGTTGAGACGGAAGAGCGTGGCGAAGGGGGGGAGGCGCTGCAGCAGATAGGCGTCCAGGAGCCCGGCGGCGATCAGATCGTCCATGCGCTCGGGCCGCGGGCTCAGCAGCAGCTTTTCCACCTCGTCGCGCACCCGCTCCGGAGAGAGGTCGGCGGCCAGATGCGCCTGGCGGCCGATGGCGGCGGCGGTCTCCTCCTCGATGGCAAAGCCCAGCCGCGCGGAAAAGCGCAGTGCGCGGAACATGCGCAGCGCATCCTCTTCAAAGCGGCGGTCGGGCTCGCCGACGCAGCGGATGATCCTGTTCTCGATGTCCTGTACGCCGCCGAAGGGATCGACCACCAGGCCGTCCGGCGGCAGGGCGATGGCGTTCATCGTAAAATCGCGGCGGCTGAGATCGGTGGTCAGGTCGCCGACGTAGCTTACGGCATCCGGGTGCCGATGGTCGGAATAGCTGCTTTCGCTGCGGAAGGTCGTGACTTCCACCTGGCGGGACTCGATCACGACGGTCACGGTGCCGTGGCGGACGCCGAGCGGCAGCGCATGCGGAAAGATCTCCATCACCTGTTCGGGCAGGGCGCTGGTGCAGACGTCCCAGTCGTGGGGATGGACGCCCATCAGCATATCGCGGACGCAGCCGCCGACAAGATAGGCGAGGTGGCCTCTTGCCTGCAGCGTGGTCAGCACCTGGCGGACATATTTCGGCGGTGTGATCAAAGCCATGTCATCACTCCCGTAAAAATGGTTGCAATCGGAGGGGAATGAGCATATAATAAGTTGAATTGTGGCCGATGAAAATCCCGGCCGCGAATTCCCCCACCATTTATTGTAACATGTTTGAACAGGCGCTTCAATACTGTTTTTGGAGTTCATTTTATGATCGATTTCAACAATTACCTCTGGCCCGGAAGGCGCGGCCACATGGTCGGCATCGGCGGCGTATCGATGTCCTCGCTGGCGGAAGTGCTCAAGGGTATGGGGCTGGATATCAGCGGCTCGGATATGAACGAGAGCAAAAACGTGCAGAGCCTGCGCGCGCTCGGCATCCCGGTGGCGATCGGCCACGCGGCCGAGAACGTCGGCAACGACGTGGAGTTCCTCGTCCGCACCGCGGCCGTGCATGACGACAACCCCGAGATCGTCGCGGCGCGCTGCCGGGGCATCCCGGTCTTTGAGCGCACCCAGGCCTGGGGCGCCATTTCCAAAGACTATCAGAACGCCCTCTGCATCGCCGGCACCCACGGGAAGACGACCACCACCTCGATGTGCACGCACATCCTGATGGCGGCGGACCGGGATCCGACCGTGATGATCGGCGGCACGCTGCCGCTGCTCAATGCCGGCCACCGCGTCGGCCACGGCAATACGATCATCATGGAGGCCTGCGAGTACTATAACTCCTTCCTCTCCTTCTATCCCACGGTGGCCGTGATCCTCAACGTCGAGGCCGACCATCTGGACTTCTTCAAGGATCTGCAGGACGTGGAACGCTCCTTCCGCGCCTTCGCCGAGCGTACGCCGATCAACGGCAGGGTGGTCGCCAACGCCGACGACGCGAACACGATGAAAACGCTCGAGGGCATCGCCCGAGAGGTCGTCACCTTCGGTCTGGAGAGCAAGGCGGACGTGACGGCGCGGAACATCGAATTCAAGGGCGCCAACAGCCACTTTGACGTGATTTACAAGGGGCGGAAGTTCACCGACGTGACGCTGCACGTGCCCGGCCTGCACAACGTCAAGAACGCCCTGGCCGC
>CAMZIX010000145.1 GCA_947307375.1 uncultured Clostridia bacterium | reverse complement strand
CGTCTTCCTCGACTCGCCGACCAACCAGCAGTTCGTCGTCGTACCGGACGGGAAGCTGAAGGACTGGGAGGGCAAGGTCCGCTTCAGCGTCTGGGAAAAGGCGGACGCGGGACATACGGTGCTGCGCTTCTGCACCAGCTGGGCCACGACCGACGAGGACATCGACCGCCTGGCGGCGCTGCTGTGACGGCAAAGAAAAAAACGCCTTCGGTCCCATCGGGACCGAAGGCGTTTTGCGCTTGTCGGGACTTATTCTTTCGCCGCTCTCTCTGCGGCCTTGCGGGCGCGGCGCTTTTTGGCGCTCTTCCGGATGACGGCCACGACGATCACGACCAGCACGGCCAGGATGATCAGCGCGGGCAGGGCCTCCAGGAACCAGAGCAGGAAATCGCTGAAGAATTCGCCGGTGCTCTGCAGACCGTTTCTGACGGCGAGGCCGAGGCGCTGGCCGTAGCTGAGCTTCGCCTCCGGCGTGAAGATCGTCACCTCGCTGACGGTGACGTTGACGGTGCTGTAGCTCACCTGGCGGTCCCAGTTGTTGAGCGTGGACTGCAGGCTTTCGATCTGGTAGCGCAGCTCGGTCAGCCGGTCCTCGATCACGATGATGTCGGACACGGTCTCGGCCTTCTCCATCATCTCCAGCAGGCGCTGCTCCTGGGTCTCGTAGGCGGTCAGACGCGCCTGCACGTCATAGTAGCGGCTGGTGATGTTCTGGGTATAGGTGTAGGTGTAGGGAACGTTGCCGAGTGTGGAGAGGCTCCCCATAAGCTCCGAGAAGCGGGCGCTGGGGATGCGGACGGTGTAGTTGGCGCTGCGGTTGTTGCTGTAGCCGCGGGACTGGCTGTAGTAGTTGCTGCCGTTGATGCTGCTCGACTCGATGAAGCCGCCGTACTGCTTTACGAGCGCCTGCAGCTTTTCGAGCGTCTGCTCGAATTCGGTGGTCTCCACGGTGGCGTCGGCGGAATAGATGATCTTTTCGGGATCGACGTCCGGCGCCTTCGCTTCGGGCGCGTCCGCCTTTTCCATGCCGTTGACGGCGAAGCCGCCGGTTACGGCCTCCTCGTCCATCGCCGGCTCGGGCATCGGCGCCTCGGCGGGCGAGGCGGCGACGTAGCTGTCGCGCATGCCGGCGGCCTGGCTTTTGGCGCTCTGTCCGCAGGCGCAGAGGGACAGGAGCAGCAGGACGCTGAAAAGAATGGCAAAGATTTTTTTCATGGGGGATACCTCCCTTATATTTTTTGTCCTCGCTGGCTTTGACGGAGCAAATCGAAAAAGGTTCCCATAATTTTTTGCCGGATCATCCCAGGAAGCGCCTGAGCTGTGCTTCGCTCGCCTGCGGCAGCAGCTTTTTTAGGTGCGCGCGGATGCGCTCGGCCGATTCCCGCGGCTCGCAAACGTACACGCGGGCAAGAAAATCCGCGCCGAAGCGCTGCTCGGGCGTCGCGTACTGCGCCAGGCCCCAGCCGAAGGGCTTTCCCAGGCGGTCGGTCTGGTAAACGAAATCCGATACGGTTACATAAGCCTGCATCTGCAGGAAGACGAGGCTCGCGTCAAAGCTCTTGCGGCTCTCCTCGCTCAGGCAGGCCAGGGCCTTCAGCTCCTTCGACACCAGCGGCGAGCGCTTGCCCAGCACCTGCATGATGCGCCCGTCCCGGTGCCGCGCCTTGCCGTCGTCCACGCGCGCGTCGTAGTCGTAGCCGTCGCGGCGGTAGTTGGCAAAGTCCGGGAACCAGTCCCGGCTGATATAGAGCGCGCGTCCGCGGTAATATTTGCCGTAGGCGCAGCCGCTCTCGCGGATGATCGGGCCCTTCCAGTCCCAGGGACAGTCCGGGCTTTCGGGCGTGCCCCAGAAGCAGCGGCAGTTCTCCTCGATCGAAAAGCCCGGGATCTCGCCCTGGAAATAGGGCAGGAAGCCCAGCTCGTCCACCAGTCGGATGATATCCTCTTTCGTGCGGATTTCCGGCAGAAACATGGCGCTCAGCTCCTTTTTTCTTCTGCCGACAGCATATCACAGGGCGCCGGGCGGCGCAAGGGGAGGGAAAATTTCCGATTGTATAAAAACGGCAATAATGATATGATAAAAAGTACCGAAAAAACAAAACGGGAGCGTGATCGCTGATGATCAGTCTTTGCCGCGGATGGCAGTTTACCGAGCAATGGACGGAGGATTTCCTCGCCGGAAAGGAGGCGGGCCGGGAGGTCTGCCTGCCGCACACGGTGCGGGAGATCCCGCTGCATTACGCGGGGCCGGAGGACTATGAGATGCTCTGCGGCTACCGCCGGGCGCTGGACATCCCCGAGACATACCGCGGCAAGCGGCTCTTTCTGCAGTTCGACGCCGCGGCGCACATCGCCACGGTCTATGTCAACGGCCGGGAGCTGCTGACCCACCGCTGCGGCTATACCGCCTTCCGTGTGGAGATCACGGACTTCGTGAACTTCGGCGGGGAAAATGCCGTCGCCGTGAAGCTCGACTGCACGGAAAACGGCAGCGTGCCGCCCTTCGGCTTCGTGATCGACTATCTGACCTTCGGCGGCCTGTACCGCGAGGTCTGGCTCGACGTGAGGAGCGAGACCTTCCTTTCGGACCTCTTCGTGCGGACCCCGGCGCTCGACCGCGCCGTCGTGAAGCTGACGACGGACGGGAAGCAGAGCGTGATCGGCTCGATGCGCGTGCGCATCCGCGACGAGGCCGGCGCCGTTGTGGCCGAGCAGAGCGGCAGCGGGGACTTTGAGCTGCGCGTGCCGGAAGCGAAGCCCTGGACCGCGGACGATCCCGTGCGCTATACCTGCGAGGCGGAATTACTGGACCGATCCGGCGCGGTCATCGACCGCGTCAGCGAAAAATTCGGCTTCCGCACCGCGGTCTTCAAGGCCGACGGCTTCTATCTCAACGGCAAAAAGTTCTTCCTGCGCGGCCTGAATCGCCACCAGAACTACCCCTATATCGGCTACGCAGCGCCCGAGCATCTGCAGCGCGAGGACGCGCGCATCCTCAAGGAGGAGCTGCAGTGCACCGCCGTGCGCACCTCGCACTATCCGCAGAGCCAGCACTTTATCGACGAGTGCGACCGCCTGGGTCTGCTGGTCTTCACCGAGATCCCCGGCTGGCAGCACATCGGCGATGAGGCCTGGAAGGATCAGGCCGTGGAGAACGTGCGCGAGATGGTGACGCAGTACCGCAACCACCCGAGCATCGTGCTGTGGGGCGTGCGCATCAACGAGAGCCAGGACGACGACGAACTCTACCGCCGCACCAACGCCCTGGCGCATGAGCTCGACCCGGGCCGTCAGACCTCCGGCGTGCGCTACCTCGAAAAGAGCAGCCTGCTGGAGGACGTCTACGCCTTCAACGACTTCTCCCACA
>CAMZIX010000144.1 GCA_947307375.1 uncultured Clostridia bacterium | reverse complement strand
CGACCAGGTCGACGACGAAGAGCTCCTCGAGCTCGTCGAGATGGAAGTCCGCGAGCTGCTCGACTTCTACGGCTTCCCTGGCGACGACACCCCGATCATCCGCGGCTCCGCCCTGAACGCTCTGGTCTGCGAGTCCACCGATCCCAACGCCCCCGAGTACGCCTGCATCAAGGAGCTCATGGACGCTGTCGACACCTGGATCCCCACGCCCGACCGCAAGGCTGACCTGCCCTTCCTGATGCCCATCGAGGACGTCTTCACCATCTCCGGCCGCGGCACTGTCGTTACCGGTCGTGTGGAGCGCGGCCGCGTGAAGATCGGCGACAAGGTCGAGATCGTCGGCCTGAAGGACGAGTCCACCGAGACCACCGTTACCGGCACCGAGATGTTCCACAAGACCCTCGAGTACGCCGAGGCCGGCGACAACGTCGGCTGCCTGCTGCGCGGCATCGACAAGAAGTCCGTCGAACGCGGCCAGGTCCTGGCTGCTCCGAAGAGCATTCACCCCCACACCAAGTTCACCGGTCAGGTCTACGTCCTGTCCAAGGAAGAGGGCGGCCGTCACACCCCGTTCTTCAACAACTACCGTCCCCAGTTCTACTTCCGTACCACCGACGTGACCGGCGTCATCTCCCTGCCCGAGGGCGTTGAGATGTGCATGCCCGGCGACAACGTCGACATGAACGTCGAGCTGATCACCCCGATCGCCATCGAGAAGGGCCTCCGCTTCGCTATCCGCGAGGGCGGCCGTACCGTCGGCTCCGGTGTTGTCATCGGCATCAACGAGTAATCTGTTGAACAAACAAAAAAAGAGCATTGCTTCAAGCAATGCTCTTTTTTTGCCGTTTTGAGGAATCGCCGGGGCTTACTTCATGAAGCTGAGCTTGCAGACGATCGGCGCCTCCTTGGCCTGGCCCTTGCAGATGCGGACAAAGCAGATGATCTGGATGACGAAGAGGATGATCATGCAGATGACGGCGGCGAAGGGAACGATGATCGTCCAGCAGAGGATGGCGGCCAGGAAGCCGAGCAGCAGCCCGACGACCGTGATCTTCACGCACTGCCTGATGTGGAAGCGGGCGTAGGGCGAGTTCGGGGTCGCCAGCAGGGCGATGATGATGCCGATGGTACCCATCAGGTAGATCAGCATGCAGTAGACCTTGTTTTCGGAAATGTCCTGCGCTTCGAATTCCGCCGTGTGGTCATAGGGGTCGATCACAGGGGCGGGCGCATATCCGTTGAGGTTGGCGCCGCAGTTCGGGCAGAAGGCGGTGGCGTCGTCCAGCTGGGCACCGCAGGAAGGACACTGTTTCATTCAAATACACTCCTTTATCTGTTTCTTTGACGGATTAAGCATAGCATGACGCGGGGACGCTGTCAAGCGGCTACAGCTCGATCGTGAGCACCCGGCAGCCGCTGCGCCGCGCGAGCAGGATGGTGTTCATCGTGCCGCCGGGCTGTCCGTCAAAGACGGCCAGCAGCAGGGAGGAATGCTCGATCATGTAGCGGTTGCGCCGCTGCATGCAGCCCGGGCTGTAATCCCGCTGGAGCAGCGTGACCTCGTCGCAGTCGGCCACCAGGGCCTCCCAGCGCTCGCGCAGCGGCCTCGGCCAGCTTTCGGCCTGGCCGGCGCAGGGGATGGCGGCCTCCAGCGTGATCTCCGGGTGCCGGCGCCGCAGCTCGAGCACCGCCTCGGCAAAATAGAGGTCGCAGCCGGCGGCCATGCCGCAGATGAAATGGCGGTAGCCCGCCTCGTAGACGCCCTCCAGACGGGCAGCGAGCTCCTGCTTCAGGTCATGGCAGCGCGGGTCGTTTTCGTCATTGCCCCAGGGGAGCTTTCCCGGCCGATGCCCGCTGAAGCAGCAGCTGAGGGATGGATCCATAGGCCTTCCTCCTTTCGTCGGACAGGGCTATTGTAATCGCTTTTTCCCCTCTTGTCAAAGGGCTCTTCCTGTGCTATACTGCGACTGTGAAAATCTTCAGGGCGGGGTGAAAGTCCCCACCGGCGGTACAGTCCGCGAGCTCCTTCGGAGCATGAACCGGTGCGATTCCGGTACCGACAGTCAGAGTCTGGATGGAAGAGGATTTCTTTTTCATGCCTATTTACGCCCGAAGACACAGTCTTCGGACTATTTTTTTCATGCGGAGGGGTTTTTATGAAAAAGCAGAAGCTGTCTACCCGCTATCTGGCGGTCTGCGCCATGTTCGTCGCCGTGTCCTTCATCGCGGTGCTCCTCAGCAAGGCCATCCCCAATGTGGCGGGCTTTCTGAGCTATGAGCCGAAGGACGCGGTCATCGTCATCGCCGGCTTCATCTTCGGGCCGCTGACCTGCGTGTTCGTCTCGGTGCTGACCTCGCTGATCGAGATGCTCACCATCAGCACGACCGGGCCCTACGGCTTTCTGATGAACGTGGTGTCCACCTGCGCCTTCTCGGTGCCGGCGGCGCTGATCTACCGGCGCTTCCACTCCCAGAAGGGCGCGATCGGCGGCCTCGTGCTGGGCGTGGCCGTGCTCGCGGTGACGATGGTGGCCTGGAACTACATCATCACGCCCTTCTACATGGGCGTGCCGCGCTCGGTCGTGGCCGGCATGCTGGCGACGGTCTTCCTGCCCTTCAACCTCGTCAAGGGCGGCCTGAACGCGGCGATCACGCTGCTGCTCTACAAGCCGATCGTGACCGCGCTGCGCAAGGCGAAGCTGGTCGACCCGGGCAGCGGGAAAAAGGGCCGCTTCAGCCTGGGCTTCACGCTCTTCGCGCTGGCCGTGCTGGCGACCTTTGTGCTGCTGCTTCTGGCACTTCTCGGCATACTGTAATCTTTCGGCCGGAATTGCGCCATCCTTCGTTATCGTCCCTGGCAATACCTCAAGGATTCCCTTCGGACGCTGCCTCGTCCGGCACAAGTCCGACTCGAATTCTCAGGAATCTGTCTTTTTCATGAGATACCGCAGTCTTCCCGCGCTGAGCAGGAAGTTCAGCGTCTCGGTGGCGAAGATCACGAACAGATAGCCCCGCAGGCCCCAGCGCGGCAGAAGCAGCCACACCAGCAGCAGGCCGCAGAGAGAATCCAGCACGTTGACGCCCATGCTCCAGAGCTGCTGCCCCAGCCCCTTGAGGCAGCCGTCCACGCTCATGTCCAGATACATCACGGGCACCAGCGGCGCGAGCAGGCGGATGGAGTCCCCGGCTTCCCGGCTGTGAAAGAGCAGCAGACCGAGCGGGCGGGAAAACAGGAACAGAACGGCGGCAAGGACCCCGGCATACAGCAGGCTGAGGCGCAGAAACGCGCGCACGGCCCTGCGGATCCGGGACCCTTGCCGCCGGACCTGTTCCCGGGTCAGCTCCGGCACGATCAGCTCCGCGGCGGCGGCGAGCACGCAGGAGGGGAAGAGCAGCAGCGGCAGC
>CAMZIX010000143.1 GCA_947307375.1 uncultured Clostridia bacterium | reverse complement strand
GAAAATTTGCGAGTCTGGTACAGTATCAGGTGCTGTAAGAATAATAAAAAAGATCGAGGGCTGCCTCAGGCAGCCCTCGATGTATTATATACGCTTCCAGCGGACGCCGTTGGGAATGTCCGTCAGTTCGATTCCGTTCGCTTTCAGCTCGTCGCGGATCTGATCGGCGAGGGCAAAGTCCTTTGCCTTTTTCGCCGCCCGGCGGGCTTCGATCTTTTCGTTCACGGCAGGGTCCTCCTCGCCGCTTTCCGAGATGATGCTGAAGCCGGCTCCCGCAGCCGGGGCCGCAGCCTGACGGCTGAGCTCTTCACGCTTTTTCTCGGCCTTCTCCAGCAGGCTGAGGCTCAGAACCCGGTCAAAGTCCCCGATCAGCGCGAGCTTGGTGGCATCGCTGGCCTTCACCTTCAGGGCATCGTACAGCGCTGTGACCGCGAGCGAGGTGTTCAGGTCGTTGTCCATGGCGGCCTGGAATTTCTCCTTCTGGGATGCGAACACGTCCTCGTCCACCGGACCGTCCCCGGGCTTCAGACCGGCGATCCGGGCGATCAGCTTCTGATAGGCAAGCTGGGCGTTGTCCAGGTTCTCCCAGGTAAAAACCAGTGCCTTGCGGTAGTGGCTCTGCAGGCAGAAGAAGCGATAGCTGAGCGGATCATAGCCCTTCTCCTCCAGCAGCGAAACCGTCAGGAACTCGCCGGAGGATTTCGACATCTTCCCGGTCTGGGTGTTCAGGTGCAGCACGTGCATCCACCAGTTGCACCACTTGTGCCCGAGGTACGACTCGCTCTGCGCGATCTCGTTGGTATGGTGGGGGAAGGCGTTGTCAATGCCGCCGCAGTGGATATCCAGGTCTTCGCCCAGATGCTTCATCGAGATGCCCGAGCATTCGATGTGCCAGCCGGGATAGCCGACGCCCCAGGGAGAATCCCATTTCAGCGCCTGATCCTCAAACTTGGACTTGGTGAACCAGAGCACAAAGTCGTTCTTGTTGCGCTTGTTGCCGTCCTCCTCGACGCCTTCGCGCACGCCGACGTCAAGATCCTCGGAATTGAAGTCGTTGAAGACGAAATAACGCTCCAGCTTGCTGGTGTCAAAATAGACGTTGCCGCCGGCAAAATAGGCGTAGCCGGTGTCCATCAGCTTCGTAATGATCCGGATATAATCGTCGATGCAGTTGGTCGCGGGCTCGACGACGTCCGGCCGGCGGATGCCGAGTTTTTCGCAGTCGGCGAAAAAGGCGTCGGTGTAGAACTTCGCGATCTCCATCACGCTCTTGTGCTCGCGGCGCGCGCCCTTGAGCATCTTGTCCTCGCCCTCGTCGGCGTCGGAGGAAAGATGGCCGACGTCGGTGATGTTCATCACGCGCTTGAGATTATAGCCGCTGTAGCGCAGGTAGCGGTCGAGGATGTCCTCCATGATGTAGGAGCGGAGGTTGCCGATGTGGGCGTAGTGATAGACCGTCGGGCCGCAGGTGTACATTTTGACGATGTCGGGGTGGATCGGGACAAAGTCCTCGCGCTTGCGGGTCAGGGAATTATACAGCTTCATAGTTGACTCCTTACTTGGCTTCTTTGAAAACGTCGCGGTTCTTCCAGAAATACTCGACGCCGGAATAGACGGTAGTTAATAGAATGACGATCGTGCTGAGCTGCGCGACGAGATCCGGGGCGGAGTCCCCGATCCCCGGGGCGGGGGAGTACAGCATCAGGCACAGACAGATCATCGTGGCGGCGGTCTTGATCTTGCCGGATTTGGCGGCGGCGATCACGCGCCCCTGCTCTACGGCGATCAGACGCAGACCGGACACGGCGAACTCGCGCAGCAGCACGACGGCCAGCGCCCAGCCGGGCATGCGGCCGGCTTCGACAAAATAGCACATGGCGGCCATGACCAGCACCTTGTCGGCCAGCGGGTCCATGAATTTGCCGAAGTTCGTGATCTGGTTGAAATGCCGCGCCACATAGCCGTCCGCCATGTCGGAGAGGCTCGCGACGATGAACACCGCGAGCGCCCAGCGCAGGTGGCCGGCATAGGCCAGGAGCAGAAAGACCGGGATCAGAAGGATGCGGAAAATCGTGATCTTATTGGCCAGCGTGTTCATTTTTCCGCCTCCGTTCCGGATCCGTAGAGGAAGCCGTCCTCCGCTTCGTCGATGCTCACATCGAGCATCTCGCCCGCTTCACCGTCGCCGGTGAAGAAGACCAGACCGTCGATATCGGGCGAATCGGCGTAGCTGCGGCCGACGTGCAGGCCCGTTTCCTCGTCGTCGTACTCATACAGCACGCGCAGCGTCTTTCCGACGAAGCCCTGCAGGAATTCGTCCATGATCGGCTGCTGCAGCTGGAGGATCAGATCGGCGCGGCGCTGCGCCTCTTCGGCGTCCGCGTGCTCCATGGCGGCCGCGGGCGTGCCCTCCTCGGGGGAGAAGGGGAAGACACCGACGCGCTCGATGCGGGCCTCCTTCAAGAATTCGCACAGCTCCTCAAACTCGGCCTCGCCCTCGCCGGGCAGGCCGGCGATCAGACTGGTGCGCAGCACGAGCCCGGGGATGCGCTCGCGCAGCGCGCGGAAGAGCGCGCGGATCTCCCCGCCGGTGCCGCGGCGGTTCATCTTCCTCAGGATCTCGTCATTGATATGCTGGATCGGGATGTCCAGATACTTGACGACCTTGCCGTTGCGCGCGATCTCTTCGATCAGCTCGTCGTCGAACTGGTCGGGGTAGAGGTAGTGCAGACGGATCCATTCGACGCCCTCGATCGCCCCGAGCTCCCGGCACAGCCGCGCGAGGCTGCGTTTTCCGTAGAGGTCGGTGCCGTAGCGCGTGATGTCCTGCGCGATGACGATCAGTTCCTTGACCCCGTGCGCGGCCAGGTCTTTGGCCTCCGCGACGACGGCCTCGATCGGACGGGAGCGGTAACGGCCGCGGATATAGGGGATCGCGCAGAAGGCGCAGAAATTGTTGCAGCCCTCGGCGATGCGCAGGTAAGCCCAGCCCGGGCCCGTGGAGACGACACGGGGCGTTTCGTCGATCGGGCCGCTCTGATCGCGGAAGGAAGCGTAGCCTTCGCCCGCGCAGACGCGGTCGGCCGCCTCGACGATCTCGCCGAAGGAGCCGACGCCGAGCACCGCGTCGATCTCCGGCAGCTCGCTGAGGATGCTGTCCTGATAGCGTTCGGACAGACAGCCCGTGACGATCAGACCGCCGAGCTTTCCCTCTTTTTTCAGCTCGGCAAGGCTCAGGATGTTTTCGATGGCCTCGCTTTTGGCGGCGTCGATGAAGCCGCAGGTGTTGACGACGGCGAAATCCGCTCCCTCCGGATCAGGTACGAGCGTGTAGCCGGCCTCGTCCAGCAAATAGAGCATCTGTTCGCTGTTGACCAGGTTCTTGGCGCAGCCGAGCGATACCATGGCAAAGGTTTTGTTCATGGCTCTTCCTCAAT
>CAMZIX010000142.1 GCA_947307375.1 uncultured Clostridia bacterium | reverse complement strand
AAGGGAGAGCACACGGGCAGCCTGCAGGTGAAGGGCAGGGAAACCAGCGAGCAGAGCGTCTTCGAACTGTCCAAGACAGTCGGCACGGTGCTGCAGGATTCCGACGGGCAGTTCGTCGGCCTTACGGTGGCCGAGGATATTGCCTTCGCGCTGGAAAACGACTGCGTGAGCGAGCCGGATCTGCACGAGCGCGTGCGGATCGCCGCGGAAACGGTGGACATCGAGGGGCATCTGAGCCACGCGCCGGATCAGCTTTCCGGCGGGCAGAAGCAGCGTGTTTCGCTCGCGGGCGTGATGGTGGACAATGTCGAGCTGTTCCTCTTCGACGAGCCGCTGGCCAACCTCGACCCGGCGACCGGCAAGCAGGCGATCGAGCTGATCGACGAGATCCAGCAGCGCACCGGCGCGGCGGTGATCATCGTCGAGCACCGCCTGGAGGACGTGCTCTGGCGGCACGTCGACCGGATCGTTCTGATGGGCGGCGGCCGCATCCTCGCGGACTGCTCGCCGGACGAGCTGCTCTCCGGGCCGCTGCTGCGCGAAAACGGCATTCGCGAGCCGTTGTATCTGACGGCGCTCCGATATGCCGGGGTGGAGATCACGCCCGAAAAGCAGCCCTGGAGCATCCGGGAGATCGTGCTCGACGAGGAGGATCAGGCCAGGCTGCGCGCCTGGAACGACAGCCGCGCGGCGCCGCCGGAGCCGGCGGAGCGGGAGACGCTCCTCTCGGTGCGTGATCTGGACTTCCGCTACGACAACGGCTTCGAGGCGCTCAAGGATATTTCCGTGGACATCCGGCGCGGCGAGATCACCGCGATCGTCGGCACCAACGGCGCCGGAAAATCGACCTTTTCCAAGGTGGTCTGCGGCTTCGAGCAGCAACAGCGCGGCAGCGTCATCTTCCGGGGCAAGGACATGGGCGCGCTTTCCATCAAGGAGCGCGCCGACCACATCGGCTATGTGATGCAGAACCCGAACCAGATGATCTCAAAGGTCATGATCGCCGACGAGGTGGCGCTGGGCCTGCGCAGCCGCGGCGTGCCGGAGGAGGAGATCGCCGGACGGGTGGAAGACACGCTCGAGATCTGCGGGCTGCGGCCCTTCCGCAAATGGCCGGTCTCGGCGCTCAGCTTCGGACAGAAGAAGCGGGTGACGGTGGCCTCGATCCTCGTGCTCGAGCCGGAGATGATCATCCTTGACGAACCCACCGCCGGGCAGGATTACCGGCACTATACGGAGATCATGGAATTCCTGCTGAAGCTCCGCGACCGGGGGATCACGATCGTGCTGATCACCCACGACATGCACCTGATGCTCGAATACGCCGAGCGCGCGATCGTGTTCGACAGCGGGCGGATCATTGCCGACGACCGCTGCGAGCACATCCTCACCGACGCGGACGTCATCCGCCGGGCCTCGCTCAAGGAGACCAGCCTCTACACGCTGGCCGAGCGCTGCGGCATCGCCGACGCGCGCGGCTTCGTGCGCCGCTTCATCGACTACGAGAGAGAGGTGACGGGCCGGTGATCAACCTTTTCAACTACATCGACCGCCCCTCGCCGATCCACCGCCTGACCGGGGCGACCAAGCTCGTCTGCCTGGTGCTGTACAGCGTCGGCGCGATGATCACCTTCGATACGCGCATGATCGCCTGCCTCACGGTACTGAGCTTTGTGCTGCTGCGCCTTTCGAAGATCAGGCTGTCGGAGGTCTCATTCCTCCTCAAGCTGACACTTTTCTTCATGCTCTTCAACAACCTTGTCCTCTTCCTGTTCTCCCCGCAGTACGGCGTGGAGATCTACGGCACAAAGCACGTGCTTTTCGGCAGCGGGCGCTACGCCGTCACGCAGGAGCAGCTCTTCTACCACCTCAACCAGATGCTCAAATGCTTCGCGCTGGTGCCGGCGGTGCTGCTCTTCGTCTGCACGACCAATCCCTCGGAGTTCGCTTCCTCGCTCAACCGGATCGGCGTGCCGTATTCGGTCTCGTATTCCGTCGCGCTGGCGCTGCGCTATATCCCGGACATCCAGCGGGAATACCGGGATATCTCCCGCTCCCAGCAGGCCAGAGGCATTGAAATGAGCAAGAAAACCAGTCTGGTCAAACGCCTCAGGGCGGCCTCCGCGATCCTGATCCCGCTGATCCTCTCAAGCGTGGACCGGATCGAGGTCATTTCCAACGCGATGGAGCTGCGCGGCTTCGGCAAAAACAGGAGCCGTACCTGGTACACCGCGCGAAAGCTCGGTCGCGGCGACCTGATCGCCTTTGCCTTCTGCGCGCTTGTCGTGGCCGCGGCGATCGCCCTGAACATCCTCAACGGCGGGCGCTTCTGGAACCCCTTCGTATAAGAAACCGATGAGAAAAAGCTCCCCCGAACCTGTCCCGGACAGGTTCGGGGGAGCTTTTCTCGCGCGGAGCCTTCGCTTCAGCGCACCGACCGTTCCCCGCGGTTGATGCGGGCGCGCAGCAGAATGACCGCTGCGCCGGACAGGACGACCAGGATGCCGAAGAGCTTGCCGGCGGTGAGCTGCTCGCCCAGAAAGAAGATCCCGATAAAGCAGCTGACGACCGGCATCAGCAGCAGGTACAGCTTGACGAGCCAGACTTCAAAATGCTTCAGGTTGCGGTAATAGAAAAAGTAGATGCCCGTCTGTGCCAGACCGCCCAGGGCGATCAGCGCCCAGGTCTTCGGCTCAAAGCGCAGCGCCTCGGGCTGAAACTGCCCGGTCAGGCCCGCGCTGCAGCCGAAGAGGAGCAGCACCACGAAGTTGTTGTAGTAGGAGATCATATCCGCGTCCTCATGGTATTTCTCCTGGGCATGCTTGATGAGGAAGGCGTTGACGGTGACGCAGGCGGCGCTGAGCAGGAAATACAGATCGGTGACGACAAAGCGCATCCCTCCGAAATCCACGCCGAGCACCAGCAGCACGCCGGCCAACATGATCAGCGTCCCGAGCCAGTCAGACAGGTAGAGCTTTTTGCGGTAGAGGATGACGGTCGCCAGATTGACCATCAGCACGTCGGTCTTCAGCAGCGCCGTGCCGGTGCTCAGGCTGCCGCCGAGGTAGCCGAGGTTGGCGAACAGGTCCAGCAGAAAGCCCATCACGCCGATCGTCACGAGGATCAGCACGGCCTTGCCCTGGTGGAAGAGCCGGGCGAAGTTCCTGTCCAGCAGCAGCTGCGCCGTGAGGAAGACCAGAGCCGCCGAGCGCAGCAGAAAGCCCGCCAGCAGGGCGGAGCCGGTGAGGCTCACCATGATCTTCGATACGGCGTAGTAGATCGACCAGGCGAGGATCATCCCGCCGACCATCAGCGTATACTTGAGATCCTCTTTCATGCCAGCGCTTCAAACATCTCCCGGAGCTTCGCCTCGTCCATGCGGACGGGGTTGTTGTTCATCAGGGGATGGGCGGCGCAGTCGCGGCAGAGCTTGTCCAG
>CAMZIX010000141.1 GCA_947307375.1 uncultured Clostridia bacterium | reverse complement strand
TGGAGACAGCCTGGAACGAGAGGTTCAGCTTTTCCGCCAGTTCCTTCTGCGTCATACCGGCAGCCTTGCGCAGATGCTGGATATAATGTCCGATTTTCAAAGTGTCCATGATGTGTGCTCCTTGCTGTGAATGGTATTTCTTGCGGCCGCAGCATCATCATAGCGCAGAAACCGCGATCCGTAAATAACCGAATAATTGATATAATTCTATTTTGAGTTGAATTACTGCCGGATCATGAAAGGGAGAAGCGCTTGATTTGGACCGCCCCCTCTGATACAATTCAGGAAGAATACAGCGAGGGAGGAGATGCGAATGCTGACGCTGTATGAGCCGAAGCTCGAAGACCTCTGGTTCCGGCGGCAGATGCTGGCCGACGAGGAGACGATGTCCTATAACCGCGCCTGGGGCGGTACCATCGATTTCCCGGAAGAGAGCTGGAGCGCTTGGTATGAGCGCTGGATCGCCAAACCCGGGGACAGGCGCTGGTACCGATACCTGAAAGACGGGGATCGTTTCGTCGGCGAGATCGCCTGGCACTATGACGGGGAGCTCAGGCACTATACCGCGGACGTGATCATTTACTCAAAATACCGGCGGCGGGGTTATGGGAGCGCGGCGCTGGAGCTGCTGTGCGCCGCCGCGAGGGAAAGCGGGATCGCTGTGCTCTACGACGACATCGCCGTCGACAACCCCGCGATCTCGCTTTTTCTCAAGCAAGGCTTTGCGGAAGAGAGTCGGACCGAGCGGCAGATCTTCCTGCGGAAAGAACTGTAGACGCCCCGGCTATCGAAAGAATCAATAGCCGGCTCAAGATTTTTCTGTTGACGCTTGGCGCGGCTTTGAGTATACTGCTCTTGTCAGCAAAAAAGGAGAGATCTGCCATGAAGAAACTGTCTGCCCGCACCGAGGGCTTTACCGATTCCGTTATCCGCCGGATGACCCGCGTCTGCAACAAATACGGCGCGGTCAATCTGAGCCAGGGCTTTCCCGATTTCGAGCCGCCTGCCGCTATCCTCAGCCGTCTCGAGCAGGTGGCGCACGAGGATTTCCATCAATACGCGATCACCTGGGGTTCGCAGAGCCTGCGCGACGCGCTGGCGAAGAAGCAGAGCCGTTTCATGGGCCGCCCGATCGACCCGAACAGCGAGATCGTCGTGACCTGCGGCAGCACCGAGGCCATGATGGCGGCAGTCATGACCGTGACCGACCCCGGTGACAAGCTGATCATCTTCTCGCCCTTCTACGAAAACTACGGCGCGGACGTGATCCTTTCCGGCGCGGAGCCGATCTACGTGCCGCTCTACCCGCCGGAGTTCAAGTTCAGACCCGAGGAGCTGGAGGCCGCCTTCAAACAGAACCCGAAGGCGCTGATCCTCTGCAATCCCTCCAACCCCAGCGGCAAGGTCTTCACGCGCGAGGAGCTGCAGTTCATCGCGGATCTGGCCGAGAAGTACGACGCCTACGTCATCACCGACGAGGTCTATGAGCACATCGTCTACAAGCCTTACGAGCACGTGTATTTTGCGACCCTGCCCGGCATGTGGGAGCGGACGCTTTCCTGCTCCTCGCTGTCGAAGACCTATTCGATCACCGGCTGGCGCATCGGCTACATCATCGCGCCGCCGGAGATCATCGACGTGGCGAAGAAGGTGCACGACTTCCTCACCGTCGGCACCGCCGCGCCGCTGCAGGAGGCCGTGGTGCCGGGCCTGCTGTTCGACCAGGGCTATTACGACTGGCTGCGCGAGCTCTACACCGGCAAGCGCGATCTGCTGCTGAAGGGTCTGGACGACATCGGCATCGCGCATACCGTCCCGCAGGGCGCCTACTACCTGCTGCTGGACATCTCGCGCTACGGCTTCGACTCCGACCTGGAGTTCTGCGAGCTGCTGGCGCGCGACGTCGGCGTGGGCGCGGTGCCCGGCTCGAGCTTCTTCCGCGAGCCGGTCAATCATCTGATCCGCCTGCACTTCGCCAAAAAGGACGAGACCCTGATCGAGGCGCTCAACCGCCTGGAGAGCATCGACAGGAAAATAAAGCCGAGACGCTGAAAAAAGCGGAGCACCGCCCGGTGCTCCGCTTTTTTCACTCCGGGGACTTGCATTTTTCGACCGTTTTCAGTATTTTAAATATAGAAGAAAAATACGACAAGCGGTGGGAGGAACTACCTGTGGAAATCAGCAAGATCGTCATCACCGGCGGCCCCAGCGGCGGCAAAACGACCGCCATGAGCTGGATCCAGAACGCCTTTTCCAAGCTCGGCTACACCGTGCTCTTCGTGCCGGAGACGGCGACGGAGTTCATCACCGGCGGCGTCGCGCCCTGGACCTGCGGCACGAATCTCGAGTATCAGAAGGTGCAGATGCGCCTGCAGCTCGAAAAGGAGCGCCTGTTCGAGCAGGCCGCGCGCACGATGAAGGCCGACAAGCTCCTCATTGTCTGCGACCGCGGCGCGATCGACAACAAGGTCTACATGACGGACGAGGATTTCGCGGCGGTGCTGGCCGATATCGGCTGCACCGAGCGGGAGCTCCTCGACCGCTACGACGCGGTCTTCCATCTGGTGACGGCCGCGAAGGGCCTGCCGGAGTTTTACACGCTGGAGAACAATAAGGCCCGCTACGAGAGCATCGAGCAGGCCGCCGACGTGGACGACCGGCTGATCGCCGCCTGGTCGGGGCACAGGCATCTGCGCGTCATCGACAACGCCACCGACTTCAACGCCAAGCTGCGCCGCCTGATCGCGGAGATGCGCGCCTTCCTCGGCGAGCCGCAGCCGCGCGAGATCCGGCGCAAATTCCTGATCGCCTACCCGGACCTGGACTGGCTGGAAAGCTTTCCCGAGGTCCATAAAACGGAGATCGTGCAGACGGACATCGTCTCCCGCGAGGACGTGGCCCTGCGCGTCCACCAGCGCGCGGAGAAGGACAGCGTGTTTTACTACAAGACCTACAACCACCCGATCAGCGATACGGTTCGCGTCGAGGTCGAGGAGCGCCTGTCCAAGCGCGAATACCAGGATCTGCTGCTGGAGGCCGACCCGGAGAAGAAGCCCGTGCGCAAGACCCGCTACCGTCTGACGCACGAGGGGCAGTATTTCGAGATCGACCTCTATCCGATGTGGAACGACAAGGCCATCCTCGAGACCGAGCTGAGCGAGGAGGACACGCCGATCCACTTCCCGGGCCACCTCGGCATCATCCGCGAGGTCACCGACGACGCGGCCTATACGCGGGAAGCGATCGCCGAGCTGATGTGAGGAAAAAACGCCCATTCCCGCTTGACAAGCGCATTTTTCGGTGATATAGTACCATTCATCAAAGGCAAAGACGGAGAACGCGGACCGCGTTCCGGCACAGAGAGGGCAGGCCTTCGGCTGCAAGCCGCCCCGTGGAACAGGTCCAACAGCGTACCGCTCCCGAGCCGGGAGGAGGAAATGCCTCCCCGCATGACGGCGTTACCGTCCCAACGAGTGAAACATCAAGGTGGAACCGTGTATTTTCATGCACCCTTGACGGC
>CAMZIX010000140.1 GCA_947307375.1 uncultured Clostridia bacterium | reverse complement strand
CGTCCACGGGCTTGATGTGCAGCTCGCGGGCGCACTTGAGGCACAGGCCTTCGTTCTTTGTCTGGCCTGCGTCGAGTCTTGTGATGAATACCACCGCCGGGTTCTTGCCGCAGCGGGAGCAGAGGGTAGGCTGCATAGATACCTCCAGGGGATGAGGGATGAGGAACGAGAAATCAGGGATTACAGAAGGCCTCTCGTCACGAAGTCAAAGGAGAGGAAGAAGCGCGCCAGCGCCGTGCTCTCCAGCGTGTCGCGGCCGATCAGGGCGCCGAAAAAGCTCAGGATCCAGCACAGCAGCACACAGTACAGAAAGCCCTTGACGAAGCCGAGCACCGCGCCGCCAATCTCGTCCAGGCTCTCCAGATTCGGGAGCCGGAAGGACAGATTGCCGACGTTGGCCAGCGCGACCAGGATGATCAGGATCATCAGGAAGGCCAGCAGCAGGCCGATCACATAGGTGACCGTGTCGCAGAGCACGGCGACCACCGCCTCGGTCATACTCAGCTCCGCGTTCTCCTCGCGCAGCTCCGAGGCCCGGTTGGCCAGCTCCGTGCAGCGGTCGGCGGAGAAGCCCACGAACTCCATGCAGCCGTAGGCGTAGTCATAGCTGAGGGACGGATCCTCCGCCAGGATGTCGTTGAGAGACTTGTCGCTGCCGCCGTAGCCCATGTCCTCCAGGATCTTGTCGCGGGTGGCGGGCGTGTCGATGATGCCGCCGACAAAGGGCTTGAGCGCGGGGATCACCTCGCCGGAGTAGGTGGCGGAGAGGAGGCTGCCGCCGAAGAGGGCGATCACGATCGCCAGCAGGCCGGCAATGCCGCCCACGAGGCCGCGTTTGAAGCCGCCCCAGGTGCACAGCGCGATAATGACCAGCAATACGATGTTGATAATCAGTGTCATATGTAGCTCCTCTTTTCTTCCGGAGTTCCCATGAAAATCATTATATCAGTCAATTGTGAACAAATCATGCGCGTCTTTTGCCATCATTTCCCCAACCGGCCCTCATACCTCGTCAAAGCAAGGCGATAAGGCCATGGGGTCGCGCGGGGCGCGGCTCCATCGGCCGATCCCCTTGCTTTTCCTCTCAAAAACAAAGCCTTCGCTTTGTTTTTGTTTCAATCGCGGGACATCATTTCTCCGACCGCGCCGTCATACCACAGCTTATTGAGGTACAGGCCCTGGGGCGGCATCGTCGGCCCGGTGAGGCGCCGGTCGCCCGCGGCCAGCAGATCCGGGATCTCCTCCGGCTCGAGCTTGCCGTAGGAGGCGTAGACCATCGTGCCGACCATCGCGCGGCACATGTTATACAGGAAGCCGTCGGCGCAGATGGAGACGGTGATCAGGTCCCCGTCCTTCTCGGCGCGGCACCAGTGCACGGTGCGCACCGTGGTCTTCGTCTCGGTGCCGAGACTGCGCACGGCGCGGAAGTCGTGGGTGCCCTCGAAAGCGCGCGCCGCGGCCTGCATCCGCGCCAGGTCCAGATGCTGGGGATAGAAGCAGACCCGCTTTTCCAAAAAGGGATCGCGGATGTTCCTGTTGAGTATTTTATAGATATATTCCTTTTTTATGCACGAGCCGATGGCGTTGAAGGTCTCCGGCGCCTCCACGGCGTCCGTCACGGCGATGTCCGCCGGCAGCCGGGAGTTGACGGCCAGGGGAAAGCGCTCGATCGGGATCGTGCAGTCGCTGCGGAAATTCGCGCAGTAGCGCAGGGCGTGCACGCCCGCGTCGGTGCGGCCGCAGCCGACGGTCTTCACCGGATGGCCGCAGATCTTCGTCAGCGCCGCCTCCAGGGTCTCGGCCACGCTGCTCTCGTTTTTCTGCACCTGCCAGCCGTGATAGGCCGAGCCGTCGTAGGACAGGCGTAAAGCAATGTTTCTCATAGATGATAATGTCTCAGCACAAATACCGCCGCCAGGAACAGCGCGCCGAACACGAGGGCGGCGTAATCGATGCCCTGCAGCTTCATCTGCTTCATGCGCGTGCGGCCCTCGCCGCCGTGGTAGCAGCGGCTCTCCATCGCCACGGCCAGCTCGTCCGCGCGGCGGAAGGCCGACACGAACAGCGGCACCAGGATCGGCAGCAGCGCCTTCGCGCGCTGCATCAGGTTTCCGGTTTCAAAATCGGCGCCGCGGGCCTTCTGCGCGGACATGATCTTGTCCGTCTCCTCAATCAGCGTCGGAATGAAGCGCAGCGCCATGCTCATCATCAGCGTCATCTCGTGCACGGGCACTTTGAGCTTTTTCAGCGGGCTCAGCAGCTTTTCCAGGCCGTCCGTCAGCGCGATCGGGCTGGTGGTATAGGTCAGCAGGAAGGTGCCGGCGATCAGCAGCACGATGCGCAGGATCATCTGCACCGAGCGGCTGATGCCCTCCCAGGTGACGATCCAGCCCTCGACGATCGGCGTGCCCTGGGTGTAAAAGATGTTCAGCAGCGCCGTGAGCGCGATGATGAACAGCATCGGCTTGAGGCCCTTGAAGATGTTTTTCGGCGTGATATGGCCGAGGATCATCGTCAGCACGGTGACCGTCAGGACCAGGGCGTAGCTCCACCAGCCGACGGCCTGGAACAGCGCCACGATATACACGACCAGCAGCACGATCTTCGTACGGGGATCGAGGCGGTGGACGATGGTTTCGCCGGGGAAATACTGGCCCAGCGTGATGTCTTTCAGCATGCGCCCGCCTCCTTTGCCCGCAGGATGGCGGCCTTGAGCTGCTCGTGGGTGTAGATCGAGCCCTCGAGGCGCAGGCCGCGCTCGCGCAGCGCCATCGCGAGGGCGGCGGCGTGCGGCACGTTGAGGCCGATGGCGGTCAGCTCCTCCGGATGGGAGAATACCTCCTCCGGCGTGCCGTCCATGGCCACGTGACCGTGGTCGAAGACGATCAGGCGCTCGGCCATGCGGGCTGCGTCGTCCATGTTGTGGCTGACGAGGATCACCGTGGAGCCGGTCTTTTCGCGGTAATCGCGGATGTTGTCCAGGATCCTCCGGCAGCCGGAGGGATCGAGGCCCGCGGTGGGCTCGTCCAGGATCAGCACGCCCGGGCGCATCGCGATCACGCCCGCGATGGCCACGCGGCGCTTCTGGCCGCCGGAGAGCTCCAGCGGGGAGCGCTCGAAATACTTTTCCTTCACGCCGACGAAGGCGGCCGCCTCGCGGACGCGCTCGTCGACCTCCGCCTCGCTCAGCTTCTGGTTCTTCGGGCCGAAGGCGATGTCCTTGTATACGGTCTCCTCAAAGAGCTGGTACTCCGGGTACTGAAACACCAGGCCCACCTGCCCCTTGATGTCGCGGCGGGCGTATTTGTCGGCGTTGACGTCCTTCCCGTCGTAATACACCTTGCCGGACGTGGGCTGCAGCAGGGCGTTGAGGTGCTGGATGAAGGTGGACTTGCCGGAGCCGGTATGGCCCAGCAGCCCCACCATCTGTCCCTGGGGGATCGTCAGCGTGATATTCTCGATCGCGGTTTTCTGAAACGGGGTCCCTGCGCTGTAGACATGCGTCAGGGCCTCGACACGAAGTTCAGACATGGCTTGACTCCAAA
>CAMZIX010000139.1 GCA_947307375.1 uncultured Clostridia bacterium | reverse complement strand
GCGGCCGACGGCGTCGCCGGGCCGCAGACCCACCGGAAGCTGCTGCCTTGGTATACGGGCTATCAGATCCATCGCGTGCGACGGGGCGACACGGTCTGGAGCCTCGCGCAGCGCAGCGGCGTCAGCGTCGAGGCCGTCCTTCTGGCCAATCCCGGCGTCGTGCCGGAAAACCTGGCCGTCGGCAGCGAGCTGGTGCTGCCGCTGCCCTTCCCCGTGGTGCCCGCGACGATCGACTGGTGCAGCGCGCTGACGGCCTACTGCGTGCGGGGGATCGCCGCGCGCTATCCCTTCGTCGGCGTCGGGGAGATCGGCAAAAGCGTGATGGGGAAGCCGCTCTGGTCCCTGCGCCTCGGCAGCGGGGAGAACCGGGTGCTGTACAACGCGTCGCATCACGCCAACGAGTGGCTTACCACGCCGCTGCTGCTGACATTCGCCGAAAAACTGGCCGCCGCCTTCGCCGCAGGGGAGACCCTGGCGGGCTACGCGGCGGCGGAGATCCTGGACTACGCCTCGCTGACGCTGATCCCGGCGGTCAACCCGGACGGGATCGACCTCGTGACCGGAGAGCTGCAGCAGGGCGAATACTACGAGGGCGCGCGGCGCATCGCCGCGGCCTGGCCGCGCATCCCCTTTCCCGCGGGCTGGAAGGCCAACATCCGCGGCGTGGATCCGAATCTGCAGTATCCCGCCGGCTGGGAACGGGCGCGGGAGATCAAAGCCTCCCAGGGCGTGCGCGGTCCGGCGCCCATGGACTATGTGGGCCCCGCGCCGCTGACGGCGCCGGAGAGCCGGGCGATGTACGATTATACGCAGGCGCTGTCTCCGGATCTGGTGCTGGCCTATCACAGCCAGGGGCGGGTCATCTACTGGCAGTACCTCGACGTCGAGCCGCCCGGCGCGCGGCGGATCGCGGAGCTTTTCGGCGCGGTCAGCGGCTACGAGGTCGCGGACGTCCCCTTTGAATCGGGCTTTGCGGGCTACAAGGACTGGTTCCTGCAGGATTTCGACCGCCCGGGCTACACGATCGAGGTCGGCCGCGGCCGCAATCCCCTGCCGCTTTCGGATTTCGACGCGATCTGCCGGGAAAACCTCGGCATCCTGACCCTGGCCGCGCTGGTGACTTGATTGACGGCGGGCGGGAATCGGATTATAATAGATACATCTTAGCAAAAGGGGGCTATGGCCCGTGAAACGGATGTTTGCTTTTCTGCTGGCGCTGTGCTGCCTGCTGAGCCTCTGCGCCTGCAGCGCCGGAGGCGGGAGCGCGCAGCCGGGCGGCTCTCCGTCCCGGCCGCAGGGCGGCGCCGCATCGCCCGCGCAGGATGGGACGGGCGCGTCTGCGCCGGCCTATTCCGGCCGCTACCACCGCGTTGCGATCACGGCGGACAACTGGACGAATTATTTCGAGCTGGAGGAGATCCCGCTCTATACGGTCACGCAGGGCGAGGTGATCGCCCAGGTCTGCCAGAACTTCTGCGTGGTGCTGCGGGACGAATATCTGCCCTATCTCAAGCCGAACGGGAGCTACAAGGTGGACTTCAGCTTCCGCTTCGACCTGTACATCGACACGATGGACATCAACACCAACGAGGGCGTGTACCGCCACACGGACGACCTGTTTTACGCCGTGGAGACGACCAAAAGCGCGGTCTTTGACAAAAACGCCCTGCCCGGCGCCGCCTACGGCGGGGACGCGAGCGCCTACGAGGGCTATTCCAACGCCTTCTTCACCGGCTACTGCTCTCTGCACTCCGGGGATGAGCTTGGCGATAACCGCGTCTGGTCCGGCTTTTACATCGACCTGAGCCAGGTGAAGCTGGAGAGCGTCTCCGGCACGCTGGAGCTCGGCGGCTGAGAGAGGAGGGCCTATGCTCAGACTGACCGAAATCGACGAACAAAACTGGCTGGAGGCCCGGAGCCTGGCGGTCGATGACAGCCAGCGCGGCTTCCTCGACAGCGCGCTCGGCATCCTGGCCAGGGGCTACGTCTATCGCGCCTGCCGCGCCAGAGTCGTCGGGATCGCCGACGGGGAGACGCTCGTCGGGCTCGCCCTGGTCAGGGACCTGGACGAGGAGCCCGCCTGCTACGACCTGCAGCAGTTCATGATCGACCGCCGGTATCAGGGCCGGGGCTACGGCGCCGAGGGCCTGCGCCTGATCCTTGCCGAGCTGGCTGAGGAGAGGAAATACGGCTGTGTCGAGGTCTGCGTGAAGCGGACGGATGCCGCCGCGCTGCGCCTCTACGAAAAGCTCGGCTTCGTCGACACCGGCTATCTCGACGAGGACGTCCCGGATTGCCGGAACCTGATGTACACCTTCGCATAAGAACAAAGAAAAAGCCCCGGAGCGGCTTCCCGAGGGAAACGGCTCCGGGGTATTCTTTTTGCTGTTCGATCAGAAATCGGCGTTGCCGGTGGTGCGGGGATGAAGCTCCACGTCGCGGATGTTCGACACGCCCGTGAGGTACATCACCATGCGCTCGAAGCCGAGGCCGAAGCCCGCGTGACGGCAGCTGCCGTAGCGGCGCAGGTCGATATACCACCAGTAGTCCTCTTCCTTCAGCCCCAGCTCCTTCATGCGGGCGAGCAGCACGTCCAGGCGCTCCTCGCGCTGGCTGCCGCCGATGATCTCGCCGATGCCGGGCACCAGGCAGTCCGCGGCGGCGACGGTCTTGCCGTCGTCGTTGAGGCGCATGTAGAAGGCCTTGATCTCCTTCGGGTAATCGGTGACGAAGATCGGCTTTTTGAACACTTCCTCGGTGAGGTAGCGCTCGTGCTCGGTCTGCAGGTCGATGCCCCATTCGACCGGGAAGTCGAACTGCCTGCCGCTCTTTTTCAGGATCTCGACCGCCTCGGTGTAGCTGATGCGGCCGAACTCGTTGCTGACGACGTTGTGCAGGCGGTCCAGCAGGCCCTTGTCCACAAAGCTGTTGAAGAACTGCATCTCCTGCGGGCAGCGCTCCAGCACGCGGTTGATGATGTATTTCACCATCGCCTCGGCGACGTCCATGTCGTCGTTGAGGTCGGCGAAGGCCATCTCGGGCTCGATCATCCAGAACTCGGCCGCGTGGCGCTGGGTGTAGCTGACCTCGGCGCGGAAGGTAGGGCCGAAGGTGTACACGTCGGAGAAGGCCATCGCGAAGTTCTCGGCGTTGAGCTGGCCGGAAACGGTGAGGTTCGTGGCCTTGCCGAAGAAGTCCTTGCTGTTGTCGACCCTGCCGTCCTCGGTGCGGGGCGGATTGTCGATATCGAGCGTCGTCACGCGGAACATCTGGCCCGCGCCCTCGGCGTCGGAGCCGGTGATGATCGGCGTGTGGACGTAGACGAAGCCGCGGCCCTGGAAAAACTCATGCACGGCCTGGGCGGCCACGCTGCGCACCCGGAAGGTGGCGGAGAAGAGGTTGGTGCGGGGACGCAGATGCTGGATCGTGCGCAGGAATTCCACGCTGTGGCGCTTTTTCTGCAGCGGATAATCCGGGGTGGAGGTCCCCTCCACGGCGATCTCGGCGGCCTTGAGCTCGAAGGGCTGCTTGGCCTCGGGCGTCAGCACCAGG
>CAMZIX010000138.1 GCA_947307375.1 uncultured Clostridia bacterium | reverse complement strand
CGCCTGCTCCTCCTGGCCCCTCAGCGATCTGAAGATCAAGATCCCCATCATGTAAACGGAGTGCGGAGTGCTTAGTGCTTAGTAAAAAAGACCTGGGAAAACCGAGGTTTTCCCAGGTCTTTTTTTATGCGATCACGGGGCGGACGCTGGCGAGAATGATCGTCGCGGCCAGCTCCGTGATCTCCTCCGGGCCGCTGCGCTCCGGGTCGTCCAGCCATTTCTGGATGATGCCGATGCAGCCGTTGATAAGAAAAGCGTTGTACAGCTCGTAGCGCGCCGGGTCCCCATCCGGCACGGCCGCGCGCCAGATGTGCGAGCAGCGCTCGTCCACCTGCGCCTTGATCTTCTCGACGAACTGCATGTCGCCGTTGCGGCCGAGCATGATCTTGCAGAAGTCCCGGTTTTCCCCCAGAAAGCTGAAGATCGCCTCCAGATAGGGGAAGGCGGATTCCCGCGCCACCGTCTGCGCCATCGTCTCACGGAAGCTCTCGAAAAACTCGTCCTCCATTTTGCGCAGCATGTCATAGATGTCCGTATAGTGGAAATAGAAGGTGCCGCGGTTGACGTCCACCAGCTCGGTCAGCTCCTTGACGGAGATCTCGTTGATCGGCTTGTCCGCCATCAGGCGCAGCAGACCCTCCCGGAGCCTTTTCTTCGTGTTGCGGACGCTGCGGTTCTCTTCCCCAGCTTTGTTCATAGACATTCTCCTTCAACAGTTTCCCGCGTTCTGTTCAAATTTCGCCATCCGGGCAAAATCTGACCCTTGACCCATTTTTTGGCTGGAGTATACTTGAACTGTAATATAAATTTCAACACTTGTCAAGGAGTTGTCCCATGCAGACGAAGCAGCGGGAAAAACAGGATATCATGCACCTCATCGCGGGCCTGATCGTCAGGTACCGCTTTGTCATCATGCTGCTGTTCATCGCCGCGGCGGTCTACGCCGGGCTCTCCATCGGGCGCGTACAGGTCAGCTCGGAGCTGACGATCTTCCTCCCGGAGGAGACCGAGACCCGCCGCGGCATCCACATCATGGAGGACTCCTTCGTGACCTACGCCACCGAGGACGTAATGGTCGCCAACGTCACGCTCGACAAGGCGCAGGAGCTGGCCGACGCGATCGCGGCCTTCCCGATGGTCGGCAGCGTCGTCTTCGACGACACGCCCGCCCATTACGCCCACGCCTCCGCGCGGCTGAGCGTCTCCTTCCGCGGCGTGGAGGACGACCCGGCGGTCGTCGAAGAACAGGAGCACATCCGCGCGTTTCTTGAGCCCTACGACACGTATATCTACGCCGTCACCTGGCAGGCCTATTTCGCGCAGCTGGCCCACGAGATGGTGGGCATCGTGCTGATCGCCGTGCTGGTCATCATCGCGATCCTGCTGTTCACCTCGCGCAGCTATTTCGAGGTCGTCATCTTCTTCCTCGTCTTCGTCTTCGCCGCCGTGCTGAACATGGGCACCAACTTCTGGCTGGGCGAGATCTCCACGATCACCAACTCCATCGCCGTCATCCTGCAGCTCGCGCTGGCCATCGACTACGCGATCATCTTCAGCCACCGCTACCAGGACGAGGCCCTGCTGCACGACAGCGCCCGCGAGGCGCTGATCGAGGCGCTGGCCAAGTCGATCGTCGAGATCTCCTCCTCGAGTCTGACCACGATCTCCGGGCTGCTGGCGCTGATGCTGATGCAGTTCCGCCTCGGCTACGACCTGGGCATGGTGCTGGCCAAGGGCATCGTCTGCAGCCTGCTGACCGTGTTCCTGCTGATGCCGGGGCTGATCCTGCTGTTCCCGAGGGCTATCCGCCGCACGGCGCACAAGACCCTGATCCCGGATATCCGCCCCTGGGGCCGCTTTCTGACCCGCTCGGGCTACTGCTTCGTCTGGCTCTTCCTGCTGTTGCTCCCGGCGGCCGTCTGGTGCTCGAGCCACACGCAGTACGCCTTCAGCGACAGCTCGGTCACGGAGCTCGTCTACTCCGAGAGCCGCGAGGCCATGCACCGCATCTCCGACACCTTTGCCGACTCCACGCCGATCGCTCTGATCGTGCCTGCGGAGGACTTTGAAAAGGAAAAAGCCGTCATCCGCGAGGTCGAGGCTCTGCCGGAGATCCGCTCCGCCACGGGGCTGGCCAACATCGACATCGACGGCACGCACACCCTGACTGACCGCTTCACGCCCCGCATGCTGGCGGAGCTGCTGAACATCAGCCCCGAGGAGGCGACGCTGGTGTTCCAGGCCTACGGCGTGCGCAACGAGGAATACCAGGCGATCTTCGGCGGCGCGGAGACCTATGAGGTGCCGCTGGTGGATATGATCCTCTTCCTCTTCGACCTCAAGGACCGCGGCGTGGTGAATCTCGACGCCGAGACGCAGGATCGCCTCGACGAGCTGCGGGATTCGCTGACGATGGGCCTCGACCAGCTGCGCGGCGAAAACTGGAACCGCATGCTCTTTACCGCGGCGGTGCCGGTCGAGGGCGAGGAGAGCGCCGCACTCGTTGAGAAGATCCGCAGCATCGCCGAGAAGCGGTACGGCGAGGGGACGGTGCTCGTGGTGGGCGACATCACCAGCGCCCGGGACCTGCGCGCGTCCTACACCGGCGATTCGCGGCTGATCAGCTTCCTGACGATCGCCTTCGTCTATCTGATCCTGCTGTTCACCTTCCGCTCGCTGATCGGCGCGGCGCTGCTGGTCTTCGTCATTCAGGGCAGCATCTGGATCAACTTCTCCTTCCCCTTCCTGGACGGCTCCGTGCCCTCCTTCGTGACCAGCATGATCGTCTCCGCCATCCAGATGGGCGCGACCATCGACTACGCCATCGTGCTGATGAACCGCTACCTCGTGCTTCGCGAGACGATGCCGAAAAAAGAGGCGATGAGTCTGGCCGTCAATCAGGCCTTCCCCACCGTGCTGACCTCAGGCTCGATCATGACGATCGCAGGCCTGCTGATCGCCTACCGCGTCAGCGACATCTACGTCGGCCACATCGGTCTGGCCGTGGGGCGCGGCGCCTTCTGCTCGGTGGTGCTCGTGCTGACGGTGCTGCCGCAGCTGCTCGTCCTGTTCGACGGGCTGATCCGGAAAACGACGCTGCACGTCGATCTGTCGGGAGGTGAGGACGCATGAAAAAGCCGCTTGCTCTGGCTCTCGCGCTGTTGCTCATGCTCTCCTGCGCGCCCTTTGCTCTTGCGGAGGAGACCGACGCGCCCGCGCTCCCCCCGCTCAGCATCGATTCTCTCGATGATTTTCTCGCCTTTGCCGAGGGCTGTGCGCTGGAAAGCTATTCCAAGGGCCGCGAATTCCGGCTGGAGACCGACCTGGATCTGAGCGGCGCGGACTTCGCGCCGATCCCCTATTTTGCCGGGAGTTTTCTCGGCGGCGGCCATACGATCCGCGGCCTCGAACTGCGCGGCGACGGCTCGCGCGTGGGCCTGTTCCGACAGATCGCCGAGGGCGGCTCCGTGCGGGATCTGACGGTCCAGGGCCGGGTGACGCCCGGCGGCACGCGGCTGCAGGTGGGCGGCATCGCCGGGGAAAACCGCGGCACGATCGAAA
>CAMZIX010000137.1 GCA_947307375.1 uncultured Clostridia bacterium | reverse complement strand
GACACGCGGATTTTCAGTCCGCTGCTCTACCTACTGAGCTACAGAGGCATATGAACCTATGGTGGGAACAACTGGACTCGAACCAGTGACCCCCTGCTTGTAAGGCAGGTGCTCTAACCAGCTGAGCTATGCTCCCAACTCGACAGCTCTGTTACTATACCATCGGCCTTGTTTTTTGTCAATAAGATTTTTTCCGTTTTACTCGATTTTTTCCCTGCGCTGTTTCAGGATCCGACGCAGATCCTCCGGCGTGATCGAGTAGCTTTTTCCGCAGAACTGGCAGTCGATCGCATAGTTGCGGTTTTCCTCGATCATTTCCTCCAGCTCAGAGGGATCGATGACGGACAGTGCGCCCTCTACCCGCTCGCGGCTGCAGCTGCAGCGGTAGCATATGGCCTGTTCGGCGACCAGATGATACGGGAAGCTCTTGAGCACCTGGGCGAAAACGGCCTCGACGCCGTCCTCGTCGAGTACGGTGGTCAGCTGATCCATCAGAAAGATATTGTCCTCCAGCCGCCCGATCAGATCGTCCGGGGCGCCGGGCATCAGCTGCACGAGGAAGCCGCCGGCGGCCCTGACGCTCCCGTCCGGATCGACCAGGACGCCCAGCGCGCAGGCGGAGGGCACCTGATCGCTGGCCAGCAGATAGCTGGTGAGATCCTCGGCGATCTCGCCGCTGACGAGCTCGACGGAGCCGATATAGGGCTCCTTGAGTCCGATGTCGCGGCTGACGGTCAGAAGACCGTCCCGACCGACGGCGGCGCCGACGTTGAGCTTGCCGTCGGATCGGCGCGGCGGATCGACAAAGGGGTTTTCCACATAGCCGCGCACGCAGCCCTCGTGATCGGATACGGCGACGACGCTGCCGATCGGCCCTCCGCCGTTGATGCGGATGGTAAGGCTGGCCTCTTCCTCCTTCATCGCCTCGCCCAGCAGGGAGGCGGCGCAGAGCGCGCGTCCGAGCGCCGCGGATGCGGTGGGGGAGCAGCGGTGGATCTCCCGCGCCCGCTCGACCGTATCACGCGCCGTGATGACCGCCATTTTAATATATTCGCCGGCCGTGGCCCGCAGAATCCTGTCCATATCGTTTACGCTTCCTTTTGTTTGCAGCAAAGGAACAGACGGCCCTCCGAATCGGAGATCGCCCGATCCCGCCAACTGAAATCCTCAAATCCGACGCTTTGCAGCAGAGCGGTCAGCGTTTCGGGCTGATGCGCGTATTCCACATGCTCCTCGCGGCTGCGGCGCCAGAGCATGTTTTCCCGGGAAAAGAGATCCATCCCGTAGACGATGGCCTGCGCGTTTTCATCGAAATCGGCGCGCCAGAGGCAAAGGACGTCCTCCGTCTCGTCCACAAAGATCTCGCCGTCCAGACTTTTCAGCCAGTCCGGCGTTCGGATATCAAAGATCAGCAGTCCGCCGGGACGGATGAACAGATGCAGGCGACGGAAGACCTCCGGAAGCGTTTCCGGACGCAGATAATTGACTCCGTCGAGCGAACAGTAAGCCGCGTCGACCGTGCCGTAGAGGTCGAGCTCCTCGGCGCTCTGCAGCAGGAAGAGCGGAGGCAGGGGCAGCTCGGAAGCCTTTTCCCGCGCCTGCATCAGCATGTCGACCGAGGCGTCCGCCGCGATCAGCTCATAGCCGCGCCGCGCCATGATGGCCGTCAGCGTGCCGGTGCCGCAGCACAGGTCAAGCAGAAGGCGGAATTCGCCGCCGCAGCGTGCAAACTCCGCCTCGTAGAAATCGGCAAACTGCTCGTAGGGAACGTCGCCCGTCAGTTGGTCGTACCAGAGGGCGAGCGGCCCGTAACAGTTCATTTCTGCTCCTCCTTCATGCGCTCGAAGACGATCGAATAACCGCCGCTGCCATACTGCAGGGAGCGGTTGACGCGGCTGATCGTCGCGCTGGAGGCGCCGGTCTCGGCCAGGATATCGTTATAGATCATGCCCTGATCCAGGCAGTCGGCCACCTGAAAGCGCTGCTCCATGGCCATCAGCTCGGCGCGCGTGCAGAGGTCTTCAAAAAAACGGATGCATTCATCAAAATTTTCCAGCTTGAGTATGGCCTTGTAAAGATTGTCGTTTCTCGGTTTCTTCGGCAATTTGTTCATGGCGTCCTCCCAAAATATATAGTCTTTCTTTTTGCATCTGGATTTGGATGAATTTTACACTAAATATTTACAAATGTAAAGTGTGAAAGTACGACTTTACATTTTTTTCACGAATTGGACTTCGATTATTCTTGCCTGCGCTCTATAATTGCGTTATAATATTGACAAAATAAAGGAAGGGAGTGCTTGTTCATGGGAACTGTATTTTGGATTTGTGCGATCATTCTGTTCCTGATTGTGGAGGGGATCGTGCCCGGTCTCGTCTCCATCTGGTTTGCCTTCGGCGCGGTGCCGGCGCTGATCTCCGCGCTCTGCGGCGGACCGATCTGGCTTCAGGTCGTGCTGTTCTTCGTGACTTCCGTCGCTGCGCTCGCGCTGACAAGGCCGCTGGCCAGGAAATACGTCAATTCCCGCGTACAGCCCACCAATGCCGATATGCTGATCGGCAAGGACTGCGTGGTCAAGGAGACGGTGAACAATCTGCAGGGGACCGGCGCGGTCTCCGTCGCCGGAAAGGTGTGGACGGCCCGCACGGAGGATGAGAACGAGATCCTGCCGGAATCCACGGTCGCCCAGGTGCTGCGCATCGACGGCGTGAAGCTGATCGTCAAGGCTTCGCCCAACAATAAATGATTCTGTGTCCAATTAATTAAGGAGGTAATAAAATGGGAATTGGTAGTTATTTGCTGATCGCGCTGATCATTCTGCTCATCCTTGTGATCGTGCGCAATATCCGCATCGTGCAGCAGGCGAGAGCCTACGTCATCGAGCGCCTCGGCGCTTATAAAACGACCTGGCACACCGGTATCCATCTGAAGGTCCCCTTCATCGAGCGCGTGGCAAAGGTCGTCTCCCTCAAGGAGCAGGTGGCCGACTTCCCGCCCCAGCCCGTGATCACGAAGGATAACGTCACCATGCAGATCGACACCGTCGTGTACTTCCAGATCACCGACCCGAAGCTCTACACCTACGGCATCGAGCAGCCGATGGTCGCCATCGAGAATCTGGCCGCCACGACGCTGCGTAACATCATCGGCGACCTGGAGCTCGACCAGTGCCTGACGAGCCGCGACATCATCAACACCAAGATGCGCGCGATCCTCGACGAGGCGACCGACCCCTGGGGCATCAAGGTCAACCGCGTGGAGCTGAAGAACATCCTCCCGCCGCGTGAGATCCAGAACGCGATGGAGAAGCAGATGAAGGCCGAGCGTGAACGCCGTGAGGCCATCCTCCGCGCCGAAGGCGAGAAGCGCGCCGCGATCCTCGAGGCCGAAGGCGAAAAGGAATCCGCGATCCTGCGCGCCGACGCGAAGAAGCAGCAGCAGATCCTCGAGGCCGAAGGCGAGGCCGAGGCCATCCTCAAGGTGCAGACCGCTACCGCCGAAGGTATCCGCCGCATCAACGAGGCCTGCCCGACCGACCAGGTCATCAAGATCAAGGCCCTCGAGGCCTT
>CAMZIX010000136.1 GCA_947307375.1 uncultured Clostridia bacterium | reverse complement strand
GATTATGCCCGGTTCTTTCCCGCTGGATATTCCAACCGTAAAGGACGAACTGGTAACTGATTTCGGGGTCTGAATGTAAAAAATCGGGCTCCGGAGAAGCTGATCGCCCGCTCCGAAGCCCGATTTCACTGTATTTTGCCCGTTTTTCGCCCAAAATGCACGAAAAAACCTCTTTTGCCTTGGCAGACAAAAGCAAGAGCATTTCCTCTTTCCCGGTTCCGCTGTCACCGTATGTGTGTCATATATTTGAACAATTTATGAAATGTTTCATTTATAGAAAAATCCTATTGACACACTCGCGCAGCCGTGGTATGATGCGATCACAACGACGAAAGAGGTGCTTGTATGGGAACCGTCCGCTTTGACAATCGGAACGATTTGGAGTCTGCGCTTGCATGGATCGCACCGGGCGACTGCGTGGAGCTCGACAGTCTCGACCTGTTTGCCGACAAGGGAAAGGAAATGCTGACAGCCCTTGCGGCGATCGGCGAGCGCGGCGCGGACTTCGTTAGTCTGAAGGAAGGCATCGACACCCGCAGAGGCCAGGGGCAAAGCTTTTTTGCCCTGTGCCGGGCTTTGAGCAATTCGGAGCTGTTTGCGCGCCGCCGCGTCGGCGTCGAGCGCGCGAAGGCGGAGGGCCGCTACAAGGGCCGCAAGCCGATCGCCGTGGACGAAGGCCTGTTCGATTCCGTCGTCGCGCTCTGGCAGAGCGGCCAGATCACCGCGCGCGAGGCCATGGCCCGGCTGGACTTGAAGCCGAACACCTTTTATCGCCGCATCAAGGAAATGGAGGAACTGAAAATGAAAGACTATAAGAAAGTGCAGCACGAGATCAAAGAGGAGATCAAGGAGGCGGCCAAGCAGAGCCGCAAGGATCTCGACGAGCTGAAAAAGCAGGTCAAGGCCGAGGCCAAAGAGGTCAAGAAGGCCGCAGACGAGAAGCTGGAGCTCCACGACGTCGAGCGCGAGATGCGCCACGACCGCATCCGCGCCGAGGTCGAGCAGCGCGACGCCGTCCGCCAGATGAAGAAGGACGTCGAGGCCGAGGCCAAGGAACTCAAAAAGCTCATGGAGGAGAACTGATCTCGCTTGACGATCACAAAAACGGCGCCCTGTATTACACAGCGCGCCGTTTTTTTACCCGACGGGCAAAGGAGGTACCGGTATGGAACGCACCCCCCTGCGGGAGAGAAAACTCCCCGACTATACGCGCGGCGAGGAGATCACGAACATGGTCACACACATCGTCGGCGCCGCCCTCAGCCTGCCGATCCTGATCGGCGGGGTCATTCTGTCCGCTTACCACCGCGATCCCTGGGCGATCGTCGGCAGCTGCGTCTACGGGCTGACCATGCTCTGGCTCTATACGATGTCCAGCGTGTACCACGGACTGCACGACAACACCGGAAAACGGGTGCTGCAGGTGCTTGACCACTGCACGATCTATGCGCTGATCGCGGGGACCTACACGCCGATCCTGCTGGTCGCGATCCGGCCGGAATACCCGGCGCTTGCCTGGACGCTTTTCGGCTGTGAATGGGGCCTCGGCGCAGCCGCGGCCGCCATGACGGCGATCGACCTGAAAAAGTACGGCAAAGCCTCGATGGCCTGCTATGTCGCCATGGGCTGGCTGATCGTGCTGGCGCTCAGGCCGACGATCGAAACCGTCGGCCTGACAGGCTTCCTCTGGCTGCTTGCAGGAGGCCTGGCCTATACGGTCGGCGCAGTCCTGTACGGGATCGGAAAGAAAAAGCGGTATTTCCACAGCGTGTTTCATCTTTTCGTCCTTCTGGGCAGCCTGCTGCAGGCCGTGTGTATTCTGTTTTACGTGTTGTAGGAGATCTCTATGCTGGTATTTTTTGTTGATCTGATCCTTTTGTTTTTCGCTTATTCCTTTTTGGGCTGGTGCATCGAGGTCACTCTCAAATACTTCCAGTTCCACCGCTTCATCAACCGCGGCTTTTTCACGGGGCCGATCCTGCCGATCTACGGCAGCGGCGCCGCGCTGATCACAGTGGCCGTCAGCTCGCTCGCCCGCTTCGAGTACGGATACGGCTCGACCTTCGCCCTGTCCTTCGTGATCTGCGGAACGCTGGAGTATCTGACCAGCTATTGGATGGAGAAGCGCTTCCACGCCCGCTGGTGGGACTACAGTCAGAAGCCGATGAACCTGCACGGCCGGGTCTGGATCGGCAATCTGATGCTCTTCGGCCTGGGCGGCGTGGCGATCATCCATATCATCAATCCGCTGTTCGACCGGATCCTGGCGGCGTTTTCTTTTTCCGCGAAGGAGATCACGGCCTGCGTTCTGACGGCCGTTTTCGCCGCGGACTACGTTCTGACCCATTTCGTGATGAAGCTGGTCAAGATCGGGGTCGAGAGCAGCGAAGCGGACAGTACCGAGGAGATCAGCAAGGAAGTCTATTTGCTTTTATCTGACAAATCTGTTTTCCATAAGCGCTTTGCCGACGCCTATCCCGAGGTGATCTACCGCACGGAGCGCATCACCGCCCGGCTCGCGGAAGTAAAGGCCGAAACCGAACGGCTGCGCGCCGAGGCCGAGCAGCAGCTGGAAGCGCGCCGGGAGGCCGTGGCCGACAGGCTGGAACCGGCGACGCTCATTAAAAGCAAGATCATCAGCAAACAGAACGACCTGATCGAAATGCTGTATCATGAGCAGACGGCAAGTGAGGAAATAAAAGCGTTGAAGTCCGAAATCGACCGGGAAAAAGAGCGTCTGGAGGAGCGCCCGCTCGGCGCTCTCGCATCGGACAGACGCGGCGATCAGCGCGGCAGACGCAGCTCATGATTCGCGTAGGATCCTTTTTTCATGAGAGCTTTTGCCGTCCAGCAAGGTGATCGGCTGCATCTGCAGGCGACAGAAAGCTTTGCTTATGTAAAATGGCGAGAGAAAGAGCCTCCGGGAACGAGTGATCCCGAAGGCTCTGCTTTTTTGCGCAGCCGGACGAGGGTCCTATTTTTGAGATGGATCGGAGTCCTGCTCCTGCCCGTTCCCGCGCAGGAGCCGATCCATGAGCGAAGCGTAGACCCGGCGCAGCTTTTCGCAGGAGGCCAGCAGCCAGCACAGCTCGCTCAGCAGGATGCCTGCCAGCACGTCCGCCATCACATGCTGCCGCGTCGTCAGCGTGCTGATGCACACCGCGACGGCCATCAGCAGCGCCGAGCTGCGCCAGAGCGGCGAGACCTGCCTGTTCCCGCGGATGCCGACCCAGCAGAGCCAGGCGATGAAGCAGTGCAGAGAGGGGAAGAGGTTGTTCGGCTCGTCGATCCAATAGAGGAAGCGCATGCACGCGTCCCAGAAGCCCGGTCCGTTCGGCTCCGGCTGCGTCATCGTCGTCGGGAAGAAAACGAAAAAGAAAAAGCTTATGGCTTTCCCGAGGAGGTTGGCGCAGAAAAAGCGGTCGGCAGTCCGGCGCGGAAGCGCCGCGACCCGGCGGTACAGGAAGAACCAGAAAATGAGGCACGCGAAGAAATAAATGAAAACCGTCCAGGGAAGAAACGGGACCGCAGCGTCGATCGGAAGCGCCAGACAATAATGGCGCTTTCCCTGCGCCAAAAAGCGGGCAAGCTGGAA
>CAMZIX010000135.1 GCA_947307375.1 uncultured Clostridia bacterium | reverse complement strand
GCGTGGAGCTGCACGCCGGGCACGGCTACATCATCCAGCAGTTCCTCTCCCCGCATACCAACCGCCGCACCGACGAATACGGCGGCAGCTTCGACAACCGCCTGCGCTTCCTCGCCGAAATCATCCAGGGCATCCGCCTGCGCTGCGGCCGCGATTACCCGCTGACCGTGCGCCTGACCGCCGACGAGATGTACGCGCGCGTCGGCCGCCCGGGCGTGGGCTATACCATCGAGACCGGCAAGGAGATCGCCAAACGGCTCGAAGAGCTGACGGTCGATGCGATCAACGTCACCTCCGCCTGCTACGACGCCTACAACTACTGGCTGGAGCCGACCTCCTTCGAGCCCGGCTGGCGCAAATACCTCGCCCGCGAGATCAAGAGCGTCGTGTCGATCCCGGTCATCGCCGCCAACGTCATCCGCACGCCCGAACAGGCCGAGCAGCAGCTCGAGGAGGGCGATCAGGACTTCGTCGCCTCGGCGCGCACCTTCATCTGCGACCCGCACTGGGTCGAGAAGGCCGCCTCCGGCCATCCGGAGGATATCCGCCGCTGCATCGGCTGTCTCAACTGCATCCGCTCGTTCATGACGAACGCGGGCGTGGGCAAGCCGGGCGAGTGCGCGCTGAACATGAGCGTCGCGCGGGAAAAAGAGTGGTTCAACCTGCCGCGCGACGGCGAGGGGCGGAAGATCCTCGTCATCGGCGCGGGCCCGGCGGGCCTCACCGCGGCGCAGACCCTGGCGATACGCGGCTTTGACTTGGAGGTCTTCGAGAAAGACGCGCTGCCCGGCGGGCAGGTCATCACCGCCGCGCTCTGCCATCTCAAGGACAAGCTCTACTGGTGCATCGAGGACCTGATGACCGCCGCGCAGAAGGCCGGCGCAAAGATCCGCCTCGGGACGGAGCTGAGCGCGGAGGAGATCGCGGCCAGGGATCCCTGGGGCGTCGTCGTCGCCACCGGCGGCGAGCCGCTGCGCCCCCGCTCGATCGAGGGCATCGGCCGCGAAAACGTCTACACCGCGCCGCAGATCATCCTGCGCGAGGTCGAGCTGCGGGATCAGCGCGTCGTCGTCGCAGGCTCCGGCCTGACGGGTCTCGAGACCGCCGAGCTCCTCTGCCAGACGGGCAACAGGGTCACGGTCATCGAAATGGCGCCGGAGCTTGCCCCGGGCGCGTGGTTCCAGCTGATCGACGACGAGCTGGAGCGGCTGAACAGGACCGATACGAAATTCGAGACCGGCACGAAGCTGCTCGCCGTGAACGACGAGGGCGTGCTGGTCGAGGACGTGAAGAGCGGAGAAAAGCGCCTGATCTCCGCGGACGCGCTGGTGCTCTCGCTGGGCGTGAAGCCGGCGGGCGATCTGGCGCGGCAGCTCGACAAGCTGAGCGTGCGGCGCATCTGGCGCGTGGGCGACGCGGTGAAGAGCGGCACGATCGCCGACGCCTGCCACAGCGCCTACGACACCGTCATGTCGATCAAATAAATCCGTCGATATAGCGAAAGGAGCAGCAACATCATGGTCAGCAACAAGAACATCGTCGTGACCGGTGCCTCGAGCGGCATCGGCAAATCCATCATGGACGAGCTCGTCGCGCAGGAGGGCAACCGCATCCTGGCCGCCTGCCGCCGCGCGGACATGATCACCGGCTACGGGGACAACGTCATCCCCTTCTCCTGCGACCTGAGCACCCAGGAGGGCGTGGACGCGCTCTTTGCCCGCGCGGAGGAGCTGTTCGACAAGATCGACCTCTTCTTCTGCAACGCGGGCGCGCCGTACTACGAGCGCTTCGACTATGAGGACTGGGGCCGCATTCAGCGGATCTTCGACCTCAACACCGTGGGGCACATCTACACCTACTCCAAGTATCTCCACCATCTGAACGGCCGCGAAGGCCGCCTGGTCTACACGATCTCCGCGATGGGCGAGATGGCGCTGCCCGGCTACGCGCTCTACGCCGCGACCAAATTCGCGATGAAGGGCTTCCAGCAGGCCATCCGCGACGAGACGCCGGAAAACCTGCAGATCACCTGCGTCTACCCCGTGTCCACCAAGACCAACTTCTTCAAGGTCGGCGGCGGCGGACGCAAGATGGAGCCGCCCTTCCCCGTGCAGGCGCCCGAAAAGGTCGGCAAGGCCGTGGTCAAGGGCATCGACAAGCTCAAAAAGCACATCTATCCCTGCCCGGTGTACCTGCCGAGCAAGGTGCTGATGAACGTCGTGCCGCCGGTCAAGAAGCTGTATATCAAGGCGCAGCAGGGCAAGCTGCACCGCTTCGTCAAGCGCATCGAGGCGGAGAAGGAAGGCATCGTTGAGGACATCAAACTGAAAAAGACGCTGAAATAAGGAGGCAATTGCGATGGCGAACATTCACGATATCACGCGCGACGCATTCATGCTGCGCGGCCCGTTGGCCAAAAAAGGCTATGACTGGTGGTGGCATTCCCTGACCGCCGAGAACGCCGAGACCGGCGAGAAAAAGCCGTTCTACATCGAGTTTTTTGTCTGCAACCCGGCGCGGGCGCAGGATGAGCCCGTGATCGTCTGGAACGATCCCGAAAAGCAGAAGCGCGGCGTCCTGCCCTCCTATCTGATGGTCAACGTCGGCTTCTGGGGCAAGGAGCACGGCCAGCTGCACAATTTCTACGCCTGGAAGGACGTGAGCCTCCACGCGGACGCGCCCTACGCGATCTCCGCGGGCGGCTGCACCTGCTCGGAGACGCATACCGAGGGCCGCGTCGCCGTTACGCCCGAGGAGCGGGACGCGCACCCCGAATGGATGTGCGACGCCGGCGAGATGAGCTGGAAGCTCGATATCGACAAGCAGATCGCCTTCCACGTCGGCTACGGCGCGAGCAAGTTCTTCCGCGACATCAACGCCTTTGAGATGTTCTGGCACGCCGAGGGCATGAAGACCAAGTATTCCGGCGAGATCGTCCTCAACGGCGTGAAATACCTCGTCCGGCCCGAGACCTGCAACGGCTACGCCGACAAGAACTGGGGCGGCGACTTCACCTCCCCCTGGGTCTGGCTGTCGAGCAATGAGCTGCGCAGCCGCATCACCGGCAAAAAGCTGGAAAACTCCGTCTTCAACATCGGCGGCGGCCGCCCGAAGGTCGGCCCCGTGGCGCTCGAGCGCAAGCTGCTGGGCGAGTTCTACTACGAGGGCAAGGACTACGAGTTCAACTTCTCCAAGTTCTGGACGCTCTCGGGCACGAAGTTCGACTGCGAGGAGACCGAGGACGAGATCCACTGGCACGTCGTGCAGACGACGGCGACGGCGAAGCTCGACACCGAGATCCGCTGCAAGAAGGCCGATATGCTGCATATCAACTATGAGGCGCCGACCGGACTCAAGCGCCACAACCGCCTCTGGAACGGCGGCAACGGCACGGGCGTGCTGAAGCTCTACAAACGCGCGCTCGGCAAATGGGTGCTGATCGACGAGGTCGAGGCCGTCGGCATCGGCTGCGAATACGGAGAATACGACCGGTGACTTCCTTCACGGGCAAGATCCTGCGCGTCGATCTGAGCGCGGGGACCGCGGAGACGCGCGCCGTCCCGCCCGAGGTCTACGAGGCCGTCCTGGCCGGGAAAGGGCTGGAGGCCTGGTACCTCTACAAC
>CAMZIX010000134.1 GCA_947307375.1 uncultured Clostridia bacterium | reverse complement strand
CCCGGGCGCGGCAAAGCGCTCGAGCGCCGCGAGGCACATGCGGGTCGTCGCGTGGCTGCCGGTGCCGAAGAGCAGGCCCGGATCGAGCCGCAGCGGCACGCGCCCGCCGGCGGGGACCGCCTCCCATTCCGGCACGACGACCAACTTCTCGCCGACCTCGATCGGCTTATAGTACTCGCGCCAGTTGTTTTCCCAGTCGCTGTCCTCCACATAGGAGACCGTGAGCGCCGGATAGGCCGCGCGCATGGCCTTCAGGATGCCGCGCCCGGCCTCGTCGTCCGCCAGGTAGCACTTGATGCGGCTGACGCCGGCGAATTTCTCCTCCAGCTCCTTGTCCACATAGTCCCAGTATTGGTGATTGTTCTCCAGGAAATCCTGGAAATCGGCCTCGTTTTCGATCACGAAGCCCTCCGCGCCCAGAGCGGCGAGCGCCTCGCAGCGCGCGTCGATCTCCTCGGCCGGCGTGTCCAGACATACCTCGATCCAGCGCATGGCAGATCCTCCTGCATCTTTGGTGAAAAGAAAAGGCCCGCGCTTTGCGCGGGCCTGTGATTTCCGTTTTACTTGCTGCTGGCGTCCAGCCAGGCGGATACTTTTTCTTCCTTCAGGCCGAGGCCCTTGGACAGGAAGGTGGCGGCTTCGTTGAAATTCATGTTGCGCAGACGCTCGAAATTCGTGATCTTGCGCGCCTGAAGATTGTCTCCCAGATTACGGCCCTCCATGTAGCCGCACTCATAGCACATCCAGGCTTCGTATTTTCTGTGGTTGTCGAGAACCATCTCTGCGCCGCAGCGGGGACATTTCATGATCGGATTCCTCCCAAAAGCCGCCTCGCGGCGGCGGATAATTGTATGTTCAATATAGCATTTCACCGGAGCCTTGACAAGCCCTTTTCGACTTTTTCTTGCCTCGCCGCAAAAGGGGCTTGTGAAAACGCGTGGGAGAGGATATAGTATAAAATGAGGTGATATCGGGTGCAGATCTCCGTTTTGTATCAGGACGAGCGGCTGCTCGTCTGTGTAAAGCCCGCCGGTCTGCTCTCCGAGCGCGGCGGTCTGCCGGAGCTGCTGGAACGGCAGTGCGGCGGTCAGATCTTCCCCGTGCATCGTCTCGACCGCGAGGTCGGCGGCGTGATGGTCTATGCCCGCGACCGCGGGACGGCGGCCGCGCTCTCGGCCCTGATCGCCGCGCGGCGGATGGAAAAGGAATACCTCGCCGTCGTCGAGGGGATCCCGGAGGCGGCGGAGGGCGAGCTGCGGGACCTCCTGTACCACGACGCGGCCAAAAACAAGAGCTACGTCGTCAAACGCGAGCGCAAAGGCGTCAAACAGGCCGCGCTGAGCTACCGGCTGATCGAAACGAAGGAGACGGAGCAGGGGAGCCTGAGCCTCCTGCGCGTCCGCCTGCACACCGGACGCAGCCACCAGATCCGCGTGCAGTTCGCCTCGCGGCGGCTGCCGCTGGCCGGCGACGCGCGCTACGGCTCCCGGCTGCGCGGGGGGATCGCCCTGTGGTCCGTTTCGCTGCGTTTTCCCGATCCGGCCGACGGCGCCGAGCGATGCTTCACGGCACCGCCTCCCGCTTCCTGGCCCTGGGAGCAATTTGGTTTACATAATATATGATAGAGGGGTTTTTGTCATGGCTGTAAAAGATATCATCACCCTGCTGGGCGGGGTCGCGCTGTTCCTGTTCGGCATGTCGCTGATGGGCGACGGGCTGAAAAAGGTGGCCGGCAACAAGATGGAGCTGGTGCTCTACCGCCTGTCGAGCACGCCGGTGCGCGGCGTGCTGCTCGGCACGGGCGTGACGGCCATCATCCAGTCCTCGTCGGCGACCTCCGCGATGGTGGTGGGCTTCGTGAACTCCGGCATGATGAAGCTGCCGCAGGCGATCTCGGTGATCGAGGGCGCGCTGATCGGCACCAGCGTCACCGGCTGGATTTTGTGCCTGTCCATGCTGCAGGGCGCGGGCTGGGTCTCGCTGCTGTCGGCCTCCACGCTCGCCGCGATGGTGGCGGTGGCCGGCATCGTGCTGCGGCTTTTCTCCAAGAAACAGCAGCGCCGCCATGTGGGCGACATCATGCTGGGCTTTGCGGTGCTGATGTTCGGCATGCAGACGATGAGCGGCTCGGTGGAGCCGCTGAAGGAGAGCCCGGCCTTTATCGAAATGATGACCAGCTTCTCCCACCCGCTGATCGGCATCCTGGTCGGCGCGGTGTTCACGGCGATCCTGCAGAGCGCCTCCGCCGCCGTCGGTATCCTGCAGGCCCTGAGCATGACCGGCGCGATCAGCTTTGCGGTGGCCTGCCCGATGATCCTCGGTATCGGCGTCGGCTCCTCGGTCCCGGTGCTGCTGTCCGCCATCGGCGCCAAGTCCGGCGGCCGCCGCGCGGCGCTGCTGTACCTGCTGATCGAGCTGGTCGCGGCGATCGTGTTCGCGGCGCTCTATTACGGGGCGGAAGCGCTTTTCCGGCTCGGCTTCGGCGATGTGATCATGAGCCCGGTGAAGATCGCGGCGGCCAACACCGGCTGGCGCGTGCTGAGCGTGGCGATGATCCTGCCCTTGAACGCGGCGCTGATCGCGCTGTCCGGCAGGCTGATCCGTCCCAGCGAGGCCGAGACGAAGGCCAACGCCTCCCTCGACCGGCTGGACGAGCGCTTCCTCGCGCACCCGCCGCTCGCGGTGGAGCAGAGCCGCCTGACGACCAACGACATGCTCGAGACCGCGCGCCAGAATCTGATGGAGGCGCTTGCGCTGCTTGGAAACTACAGCGAGGAGAGCTTCCGCGAGGTCGAAGCGCGCGAGGACCGCGTCGACCAGTACGAGGACAAGATCGGCACCTACCTGATGAAGCTGAATCTGATGGAGCTCGACCGCACGCAGAACGCCGAGGTCTCGAAGATCCTGCACACGCTCAGCGATTTCGAGCGTATCGGCGACCACGCGATGAACCTGGCCGAGACCGCCCGCGAGATCCACGAGAAGAAGATCGAGTTCTCGCCCGACGGCCAGCATGAGCTGGACGTGCTGCAGGAAGCGATATACGAGATCCTGCGTCTGTCCTTCAACGCCTTCTCCGCCAACGACACCAGCCTGGCCTACCGCGTCGAGCCGCTGGAGGAGCACATCGACGACCTCTGCGACGAGATCAAGCTCCACCATGTGGAGCGCCTGCAGATCGGCGAATGCTCCATCAACCTCGGCTTTGTATACAACGACCTGCTGACGAACCTCGAGCGTGTGGCCGACCATTGCTCCAACGTGGCCATCGCGGTCATCGAGATGGAGGAAAACGCCTACGACGCGCACGACTATGTGCTGCGCCTGCGCGAGCAGCGCGCCCACCACTTCGACGCCTACTACAACGAATACTGCGTGAAATATCAGATCTGAGCACGATCGAATCAGACAAAAGCCCGGCCGGAGTCAGCTCCGGCCGGGCTTTCGCGTCAGAGGACAGACGCCAGCGCTCCGGCGATCAGCGCCGAGAGAGCGGCGCTGCAGAGCCGACCCAGCGTGTGGCGGCGCAGGGAGAGCTCGCTGTCGGCGAAGAGCGCCGCCGTCTGGCCGTGCACCGACAGCCCGCCCCAGCCGAGGATCGCCGCCGCAAGGGCCAGATGTGCCGGACCGGGGCTC
>CAMZIX010000133.1 GCA_947307375.1 uncultured Clostridia bacterium | reverse complement strand
CGCCAGCAGCGCCGTCAGCTCCGCGCCGGTTTTCCGCAGCGACGCCGGGTCCTGCGCCCATTTCTGCGCCGCCGCGCGCAGCAGCGGCAGCAGACCGAGCTGCCGGTCCCGGTTGTTCTTCGGCAGATAGGTCGCGGCGAAAAAGGGCTCGCCCTCCGGCGTCAGCAGCAGGGTCATCGGCCAGCCGGCGCTGCCGCTCATCGCCGCGCAGGCGCGCAGATACACCGCGTCCAGGTCCGGCCGCTCCTCGCGGTCGACCTTCACCGGCACATAGCTGCGGTTGAGCACGGCGGCCACCTCTTCGTCGGCAAAGGACTCCCGCGCCATCACGTGACACCAGTGGCAGCTCGCGTAGCCGATCGAGAGGAAGACGGGCTTATTCTCCCGGCGGGCCTTGTCGAAAGCCTCCTCTCCCCAGGGATACCAGTCCACGGGATCGTCCGCGTGCCGGCGCAGATAGGGCGATTTTTCAGTTTGCAGACGCTTGGGCATAGCAATTCCACCTTGTCATTCCATCGGTTTTATGTTATTATTCATCCACCAAGCGAGATTATACTATAGCCGGCCGAAGCTGGCAAGAAAGGAATCGCCATGGAGATCCAGTGGCTGGGACACGCCTGCTTTGCCATCACGCACAAGGGCTTCCGCATCGTGATCGACCCCTACAACAGCGACTACATCAACGGCTATCCCAGGCTGAACACCACGGCGGACATGGTCCTGGTCAGCCATGAGCACTACGGCCACAACTATCGCCAGGGCGTGAAGCTCTCCGGCCGCCCGGCGAGCGACTGCCCCTTTGAGATCACAAAGCTGCGCGTGCCGCACGACTTCAAAATGGGCAACTGGCGCGGCTTCTGCGACATCCACGTGCTGGAGGCCGACGGCCTCAAGCTCGTCCACATGGCCGACATCGGCACCCAGCTCGACGGCGGACAGATCTCCCGCCTCTTCGGGGCCGACGTGGTGATGATCTGCGCCGGCAGCTGCACGGGCCTGCCCTCGCAGGAGACCAAGCGCATCTGCGACGAGATCATGGCGACGGTCGTCATCCCGATGCACTACCGCGACGGCAACCGCGGCGGCCACCGGCTGGAGACCGTGCAGGATTTCGCCTACCAGTTCGAATGCCCGGAGCTGATCCACTATTACGACAGCGACACCTTCCGGGTGGAGCCCTTTATGGAGCCGCAGGTCGCGGTGCTGAAATTCGGCGCGGCTCCCAAGCGCTAATCGAGGTATACCATTGGAACTATCTGATCTGAAGCTGATATCGGCCAGCAACCTGATCAACCTGCGCACGGCCCACGGCATGACGCAGGCGGAGCTGGGCGCCAAACTGAATTATTCGGACAAGACCATCTCCAAGTGGGAGCGCGGCGAGGCCATCCCCGACGCCTATGTGCTGGTGCAGCTGGCGGAGCTGTTCGGCGTGACGGTCAACGACCTCCTCTCGGCCGACAACCGCTGGGAGCCGCCGAAGGACGAGAACGAGATCCCCGCGCGCAGCTACAGCGTCAACGTCGTCATCGCGCTGGTGCTGCTGAGCGTGTTCACGATGACGCTGGGCGTGTTCGTCACGCTTTGGCTTTTCGACATCATCGAGTGGCGCGTATTCCTGGTCGGCCTCTCCGTCGGCCTGCTGGTCTATCTGATCCTGGACTGCGTGTTCAAGCACGCGCGGAAGCTGCCCTATATCCTGGCCGCCTTCGTGCTGAGCCTGTTCGTGCTGGCCTATTTCTTCCTGCCGCTGCATCATCCCTGGCAGCTGTTCCTGCTGGCCGTGCCGGCGGAGGCGATCGTCTTCCTCGCCTGCAACGTCCGCAAGGCGCCGAAGCACCGGAAGCATCTCAAAAAACCAGGCAAATAAGCCGATTCTACGAATCGTAGAGCCGCGGGTAGAGCGATCTGCCAGCGGCTTTTCCGCGCAGTAGAGCGTCCGCCGCGGGAGTAGCTTGGCTTTTTCGCCTTGACAGGCTATGCTAGGCTTGTAAAAACATCGAGAGGAGACCGATCCATGGCCGACTACATCATCAGCTGCTGCTCCACCGCCGATCTGAGCAAGGAGCATTTCGAGGCGATCGACGTCCATTACGTCTGCTTCCACTACATCCTCGACGGCAGGGACTATCCCGACGACTTGGGGCAGAGCGTGCCCTTTGAGGATTTCTACCGCATGATGAAGGAGGGCGCCGACACCAAGACCTCCCAGGTCAGCATCCAGGAGTACCTGGACTTCTTCACGCCCTTCCTCGAGCAGGGCAAGGACATCGTCCACGTCACCCTGTCCTCCGGCATCTCCGCCACCATCAACTCCGCCCGCAACGCCGCCAACATCGCCATGGAGCGCTTCCCCGAGCGAAAGATCTATGTCATCGATTCCCTGGGCGCCTCCTCCGGCTACGGCCTGCTGATGGACACCGCCGCGCAGAAGCGCGACGAGGGCCTGAGCGCCGAAGAGCTGGCCGACTGGATCGAAAAGAACCGCCTGCGCCTGCACCACTGGTTCTTCTCCACCGACCTGAGCTTCTTCGTCAAGGGCGGCCGCATCTCCAAGACCGCGGCGGTCTTCGGCGGCCTGCTGGAGATCTGCCCGCTGATGAACATGGATAACCTCGGCCGCCTGATCCCCCGCTTCAAGGTGCGCACCAAAAAGCGCGTCATCCGCCAGATCGTGGACAAGATGGCGGAGTTCGCCGACAAGGGTCTGGACTACGACGGCAAGTGCTATATCTCCCAGTCCGCCTGCGTGGACGACGCCCGCGCGGTCGCCGATCTGATCGAGGCCCGTTTCCCGAAGCTCAACGGCAGGGTGGAGATCAACTACGTCGGCACCACCATCGGCAGCCACACCGGTCCCGGCACCGTCGCCCTCTTCTTCTGGGGCGCCGAGCGCGTGGACTGAAGCGCATAAGAAAAAAAGATCCGGGAGGACGCCTCCCGGATCTTTTTTTATTTTATGCCCCGACGGTTTCCTTCAGCCGCTGCAGGTACTCGTAGGGCACCTCCAGTTCGCCGGCGAGGCCGCTCCCGAGGGAGATCTGCGGCTTGTTCGAGCCGTGGAAATCGCTGCCGCCGGTGGGGATCAGGCCGTATTCGGCCGCCAGACGCAGGAGATCGTCCACCATGTCGGCGTCGTAGCCCGAGTAGCGGCACTCCATGCCCAGCAGGCCGCTGTCCATGCAGGACTCGATCAGCTCGCGCAGGCCCGCCTCGTCCAGCTTGTACTGGAAGGGATGCGCCAGCACCGGCACGCCGCCGGCGGCGCGGATGATCTCGATGCTGCGGTCGAGCGGCAGGAAATTCCGGCCGACGTAGTATTTTTTATCCTTGTCCACAAATTTGACGAAGGCCTCGTTCACGCTGTCGGCCAGGCCCAGCTCCACCAGTACGCTTGCAAAATGCGGCCGCCCCATGGCCGGGCCGAAGCGTTCGCGGAGCTCCTCATAGTTCACCGGCAGGCCGTCGGCGGCCATGCGCTCCGCCATTTTCCGGTTGCGTTCCTCGCGGTCCCGCTGTTCCCAATGAAGCACGGTCTCCAGCTCCGCCGCGTTCGGATCGACGTAATAGCCGAGGATATGCACCGAGCGGCGGAATTTCGTGCTGATCTCGATGCCCGGCACGACCTCGACGCCGAGCTCCCGCCCCGCCGCCT
>CAMZIX010000132.1 GCA_947307375.1 uncultured Clostridia bacterium | reverse complement strand
CGACGCCCGCGTAGGGGGAGCCGGTGGCGGCGCCGCCCATCATGACGGAGACCGCAGGGATCAGCAGCAGGTAGAGGATGACGATGATGTCGGCCACCTCGGGCAGGTTGCGGAATACGCGGAAGTTGAACACCGGAATGAAGAGCTGGATGACCACCAGGGCCGCCAGACCCACCAGGGGCGCCAGCATGAAGGTGGTGCGGGAGGCCGCGGCGGGAACGATGGTCTCCTTGCCGCAGAGCTTGAAGAAATCATAGAAGGGCTGCAGGACGGGAGGCCCCACGCGCTTCTGCATCCGGGCCACGACCTTGCGGTCGATGCCGCAGAGCAGCAGGCCGATCACAAAGCAGAACAGGAAGCCGGGGAAGATGAGGATGTAGCCCAGATAGAGCAGGGCCGTTGTGAAAAACGCAGCACTAAACATACTTCCCACCTCCTTAAAGTGCGATCTGCAGGAACGCGATGGCCAGCGCCAGGGCTACCACCGCCCACAGGGCATAGTCGTTGACGATGCCGCTGTGCAGCTCATGCATGAAGCTGAAGTAATGACGCCAGTTGTGCTTGAAGCCCCAGAAGAGGTCTCCGCCGCCGACCTGGGAATACTCGCTCTTTTCACCGCTGAAGAAGAGGTCGTACTTGGCGGGGAGCTTCTCGCCGGAGGCCTTCTCGCTGACCTGATCGTACTTGCCGAGCAGGGCCACCAGCGTGATCGCAAACAGCGAGATGCCCAGCAGGAGCAGCCAGTTGATCGGGCTCCAGGCGCCGGCGGCCTGCGGCAGCGCGGCGTTCTCAACGGGGATCTCGATGCCGCGGACGGCGGCGATGTAGCGGATCGGGTTCAGGACCGCCTGCGCCGCGGGCGCGGTGAGGACCTTGGCGACCAGATCGGGCAGCAGACCGGTCAGGATGCAGAGGATCGCGAAGAGGCTCATCGCGAAGCGCATGCCGAAGGGCACTTCCTTGACGTCCTTGAACTCGTCGGGCAGCCGGCCGAAGAACACGGACTGGCTGACCTTGACGAAGGAGGCCAGGGTCAGGGTACTGGTGACGAGCGCGATGATCGTGACGAGCAGGTAGCCGATGTTGCCGGTCTCGACGGCGCGCAGGTAGGCCGCCTGGTAGATCAGCCACTTGCTGGCGAAGCCGTTGAAGGGCGGGATGCCACTGATGGAGGCGGCGCCGATCAGGAACAGCACCGTCGTGTGCGGCATGCGCTTCGACAGGCCGCCGAGGCGGTCGAGGTCGGTGGTGCCGGTCTCGTGCAGCACGGCGCCGGCGGAAAGGAACAGCAGGCCCTTGAAGATCGTGTGGTTCATCGCGTGGTAGAGGCCGGCGGAGATGCCCAGCGCGGTGGACAGGCCGACCGCCGTGAGCACGTAGCCGATCTGGGAAATGCTGTGGAAGGCCAGCAGACGCTTGAAGTCATGCTGCGCCAGCGCCATCGTGACGCAGACGAACATGCTCACGCTGCCGACAAAGACCAGCATGAACTGGATCGGACGCAGGCCCATGGTCTGGAACAGGAAGTAAACCAGACGGATGATGCCGTAGATACCGGACTTCGTGAGCACGCCGGAGATCAGCACCGACACGGAGGCCGGCGCCGCGCCGTGCGCGTCCGCCGCCAGCGGGTGGAAGGGCACCAGGAAGGCCTTGGTGCAGAAGCCCACGAACAGCAGCGCGAAGGCCACGCGGGTCGCCCCGCAGATGTGATCGGGGATCAGGCCGCTCAGCTGCGCGAAGTTCAGCGTGTGCACCTGGGCGTAGAGCATGATCGTGCCGGCCAGGATGCAGGTCGAGCCGATGGAGCCGACCACCAGGTACTTGAAGGCGGCTTCCAGCGCGCCGCGGGCGGTGTTGCGGAAGGAGGTCAGGGCCACCGCGGCGAAGGTGAGGATCTCCACCATGATGAACATGTTGAAGAGGTCGCCCGAGAGCACGAGGCCCATGACGCCGCCGGCGAGCATCAGGAACAGGGTGTAGTACTGGGGGATGTTGTCGTCATGCTCCATATAGCGGATGGAGTAGACACAGGCGACGAAGACCGCCACGGAGATCAGCAGCGCGAAGAAGAGGCTCAGCGCGTCGACCTCGAGGGCGATGCCCATGGCATAACCGCCGGCGAAGCCGCGGTTGCCCATCCAGTAGGAGATGATCTCGCCGCCCAGCATCACGCGGGGCACGAGGGAGATCAGCAGCGCCAGCGCGCCCGTGACGCTCAGCAGCGCCAGGCAGTGGCGGGCGATCTTGTTCTTCCCGAAGAGGACGATCAGAAAAGCGCCGAGGAAGTAGAGCATGATCGCGTAGATCGGGAAATGCTGATAAGAAAGCACGTTCATCATCCTCTCAGCCTCCTTACCTCACGGGTGTCCATCGTCCCGTACTGCTCGTAGATCTTCATCACGAGCGACAGGGACATGGCGGTGACGCAGGCGCCGATGACGATGCTCGTCAGCGTGAGCGCCTGGGGGATGGGATCGACAAAGAAGCTCGAGGGATTGAGCTCGCTGAAGGTGAAGATCGGCGCGGTGCCGCCCGGATTGAAGCCGATCGAGACGATCAGGAGGTTCACGCCGTAATCCATGATGCTCAGACCGATGACCGTTTTGACCAGGTTATACTTGGTGACGATCGTGTACAGGCCGAGAACGATGAGGAAGAAGGCGGCTATGTAGTTCATCAGAATCATTTGCAGTCCCTCTCTTTCTCGTCAATGTCCTTCAGGACGCCGAGCATCAGCAGGCACACCGAGCTGATGCCGGTGAAGACCTTGACGCCGACGGTCACGTTCATCCAGAAGATCGTGCCGGAGCTGTAAAGGTCGCCGATGGCGCCGTGGGTGTAGAGGATGTTCTGGCAGAACTGCGCGCCGACAGCCGCGCCCATGAAGGCCAGCGCGACGTAGCACACGGAGGCCAGACCCTCGCCGTGGTGCACCAGGCCGAAGCTGATGGTTTTCGCAGCGGCGTCATAGCCGTAGGCCAGCGCGATCAGCGCGATCACCGCAGCCACCAGAACGCCGCCCTGGAAGCCGCCGCCGGGAGACAGGTGCCCGTGAAGGATGATGTAGCAGATGTAGACCATCGCCAGGGGCAGGATCGTGTCCACACCGCAGGGCTGGATCACGTTTTTCACGGTGATGCCGTTTTTCATTTCTGCTCATCCTCCTTCTTTTCTTTTTTGTTGAAGAGGATGACCATCGTACCGGCAACGGCGGTGATCAGGATGAAGGCCTCGCCCATGGTATCATAGCCACGGAAGTCGAAGACGATCGAGGTCACGTCGTTGACGGCGTGCGCGTTCTTCAGGTTCTGGTTGACGATGGCGGCCGCCGCGCCGTCGACCGGCGCGTTCTCATCGATGTTCTCGGGATCCTGCATCAGCTGGTAGACCGGCTTCGGCGCGTACTGGCCGGTGTAGGTGCGGGGCATATCGTTGAGGTTGACACTGGCAAACACGCCGGCAAAGAGGATCAGGCCGAGGCAGACCCAGGTCAGAAATTTCTTCATTGATCGCCGCCCCCTTTCAGTTTCCTCAGGGTGACGATGAAGATCAACGGAGCGAGCGCGGCGCCGACGGCAGCCTCAGAGATGGCCACGTCGGGCGCGTGCAGCAGCAGGAATTCCGCCGCCGCGAAGATTCCCGTCACGCTCAGCGCGATGACGGACGACAGCA
>CAMZIX010000131.1 GCA_947307375.1 uncultured Clostridia bacterium | reverse complement strand
CATCGTCCGGGAGACCGGGGGCCTCAAGGATACCGTGCTGCCCTTCTGCGGCGAAAAGGGCGAGGGCAACGGCTTCACCTTCGACCGGTATAACACTTCCCTCCTCCTGGGCGCGGTGAACGACGCGGTGGCCGTCGCCGCCGGCGGGACGCACAGCGCCGTCGTGCGCAGCGACGGCAGCGTGCTCGTCTTCGGGGAGAGCGATCATGGCCAGGGGGACACCGGCTCCTGGCGCCTGGCGGTTCAATGAGGGAAAGACAATGATCATCCGGGAATATACCGATTTCAATGAGGGAGAGATCCTGCGCCTGTACGCCTCCGTGGGCTGGACGGCCTATACGAAGGACGCGGAGGCGCTCCGCGGCGGCTTTGAAAACTCTCTGCTCGTGCTGGCTGCCTGGGAGGGGGAGCGGCTGCTGGGCCTGCTCCGCGCCGTCGGCGACGGGCACACCGTCGTGTTCATCCAGGACATCCTGGTCTTCCCCGGGGAGCAGCGGAAGGGCGTCGGCACGGCGCTGGTCAGGGAGCTGCTGCGGCGCTTCCCGCAGGTGCGGCAGATCGAGCTGGCAACGGATCAAACGCCGGAGACGACGGCCTTTTACCGCTCGCTCGGCTTCCGGGAGCTGAGTGAGCTCGGCTGCTGCGGCTTCATGCTGCTGCGGTGAACGGAGGAGAGGAAACATGAACGAGAACTATGTCGCACTGAGGGAAAGGCCCGAACTGAAAGAGGCCGCGGCCGCGTGGTTTCACGACAAGTGGGGCGTGCCGGAGGAGGCCTATCTGGCCTGCATGGACGCCTATCTCGCCGGAGAGACCGAAAACGGCTGGTATCTCTGCCTGGACGGGGAACGGATCGTCGGCGGCCTGGGCGTGATCGACAACGACTTCCACGACCGCAAGGATCTGAAGCCGAACGTCTGCGCCGTCTACACGGAGGAGGACCACCGCGGCCGCGGCATCGCCGGGCGGCTGCTGGATATGGCAGTCGATGACCTGCGCGCGAAGGGGATCAGCCCGGTCTATCTGGTGACCGATCACACGGGCTTTTACGAGCGCTACGGCTGGGACTTCCTGTGCCTGGTGCAGGGCGACGGCGAGCCGGACCTGACGCGGATGTATATCCACCGCTGACAACATAAAAAACCCTTCGCCGAAACCGGCGAAGGGTTTTTTATGTCTGTGGGCGTTTTATTTGAAGTAGCGGACGGCGGCCTCGAACATCCGCAGGTCGTAGTTGCCGGGGACGTTCTTGTAGAGGCCGCTGCCGATGCGCTCGGCGTGGCCCATCTTGCCGAAGACGCGGCCGTCCGGCGAGGTGATGCCCTCGACGGCCCAGAGCGAGCCGTTGGGGTTGAAGTGCACGTCGCTGCTGGCCCGGCCGTCCAGGTCCACGTACTGCGTGGCGATCTGCCCGTTTTCCGCGAGCTGCCGGAGCATCTCGTCGCTGGCGAGGAAGCGGCCCTCGCCGTGGGAGATGGGCACGCTGTAGACCTCACCGACCTCTGTCAGCGCCAGCCACGGGGATTTGTCGGATACGATGCGCGTGCGCACGATGCGGCTCTGGTGGCGGGCGATCGTGTTGTAGGTCAGGGTCGGGCAGCTCTCGTCCGTGTCGACGATCTTCCCGAAGGGCACGAGCCCCAGCTTGATCAGCGCCTGGAAGCCGTTGCAGATGCCGCAGATCAGGCCGTCGCGGCGTTCGAGCAGCTCGGTGACGCCCTCGCGGACGGCGGCGGAGCGGAAGAAGGCGGTGATGAACTTGCCGGAGCCGTCCGGCTCGTCGCCGCCGGAAAAGCCGCCGGGGATGAAGATCATCTGCGCGTTCTTCAGCCGCGCGGCAAAGCGCTCGACGCTGCGGACGATGCCCTCGGCACTGAGGTTGTTGACGACGAGGATCTCAGCCTCCGCGCCGGCGTCGCGCACGGCCTTGGCGCTGTCGTATTCGCAGTTGGTGCCCGGGAAGGCGGGGATCAGCACCAGCGGCCGGGCATGCTTCACAGCCGGGGCGGGGCGGCTCTGGGCGTGATAGCTCAGCGTCTCGGGCGCCGGGGAGCTCGTCGGGATGTTGCAGGGATAGACGCTCTCGAGCTTGCCCTCATAGAGCGCCAGCAGCTCGTCGGCGGGGACCGTCTCTTTGCCGAGGCGGAAGGCGCCGTCGTCGGTCACGAAGCCGATCGTCTCGCCGGGCTGATCGGCCGGGACCTCCAGCAGGAAGGAGCCGTAATCATAGCCGAAGAGCGCCTCCGGCGTCAGGCTCTCGGCGAAGCGGAAGCCGAAGCCGTTGCCGAAGGCCATCTTCATGACCGCCTCGGCGACGCCGCCCATGCCGGGCGTATAGCAGGCTGTGGCCGTGCCGGCACGCAGCAGGGCCGTGACCTCGGCAAAGCAGCGCAGCAGCGACTCGGCGCGCGGGAGACCGGTCTCGTCGCGCTCGGGGCGGATGCGGATCAGCTTGCGGCCGGCCGCCTTGAACTCGGGGGAGACGATCTCTCCAGCCTTGGCGGTGGTCACGGCGAAGGAGACCAGCGTGGGCGGCACGTGGAGCTGCTCAAAAGAGCCGCTCATCGAGTCCTTGCCGCCGATGGCGGCGACGCCGAGCCGCATCTGCGCCTCGAAGGCGCCCAGCAGAGCGGCCAGGGGCTTGCCCCAGCGCAGGGGCTCCCGGCCCAGCTTTTCAAAATACTCCTGGAAGCTCAGGTAAACGTCTTTATACTCCGCGCCGGTGGCGACCAGCTTGCACAGCGACTCCACGACCGCGAGATAGGCCCCGTGATAGGGGCTTTTTTCGCTGATATAGGGGTTGTAGCCCCAGGCCATCAGCGAGCAGTCCTCAGTGTGCTTTTCTTCGACGGAGATCTTCTGCACCATGGCCTGCACCGGCGTGAGCTGCAGCCGTCCGCCGAAGGGCATCAGCACGCTGCCCGCGCCGATGGTGGAATCGAAGCGCTCGGCAAGACCGCGCCGCGAGCAGCAGTTGAGATCCGCCGCCATCGCGCGCAGATTCTCCGCGAAGCCGCCACGGACCGGGCGCTCGAAGGGCTCCGGCGCGGCGGTGTGGGCGCTGATGTGCTTGGCGGCGCCGTTGGTATCGAGAAAGGCGCGGCTCAGATCGACGATCTTTTTGCCGTTCCAGTGCATGACGAGGCGAGGCTCCGCCTGCACGACGGCCACGGGGCAGGCCTGCAGGTTTTCCTCCCGCGCGAACGCCAGAAAGGCCTCCGCGTCCTCGGGCGCGACGACCACGGCCATGCGCTCCTGGCTCTCGCTGATGGCGAGCTCCGTGCCGTCGAGGCCTTCGTATTTCTTCGGTACGGCGTTGAGGTCGATGGACAGACCGTCGGCCAGCTCGCCGATCGCGACGGAGACGCCGCCCGCGCCGAAGTCGTTGCAGCGCTTGATCATCCGGCAGGCCGTCCCGTTGCGGAACAGGCGCTGGAGCTTGCGCTCCTCCGGGGCGTTGCCCTTCTGCACCTCCGCGCCGCAGACCTCGACGGACTGCGTGGTGTGCGCCTTGGAGGAGCCGGTGGCGCCTCCGATGCCGTCGCGCCCGGTGCCGCCGCCGAGCAGGATCACCAGGTCGCCGGGCTGCGGAGTTTCGCGGCGTACGTTTTCCGCCGGCGCCGCGGCGACGACCGCGCCGATCTCCATGCGCTTGGCGGCAAAGCCGGGGTGATAGA
>CAMZIX010000130.1 GCA_947307375.1 uncultured Clostridia bacterium | reverse complement strand
GACCCGGCGGAGCCGTCCATCGACCTGGCCGGGCGCGCGGCGGCGCAGCTGCTGAAAAGCTTCGACGCGGAATACGGCGGCTTCGGCACGGCGCCGAAATTCCCGACGCCGCAGCATCTGCTCTTCCTGCTGCGCTGGGCGCATGCACAGAGCGACAAAAACGCCCGCGCGGCGGTGGACAAGACCCTGCAGCAGATGGCGCGCGGCGGGATCTTCGATCAGCTCGGCGGCGGCTTCGCCCGCTATTCGACCGATCGGGAGTGGCTCGCGCCGCATTTTGAAAAGACGCTGTACGATAACGCCCTGCTGGCCCTGGTCTATACCGAGGCCTGGCAGGACGGGCGTTACGCGCTCTACCGCTCGGTGGCCGAGCGGACGCTGGATTACTGCCTGCGCGAGCTGCGCGGCGAGAGCGGCGGCTTCTGCTCCGGCCAGGACGCCGACAGCGAGGGCGGGGAGGGCGCGTACTACCTCTTCACGCCCGCCGAGGTCAAAAGCGTGCTGGGCGAGAGCGAGGGCCGCGGCTTCTGCGAGTGCTACGATATCACCGAGGAGGGCAACTTCTTCGGCAAAAGCATCCCGAACCTGCTGCTGAACCAGCGCTGGCAGCTCGTGCCCGAGGGCTACGGCCTGTACCGGGAGAAGCTGCGGCACTATCGGCAGGAGCGGATGGCCCTGGCCGTCGACGACAAGGTGCTGACCGGCTGGAACGGCCTGCTGCTGACGGCGCTCGCGCGCGCAGCGCGGGCCTTCGGCAGCGCCGTGTACCTTGACGCGGCAGAGGAGCTGGCGGCCTTTATCGCCCGGGAGCTGGGCGGGCCGGACGAGCTGAAAGCCTGCTGGGTCGGAGGAGAAGCCTATCTTCCGGCGCGGCTGGACGACTACGCCTTCTGCGCGCTCGGTCTGCTGGAGCTCTACCGCGCGGACTATGACCCGGCGCATCTGAAGCTGGCCGGGGAGCTGGCGGAGCAGATCCTCCGCCGCTTTGCGGATCCCGCGGGCGGCTTCTTCCTGACGGCGGAGGACGACGAAAAGCTGATCCTGCGTCCGAAGGAGACGCAGGACGGGGCGCTGCCCTGCGGCAACAGCGCGGCGGCGCTGCTGTTCCGGCGGCTCTGGCGGCTGACGGCAAAGGAAATCTGGCGCGAAGCGTCCGAAAGGCAGCTGCGCTTCGTCTGCGGCGGGCTGGGGGAGTATCCCGCGGCGGCGACCTTCGGGCTCTGCGCCGTGCTGGACGCGGTCACGCCGACGCAGGAGCTGGTCTGCGCCGCGCCGGACGAGGCCGTGCCGGAGGCGCTGCGCGCCGTCGAGCGGAAATACGCGCCGGAGCTCGAGCTGCTGCTGAAAACGCCCGCACGGGCGGCGGCGCTTGCGGAGGCCGCGCCCTTCACGGCGGATTATGCGCCGAAGGACGGCAAAGCCGCCTTTTATCTCTGCCGCGGCGGCGCCTGTCAGCTGCCGGTGACGGAACTGTAAGAGAATTCGGAATTTGGAGTTCGGACTTCGGAGTTCGGAATCTCGAAAGAAGCGCCAAGGATAGAAAGACCCGCCCGGGACAAAAGTCCCGGGCGGGTTTGTTTGACGTATGAAGCGATTTCGATCAGAACTTGCCGAGGGAGCCGGAGTTCTCCTGGTTGGGCATGTACTCTTCGCGCTTGCCGGGGAGGATGGCGTTGAGGATGATGCCGACGATGGAGGCGACGGCCAGACCGGAGAAGGCGATGTTCATGCTGCCGATCGCGAAGGAGACAGCGCCGGCATCGGAGAAGTTGACGCCCAGGGCGAGACCGAGGATGACGGCCGCGACGATGACGTTGCGGGACTTCTGGAAGTCGGTGTGGTTCTCGACCATGTTGCGAACGCCGACCGCGGAGATCATGCCGTAGAGGATGATGGACACACCGCCGATCGTGGCAGCGGGCATCGCGGAGATCAGAGCGGCGAACTTCGGGCAGAAGGCGAGGACGATCGCGTAGACGGCCGCGAGGCGGACGACCTTCGGGTCATAGACCTTGGTCAGGACCAGGACGCCGGTGTTCTCGCCGTAGGTGGTGTTGGCCGGGGCGCCGAAGAGAGCGGCGATCGTGGTGCCGACGCCGTCGCCGATCAGGGTGCGGTGCAGGCCCGGATCCTCGATCAGGTTCTTCCCGATGGTGCCGCCGATGGCGGAGATGTCGCCCACGTGCTCCATCATCGTCGCAAAGGCGATGGGGACGATCATGATGATCGAGGAGACGAGCAGGCCGGTGTTGACATTGCCGGAGGTGAAGAGACCGAAGACGGTGTTCTCCATCTTGACAGGCAGACCGATCCAGGCGGCTTCCTTGACGCCGCTGAAGTCGACCTGGCCGGCCACGGCCGCGACGAGGTAGGAGACGAGGACGCCCATCAGGATCGGGACGATCTTGATCATGCCCTTGCCCCAGATGTTGCAGACGATGACGACGACGATCGCGACCAGGGCGATCCACCAGTTGGAGGAGCAGTTATTGATAGCGGAGGGCGCGAGGATCAGACCGATGGCGATGATGATCGGGCCGGTGACGACGGGCGGGAAGAAGCGCATGACGTTCTTCGAGCCGAAGGCCTTGCAGACCAGGGAGAGAACCAGGTAGAGCAGACCCGCGCAGGCAACGCCGACGCAGGCGTAGGGCAGGGCTTCTGCCTGGGAGAGGCCGAGCTCGGCGCCGGAGGCGACGACCGCGAAGTAACCGCCGAGGAAGGCGAAGGAGGAGCCGAGGAAGACGGGGACCTTGCGCTTGGTGACCAGGTGCATGAACAGCGTGGCGAGGCCCGCGAAGAGCAGGGTCGCGGAGACGCTCAGACCGGTCAGGATCGGGACGAGCACCGTCGCGCCGAACATGGCGAACAGGTGCTGCAGGCCCAGGATCAGCATTTTCGGCGTTCCGAGCTCACGCGCGTCATAAATGGGCTGGTCGACCGCAGTTTTCTTTTCTTTTCCCATGATTTGTACCTCTCTTTTTTATACTAATTTTTTTGCTAAGCTGTTTATTCCGCCGCCGTGTCCATCAGGAACACGCCGGTTTCGCCGTCGAAGTCCGGCAGGCGGACCTCCACCAGCTCCGAGCGGGAGGTGGGGAGATTTTTGCCGACGAAGTCCGGCCGGATGGGCAGCTCGCGGTGTCCGCGATCCACCAGCACGGCCAGCTGGATCGAGCGGGGACGGCCGCAGGAGAACACGGCCTCGATGGCCGCGCGGGCGGTGCGCCCGGTGTAGATGACGTCGTCCACCAGGACCACGTCGCGGTCCGTCACGTCAAAATCCAGCGCGACGCGCCGCAGCTCCGGCATTTCAGTCATCGTGCTCAGATCGTCGCGGTACCAGCGGATGTCGATGCTGCCGCAGGGCACGTCGACATCTTCGATCTTGCGGATGTTGCCGCGGATGCGGCGGGCGATCGGCTCGCCGCGGCGGCGCACGCCGATCAGCACGACGTTTTCCACGCCCTTGTTCTTTTCGGCGATCTCGTGGGAGATGCGCATCAGCGCGCGGCCCAGGGCGGCCTCGTCCATGATCTGTGCTTTCAGCCGCATGCGCGTTCTCCTTTCCCGGCCGAAGACAAACAAAAAATGCCTTACCGGATCCGGCAAGACACGCAACAAAAGGAAGATGCACGCGGTGCATCGTATCTATATGAGCGATTTTGCCGGCATCTCCGTACCGAAGCTTAAA
>CAMZIX010000129.1 GCA_947307375.1 uncultured Clostridia bacterium | reverse complement strand
AGCATCGGCAGCGCCAGACGTTCTCCCCCGCCGTCCCCTTGCGCGGAAGGCGGCGCGCCGGCGCCGGATGAGGTGTCGCCCCGATAGCGCAGCACGCAGTCCCAGGGGAAGTTATAATACCCGCTCACGCAGATCTCGCGGCCGTTCTGATCGCCGCTCTCGCCCCCGGTCGCTCCGCCGTGCTCGTTGCTCCCGGCCTTGACGCAGCGCCCGCCGCCGACGTAGAGCTCCGCGTGGCTTTTCCGGTTGAGCAGCACGTCGCCCTTCTGCAGGCCCTTGCCCGTGGCGAGGTTGATCTGCCCGGTCACGTCGCGGAAGCCGCAGCGCAGGAAGGCGGCGCGCATATCGCCCGTATAGCTCGCGCCCGCGGCTCTCACCGGCACGCCCGCCTGCTGCCAGGCGGCGATGACGAAGCTGGAGCAGTCGTAGTCCGGCCCCCAGCGCTTTTCCTGATCATAGCCGTGCCGGTCGTCGCTCGCCATGGCGAGCGCCCAGTCCACCGCCTTGTCGATCGTTTCCTGTCTCGTCATAGTCTTTCCCGTCCGTTCCGCAATCCCTGCTCCATCATATTCCGGCCTCCGTGATCCGGTCGCCGCGGTCGAGAAAGATCCGCGCCGGCACGATGGCCGCCCCGGTATCCAGCAGCAGCCGGACTTTCCCGATCCCGCTCCCCGTGTCCAGGCGCAGCAGCCCGACGCGGATCGCCGTCGCCGCCGCCGTGACCGCCCCGGTCACGGTGTGGCTGCCGCCGCTGGCGAAGCTCGCGCCGTTGACCGTGTGCGTCAGCAGCCGATAGCCGCTCTGCGCCGCGAAGCTGACCGTCAGCACATCGCCGTGCGTCAGCGTCGCCCCGTCGGCGAGCTCCGTGCCGCCCCGCCTGACCGTGACCGTGCTGCCCGTCCCGGCGCTGATCGTCAGCGCATAGGTCTTTTTCGCCGCCGTCGCCGCGACCGCGACCGGGCCCGTCACCGTATGCGTGCCGCCGCTGGCAAAGCTCGCGCCGTTGACCGTGTGCGCCGTCAGCTCATAGCCGCTCTGCGCCGCGAAGGAAACCGTCAGCATATCGCCGTAAGTGATCGCCGCGCCGTTTGCCAGCGGGCTGCCGCCCCGCGTGACCGCGACCGTGCTGCCCGTCCCGGCGCTGATCGTCAGCGTGAACTGCCTCGTCTCGTCCAGCGCCTGCGAAGCGCTCAGGTTCTGAAAGACCGCGTAATAGCTGTTGTCGTTGCAGAAGAGCTTGGCATAGCTCAGGCTCAGCGCCGCCGTCGCCCTGCCCTGGGCGTCGTGATCGACCGTCGCCGTCCAGCTCAGGGTACTCCCCGTGCTCACGCTGACGAGGTCGTGCCAGCTCGAGTCGCCGGCCAGCTGGATATAGCAGCCGAGTGAGCCCGTCCCGCTGCCGCCGCCGTTGACCAGATCGCTGCCGTTGAGCGAGATGTGCGCGTTGTCCAGCAGGTAGTACTTTCCGCCGTACTGGGCGGAATAGCCCTGCAGCGTCAGGGTCAGGCTGCTCCGGTTGTTTGCCGCGCTGTAGCTTTTCTCGAGCTTGAAGCGCAGCTTGACCGCCTGCCCCAGTCCTCCCGCAGCGCCCCAGCCGGCGCTGTCGGGCAGATAATAGGTCGCCATCGCTCCGCCCCTTTCAGTCCGCCGCGACCAGGAAGATCCTGCCCGCGACGCCCGGGGACGGCAGCTGCGCCTCGGAGGCGAAGATATGCACGCCCTGCGTCAGGCGGATCGGGCCAGCGGGCGCCAGGCCCGCGGAGAAATTGTCCAGATAGCCGGCCGGAGCCAGGCCCTCGCCCTCCAGCGTCCAGGTATTGGCGTCCCATTTCTTCAGCCGCACCGCGCTGTAACGTGCGCCGATCGTGCGCTGCGAGGCGGGCGCGCAGAGCGTCACGCCTTCCGCCGCGCTGATCGTCACGCCGCCGCTGCCCGCGCGGAAGACCGTGATCTCCGTGCCGATCGGGAAAGCGGTGTCGGAGTTTTTCGGCACGGTGAGGCTGATCTCTCCGTCGCTGCCGCAGGAGAGCAGCTTTCCCTCGTCGCTCAGCTGCAGCTCCCGCGAGCTGCTGACGCTGACGCGCGCCAGACTGAGCTGCGAGGCCTTGACCTTGCCGCTCTCCAGATCCGCCTTCCCGTCGAGCAGGCCCTCGGCAAGCTTCGCCGCGCCGACCGCGCCGTCGGCCAGCTTTCCTGCCGAGACCGCGCCGTCTGCGAGCTTTCCCCCCGTCACGGCCCCGTCGGCCAGCTTTTCCTCCGTGACCGCCGCGGCCGCCAGCTTTTCGGCCGTAACGGCGAGAGCCGCGAGCTTCGCGCCCGTGACCGCCAGCGCCGCCAGCTTCTCCGTCGTCACCGAGGCGTTGGGCAGCTGCCCGATGGCCGCGCCGCTGATCTGCGTCTGCAGCAGCTCCACGGCGTTCTGCAGCGTCGAAGCGTCGATCTCCGCCGTCGGCGTAAAGGGCAGGTTTTCCGCCTTCAGCTCGCCCACCAGGCGGTTGATCGCGTCGCGCGCCTCGTCGAACAGGAGCTGCATATCGTCGCGCACGCGCTCCTCGTTTTCCTCATAGCTCGGGAAATCCTGCGCGCTGCGCCAGCTTTTGCTGTATTGAAAAGTACTCAGAGCCATTATCTCTGCCTCCCTTGGAAGTTGTAAAACACCTGCGCCGACACGACCGACAGGTCCTGCCCGACCCGGTCGTTCGACAGCCGCATCGTAAAGTGCCGCACGCCGCGGCAGCGGCAGCTCCGCCGGAAGACCGAGGCAAAGCCGCGGCCGCGCAGCGAGCGGAACGACAGGTTCCTCGGCGCGAGCATCCAGCTCCAGGCGCGCAGCTCGCTGCGGTCCTCCCGGTGCTCGTAGTCGCTGATATACGTCAGCGCGGCGGTGGCGTTGGTGTCCGAGCGCATCACCAGCACCACGGAATGGACGTTTTTCAGCCGGTCGTAGCCGCCGAAATGCTCGGTCGCAAAGCGGTACACCTTCTCGATGGCCCGGCCGTAGTCGGCGTAGACCCGCGCGAAGGCGCTCAGCCGCCCCTGCGCGTCCAGATGGCAGACCCTCTCGCCGTCCACGGCAAAGGCCCGGGCGCCGATCTCCGTCCAGTAGAACCAGGAGGGATCTCCCGGCTCGGACAGCTCATAGTCCCAGACCCAGGCGTGGCCGCCGGCGGCGAGCAGATAGCGATGCCCGTCGTCGCAGGCGCAGGCCCGGCCCTCCTTCAGATCCTCCAGCAGGCCCTGCACCGCGCCGCCGCCGTTGACCTTGCGGGAGATGCAGACGACGTTGTTCTCATAGGCCGCGCTGCTGTCGCGCAGGCGCAGCACGCCGTGGCGGCTGTGCGCCCAGACCAGGTTGTTCTCCACCAGGCACAGCGTCCCCGGCCGATCGCAGCCGAGCTCGCTGTTGATCGGCACGAAGGGCATCTCCAGCGTCGCCCTGCCGTCGATCTTCGTCTCGGAGACCGCCGTGCGCCCGAGCGAATTTTCCTTCAGCACCACCAGATAGCTCTGCTGCTTGCCGAAGGCGGTGATCGGGTCGCTGCTGTCCCCGGCCAGCTGGATCTGCGGCATCGGGAAATAGCCCGGGTCCATCACGATGTGGCTGCCGTTCCAGAAATAGGCGTTGGGTTGGGCCTCGCTCCCGGCCAGCACCACGCACAGCGCGCCGGTGCCGCCGCAGACCGCCGCGCAGCGGCAGTCCATCACGCTG
>CAMZIX010000128.1 GCA_947307375.1 uncultured Clostridia bacterium | reverse complement strand
TCTGCTCCAGCTTCTTGCCGGTGAGGACGGCGTCCTTCGCGTTGATGATGATGACGTAATCGCCGCAGTCAACGTGAGGGGTATAATCGGTCTTGAGCTTGCCGCGCAGCAGGTCGGCGGCGATCGCAGCGGTCTTGCCCATGGGCTTGCCGGCCGCGTCAAGGACGTACCACTTGCGGGTAACGGTCTCCTTGGTGAGCATGGTCGTGGACATGTTTTGTTTGCCTCCATATTGAAATGAAATGTTTTGACAATCGTAGCTTCGGCGGTTAAAATAGACCCAAATCGGGCGGTATCCGCCGGACGCGCTCATTCTTTATATCACAGGAGTCAAGCCCTGTCAACGAATTTTTCGAAAGAAATTAATTTTGATTTTCAAATCTCTCAAAATCTCTTGAATCCTTCTAAATCCTTATAAATTCTGATTTTGATTTTTTGTTTTTCCGGGGTTGAACATGAACGAATATCTCAACGATTTCACCGGCACGGTGCGCCGCGCCGTGGACGATTACCGCATGATCGAGGCGGGCGACCGCGTGGCGGTCGGCGTCTCGGGCGGCAAGGACAGCCTGGTGCTGCTGCTGGCGCTGAACCATCTGAAAAGCTACTACCCCAAGCCCTTCGAGCTGGAGGCCGTGACGGTCGAGCTTGGCTTCGAGGGCATGGACTTTACGCCGGTGGCGGCGCTCTGCGAGGCCGAGGGCATCCCCTACACCTGCCGCAAGACCGACATCAAGGAGGTCGTGTTCGACGTGCGGCAGGAGGAAAATCCCTGCTCCCTCTGCGCGAAGATGCGCCGCGGCGCGCTCAACGGCATCCTGAAGGAGCGCGGCCTCAACAAGCTCGCCCTCGGCCACCACTTTGACGACACGGTGGAGACCTTTCTGATGAGCCTGCTGCTCGAAGGCCGCCTGAGCTGCTTCCAGCCCGTGACCTTCCTCGACCGCAGCGGCGTCACGCAGATCCGCCCGCTCGTCTACGCCGGGGAGCAGAAGATCCGGAACCTCGCGGACAGGCTCGAGCTCCCGGTCGTGGAAAACCCCTGCCCGATGGACAAGACCAGCAAGCGGTATGAGATCAAGCAGCTCCTCGCGGCGCTGGGCGCGGACTATCCCGACATGAAGAGCAAGATCTTCGGCGCGATGCAGCGCCTGCCGCTCAAGGGCTGGGCCGTGGAAAAATAAAACTCAACTGCCGCGCGAGTCGGCTCGCGCGGCAGTCGCTGGTTTTTCCGTGTCTGAGCTGTTATGATGCAGCCATGACAGACAAAGGAGGTCAAAACGTCATGGAAATGGGAAAAGAGATCCGCCGGCTGCGCAATGACCGCGGCCTCACGCAGGAGGCCCTGGCCGCCGCGCTGAATGTGACCGCGCAGACCGTCAGCAAGTGGGAATGCGGCAACAGCATCCCGGACGTGCAGCTGCTGCCGGAGATCGCCGTCTATTTCGGCGTCAGCATCGACCAGCTCTTCGCCATGAGCCCGGAACAGCAGATGGAGCGCATCGAAAACCGCATCTACGCCCGCGGCCTGTTCGACGAGGCCGAGCAGCGCCAGCTCGAGCAGCAGCTGCGCGCCTTCGCCGAGAAGCCCGAGTACGAGGGCCGGGCGAAGACCCTGCTGGCCAAGCTCTACAACAACCAGGCCGAGCAGTACCGCCTGCTGGCCGTGGAGATCGGCAAGGAGGCCGTGGAGAAGACCGGCGGCGACAGCGACGCGATCAGCGAGCTGACCAACGCCTGGGGCAGCTACATCCCCGACTGGTGTGTACGCAACCACCACGCGCTGATCGAGTGGCTGAGCGACTACTGCCGCCGCAATCCGAAGAACCGCGCCGCGCTGATGTGGCTGCTGGACAACCTCATCGACGACCGCCGCCTGACCGAGGCGCGCGCGTGGCTCGACAAGCTCGCCTGCCTCGACCACAGCTTCCGCGTGCCGATGTACCGCTACCTGATCGCGCAGGCCGCCGGCGACCGGGAAGAAGTCGAAAAGCAGCTCGCGGAGCTCGAGGCGATGGCCGAGAGCGAGTGGTGCTGCGCCACGACCCTGGGCGACTTCTACACCCAGCGCCAGGACTATGACAAGGCCATTGCCTGGTACCGCAAAGGCCAGCAGCTGCAGCCCTCGCCGAAGTATACCGACAGCGCCATGAGCGTCGCCCACATCTGCGAGATCCGCGGCGACAGGGTCGGCGCGATCGCGGCCTACCGCGAGCAGCTGCGCCTGATGCGCGAGGAATGGGGCATCGTCAGCGGCGAGGAGCGCGAGGCCGTCGAGCGCGCGATCCGCAGGCTGCAGGAGACCCGGGCATAAGAAAAAGGCCCCCTTGCCTGAAGGGGACCGCCGCTCTCATCCGTTTTTATCCTTCCCACACCGGCGACCTCGGTCGTCGGTGTGGGAATTCGTTTTCCCGTACAAAAGCCCGCCGCGCTCGGCGGGGCTGCAGACGCGGCCGCAGAGGCCCCGTCAAAGGATCATTCCACGCCAAGCACCTTGTAGTCCTGGGCTTCCACCGCCGCGCGCAGCGCTTCCTCCTCGACGGGAGCGGAGAGCGTGACGACCGCCGTGCCCTTGTTGTGGTCCGCCACGGCGCTCTCGACGCCGGGCACCGCCTCCAGGGCCTTTTTCACGCGCGCCTCGCAGTGCGGGCACATCATTCCTTCCACCTTCAGGGTTTTCGTCATGGTTTTTTCCTCCTTCCTTGTTTCCGCGGCAACGATCTCATCGAGCGCTTCCGCGGGGATCGACTTTTCTTTCCGGTCGTGTCCGGCCTCATGCGGCCTGACCAGGTTCAGACGCAGCGCGTTCATGCACACGAAGAAGCTGGACAGCGCCATGGCCGCCGCGCCGTACATGGGCTTCATCTCAACGCCGTACAGGCCCATGGCCAGGGGGATGCAGACGGCGTTGTAGAAGAAGGCCCAGAACAGGTTCTGATGGATGTTCCGGATCGTGGCACGGCTCAGCCGGATCGCCGCCGTCACGTCGCTCAGGCGGCTTTTCACCACCACGATGTCCGCCGCGTCGATGGCGACGTCCGTGCCCGCTCCGATCGCGACGCCGTTGTCCGCCACGGTCAGCGCCGGCGCGTCGTTGATCCCGTCGCCAACCATGGTGACCTTGCCCAGCGTCTTCAGCGCGCGGATCACGTCCGCCTTGCCCTCCGGCAGGACGCCCGCGATGACCTGGTCCACGCCGGCCTGCCGGCTGATCGCCCGGGCGGTCCGTTCGTTGTCTCCGGTCACCATGACCGTCTGGATGCCCATATCGCGCAGCTCGCGGATCGCCTGCGCGGAATCGGCCTTGATGGGATCCGCGACCGCGATGATCCCCGCCAGCTCCCCGTCATACGCGAACAGCAGCGGGGTCTTTCCCTCTTCGGCGAGGGCGTTCGCCCGTGCCGTGGCCGCCGCGCCGACCAGCCCTTGCGCGCTGAGGTACTTCAGGCTCCCGCCCAGGAGCTCCTTCCCGTCCAGGCGGGCGCGGAGGCCGTGCCCGGGCAGCGCCTCAAAATCGCTGACTTCCGAAAGCGGCAGTCCCTCCGCCTCGGCGGTCACGGCCTTCGCCAGCGGGTGCTCGCTGCTTTTTTCCAGAGACGCGGCCAGGCGCAGCAGCGCCTCCCCGTCTCTGCCGAAGGGGATCAGGTCCGTGACGCGGGGCTGGCCCTCCGTCACGGTCCCCGTCTTGTCCAGCGCGACGATCTGCGTCC
>CAMZIX010000127.1 GCA_947307375.1 uncultured Clostridia bacterium | reverse complement strand
CCGACGTGACGCTGCACGTGCCCGGCCTGCACAACGTCAAGAACGCCCTGGCCGCGACGGCCGCGGCGATCTGCCTCGGCATCAGCCCCACGGCGGTCAAATACGGGCTGGCCGGCTTCAACGGCGCCGGGCGCCGCTTTGAATTCAAGGGCAAGTACAACGGCGCGGACGTCTACGACGACTACGCCCATCACCCCAGCGAGCTGAAGGTGCTGATCGACACGGTGGAGCAGCTGGGCTATACCCGCACGATCCTGGTCTTCCAGCCGCACACCTACAGCCGCACGGCGGCGCTCTTCGACGATTTCGTGGAGCAGCTGCGCCGCCCGGATCTGACGGTGCTGGCGGAGATCTACGCCGCGCGCGAGAAGAACACGATCGGCATCTCCTCGGCGGCGCTGGCCGAAAAAGTGGAGGGCTCGCTCTTCTGCCCGAGCTTTGCCGAGCTGGATATCACGCTCCGCGCGCTGGCCCGTCCCGGCGACATCATCCTCACCGTCGGCGCCGGCGACGTCTACAAGGTCGGCGAAAATCTGGTAAAATGAACCGAGAGGGATCGGACCGTCCCTCTCGGCTTTTCATACATGACTTAAAACGCAGAGAAAACCGCGGCTTTCTCTGCGTTTTTGTTTATCGGATGTCTTCGATGACCTTGGTGGGCGGGCTCTCCAGGATCTCCGGGTGCTCGAACATGTAGCGGAAGGCGCGCACCATCTGCGCATAGTAGTGGCCGTCCGCGATGCCCTCGTCGATGACCATCTTGGTATCGATGTATTTGTTGTCGATGACCTTGCCGTGGCGGTTGATCTCGTAGGCGTGGCGCTTGGCGCCGAAGGCGATGAACACCGGCAGAGTGCCGAAGTTGTAGATGTGGTGGTAGACGGGGCCGATGCGCAGGGAGCCGAGGTCCGTGATGATCATCGAGCCGTGGAAGGGGCTGACGTCGGTCAGCTTCTCGGGCAGCCAGCCGAAATAATCCAGCATGCGAAGCACGCCGATCGCGGCGCGCAGCAGGAAGCGCGGCAGGCTTGCGGCGACCTCGGCGAAATCCTCGGTGCCGTTGTTCTCGTCGCTGTCCTTGATCTCGTTGATCTTCTCGTTCATCTTGCGGTAGACGTCAAAGATCGTGTCCGTTGGCTGGAAGCGCACCTTGATCGTGGTCTCGGTCGCGTCGATCGACAGCTCGCGCTTGACGGTCATGACGACCTCGATATCCTTGTGCGCGTAGATGCGGCGGCCGGCGACAAAGCGGTTGAGGCCGGGCAGCATGGACACGGTGCGCACGTACGTGGCGATCAGGAAGTGCAGCATGCCGATGCCCTTGTAGCCCTCCGTGCGCAGCTGGCGCAGACGGCGATCCACCGCGCTGACCTCAAAGGCCTCCTCGTAATGGACGAAGCGGTCGTTGCGCTGGGGCATGATATAGGGGACGAATTTATTGAAGGCCGGCAGCGTGCGCAGCAGGCGTCCGTCCTTGCGGTCGCCGGGACGGCGGGTAAATTCACTCATGAGACTACCTCCGAATTATCTGTAAAAGGGAATTCAATCAATTATACCTTGAATGCCCGCGCGTGACAAGAGAGAATTTGCGGAAAAGGGCCTTTCGCCGACGGATCTTGAGGGAGCAGCGGTTTTTTTACGGGCGATTCTTGCCTCGAGGGGGCGGGTGTGATATACTAATACATCAGTTTTGAACATATACAGAGAGCATGAAATATCCCATGGAGAGAAGCTTATGCTGAAACTGAGAATGAGTTTGGCGCTGCTGGTCGGGCGCGCGGTCCGTCTGCTGTCCCGGCTGCTGCACCGCGGCGGCACGGATCTGCCCGGGCGCGTCGCGCTGAAGATCTGCCCGGAGCTGCTGCGCCTGCTGGCGGCGGAGGTCAGGAGCCTCGCCATCACGGGCACCAACGGCAAAACGACCAGCGCGCGCATGATCGAGGAGGCCTTCCGGGAGCAGGGGCTGAGCTATTTCGCCAACCGCTCCGGCGCGAACCTGATCTCCGGCATCACGACGGAGTTCATCATGAACGCCGACCGGCGCGGCAGGCCGAAAAAAGAGTACGCGATCATCGAGTGCGACGAGGCCGCGGCCAAAAAGGTCTTTGGCCAGCTCAAGCCCCGCGTGGTCGTGGTGACGAACCTCTTCCGCGATCAGCTGGACCGCTACGGCGAGGTGACGCACACCCTCTCGAACATCCGCGAGGCGATGCGCGGCGCGCCGGAGGCGACGCTCTGCCTGAACGCCGACTGCTCGCTGACGGCCTCCCTGGCGGGCGACCTGCCGAACAAGGTGATCTGGTACGGCGTCAACGAGGGCGCCGCGCCCAGCCGCCCGCAGCCCGCGATCTCTGACGCGACCCACTGCATCCGCTGCAAGACGGAGTATGCATACAGCTACGTCACCTACGGGCATCTGGGCGGTTTCCGCTGCCCGGCCTGCGGCTACGCGCGGCCGAAGGCCGACGTCGCCGTGACCGAGGTCGTCGAGCAGCGCGCCGATGGCAGCAGCGTCGTCGTCGATTTCCGCGGCAGCCGCCGGGTGGTGGAGATCAATCTCCCTGCGATGTACAACATTTACAACGCCGTCGGCGCCCTGACCGCCGTGACGGAAATGGGCGTCGGCGCCGACACGGCGATCGCCTCACTGGGCCGCTTCTCCTGCGGCTTCGGGCGCATGGAGCAGTTCAGGCTCGGCCGGAAGGGCGCGCGCATGATGCTGGTGAAAAACCCCGCCGGCTGCAACCAGGTGCTGGAGTTCCTGGAGACGATCCGCGAGCCCTTCACACTGGTCGTCTGCCTGAACGACCGCTTCGCCGACGGCACCGACATCTCCTGGGTCTGGGACGCGGAATTCGAGACCCTCGGCCGGCTGGGCGGCCGCCTGCGCCGGGTGATCGTCTCCGGCGACCGCGCGGGCGACATGCGCGTGCGCATCAAGTACGCGGGCGTGCCGGACGAGCGCATCACGCTGCAGCGCGACTACGAGGCGCTGGTGCGCGAGCTGGAGCAGGCGGAGGAGCCGGTGTTCCTGATGCCCACCTATACCGCGATGCTCGAGCTGCGGCAGACCGTGATCCGTCATGTCGGCGGCAGCGAGTTTTGGGAGTGAGGGGGTATAGAACATGGAACTGAACATCTGCCATCTGTATCCCGACGTGCTGAACCTCTACGGCGACGGCGGCAATATCATCACCCTGACGCGGCGGCTGCGCTGGCGCGGGATCGACGTGAAGCTGACGCGCGCGCCGATCGGTTCGCCGATCTCGCTCACGGGCGAGGACCTCGTCTTTATCGGCGGCGGCCAGGACTTCGAGCAGGAGGTGCTGCTGGAGGACCTGCACCGCGGCCGCGACCGCGAGATCAAGGCCGCGATCGAGGACGGCGTGACCTTCCTGACGATCTGCGGCGGCTACCAGATGCTGGGCGCCTATTACGAGACCTACGACGGCGTGCGCTGCGACTTCATCGGCGCGCTGGATCTCTATACCGTCGGCTCGAAGACGCGCATGATCGGCAACTATAAATTCCGCTGTACGCCCGAGGCCGGCGGCAGCGTGATCGTCGGCTTCGAGAACCACAGCGGCAAGACGAGACTCGGCAGCGGCGTGCGGCCGCTGGGCAGAGTGCTGGCCGGCTTCGGCAACAACGGGGAGGACGGCACCGAGGGCGCGCACTACAAAAACGTCTTCGGCAGCTACAGCCACGGGCCGATGCTGCCGAAAAACCC
>CAMZIX010000126.1 GCA_947307375.1 uncultured Clostridia bacterium | reverse complement strand
CGGACAGGCGGATCAGGTTCCGCGCCAGCGTGTCGATCTTGACCGGGCTGCCCATATCAAGGACGAAGATCTCGCCGCCGTGGGCATAGGTGCCGGCCAGGAGGACCAGGCTCACCGCCTCGGGCACCGTCATGAAGTAGCGGATGATGTCCGGATGGGTGACCGTGACCGGGCCGCCGCGCTCGATCTGGCGCTTGAAGATCGGCACCACGGAGCCGTTGGAGCCGAGGACGTTGCCGAAGCGGACGGCGACAAACTCCGTTTTGACCTGGCGGAACAGCTCCGTCGAGTCCTCCCTTTCGATGCTGTGCTCTCCGCGGTGCATGTAGAACTGCGGGATCTCATTGGCTTTGCCTGCCTTGATCTTCGCGTCGAAGCACTGAATGATCATTTCACACAGGCGCTTGCTGGCGCCCATGATGTTGGTCGGGTTGACGGCCTTGTCCGTGCTGATCAGGACAAAGCGCTCGCAGCCGTGCAGCATCGCGGCATAGGCGGTCTTGTATGTACCGATGGGGTTGTTTTTGATGGCCTCGCAGGGGCTGTCCTCCATCAGGGGAACGTGCTTGTGCGCCGCCGCGTGGTAAACGATCTGCGGACGGTAATCGCGGCAGACCTGGAACATCCGGCGGCTGTCGCGCACCGAGCCGATCAGCACGACGATGTCCAGCTCCGGATGCTTGTCCTTCAGCTCCAGCTGGATATCGTAGGCGTTGTTCTCGTAGATGTCAAAGATGATCAGGCGCTTCGGGCTGTGTCCGGCGATCTGCCGGCAGAGCTCGGAGCCGATGCTGCCGCCGCCGCCGGTGACCATGACGGTCTTGCCGCGGATGAAGTCGAACACCTCGGTCAGATCCGGCTTGATCGGGTCGCGGCCGAGCAGGTCCTCGATGGAAACGTCCTTCAGTGCGCTGGCCGTCAGCTGTCCCGTGACGAACTGGTACATGCCGGGCAGGTTCTTGATCTCGCAGTCCGTTTCGTTGCAGATGTTCAGAATGTCGCGGCGCTCGGCCATGGACGCGCTGGGGATCGCGAGATAGATCTTGTTGACCCGGAGTTTTTCAACGTTTTCCAGGATGGATTCCCGCCCGCCGACGACGCGGACGTTGTCAACGTAGCGCCCCCATTTGTTGGCGTTGTCGTCGATGATGCAGACGACTCTGCCGTTGGAGCGGTCCAGATTCAGATCGCGCAGGATCAGCTGGCCGGCGGAGCCGGCGCCGATCAGCATGATCCGGTCCTTGCTGTTTTTCCCGAGGGCGTTGATCATGGCAAGGACGACACGGTACGAGAAGCGGATACCCAGTACAAAAGCAAACTGCAGGATCGCGCCGATCAGGTAGTAGGAGATGGGCATCCTCGCATAAAAGAGCAGCGTAATGCCCACATGAAGCGCAGAGGTCAGCGTGGAGGCCAGCAGCGTTTTGCCAAACTCGTTGAAGCTGGCAAAGCGCCAGATGCTGCGGTAGAGCCCCAGCAGCATGAACAGCAGCACGCACAGCAGCGCATAGATGGGCGCGAAACGTTTCCAGGTATCGATATATATCACTCGGATTGCCGTGAAGTGGAAGTCAAAGCGGACCAGCAGCGCCAGGAAATAGGCCGCGTTGACCATCAGCGCATCGTACAGGATCAGAAACAGTGCGATCTTCTGCCAATGCTGAATCCGGAACGGTTTTTTTGTCGTTTGTTCTCTATTCATTTGCAGGACCTCTGTTGATCATGATAGCGGGAGGCACGATCGCTTCCCGGGACCTGTCCACAGGTTTTCATAATATTTTAGCATGTTCCGTTCTTTTTTGCAACCGGTATTGAAAACCGCGCGGACAAGCGGCGAAAAATGGCAGGCGCCGGGTTCACATAAGCTGCGGCCGCCTCCATTCTCGCACTTGTCATTCCCCGTCCTTTTTGTTATAATAAGATATTAAAAAAGGAAATGAATGGAACTGATATGAGAGCGAAGTTATGGAAGATCCCTTATGAGCGTCCGGAGGCGCCGGAGGCTCTGCTCGGCATCGGCTGTACGCCGCTGCTGGCCTCAGTGCTGAGGCTGCGCGGGTATACCACGGCCGAGGAGGCGGAACGCCTGTTTCACACCGATCCGAGCTCGCTGGACGATCCCCTGCTCCTGCAGGACATGGATCGGGCCGCGGCACGCCTGCACCGGGCCATTGCCGAGGGAGAGATCGTGGCGGTCTACGGCGACTACGACGTGGACGGCATCACCTCCACCTGTCTGCTGACCGACTATCTCCGCAGCAAGGGGCTGCGCTGCATCCCCTATATCCCCAGCCGGGACAATGAAGGCTACGGGCTCAACATCGCCGCCATCGGCACCCTGCACGAGCAGGGCGTCAGTCTGATGATCACCGTGGACTGCGGCATCACCGCCCGGGAGGAGGCCGAGTACGCCCGCTCCCTCGGCATGGATCTGATCGTCACCGACCACCACGAGTGCGGCGGCGGTCCTCTGCCGGAGGCCTGCGCCGTGGTCGATCCCAAACGCGAGGACGACCGCTGTCCCAATCCCTATCTGGCCGGCGTCGGCGTGGCGATGAAGCTGGCCTGCGCCTGCGAGGGGGAAAGCGAGAGCATCCTTGAACGCTACGCCGACCTGATCGCCGTAGGCACGGTGGCCGACGTGATGCCGCTGGTCGGCGAAAACCGCAGTCTGGTGCAGATGGGCCTGGAGATGCTGCGCGAACGCCCGCGCCTGGGCCTGGCCGCCATGCTGAAGGAATCCGGGCTGGATGAAAAGAAGCTCACGGCCTCCTCGATCGGCTTCGGCCTCGCGCCGCGGCTGAACGCGGCCGGACGGCTCGGGCAGACGGATATCGCGCTGCAGCTGCTGATGACGGAGGACCCGGACGAGGCCGCCCGCCTCGCCGCCTCGCTCTGCGAGCTCAACCGCAAGCGTCAAAGCATCGAGACCGAGATCTGGCAGGAGGCCAACGCCCTGCTGGAGGGCAAAGAGCCGGACGGCCCCATCGTCCTCAGCAGCGACCGCTGGCACCAGGGCGTGATCGGCATCGCCGCTTCGCGCCTGGCCGAGCAGTATTCCCTGCCAGCGATCATGATCTGCTTCCACGGCGAGCGAGGCAAGGGCTCCTGCCGCAGCTACGGCGGCTTTAACCTGTTCGACGCCCTCTCCGCCTGCGCCGAGCATCTGACCGGCTTCGGCGGACACGCCCTGGCGGCCGGCCTGAATCTGCGGCGCGATCAACTGGCGGATTTCCGCAAGGCCCTGACTGCCTATTACCGGGAGAACAAGCCCGCGCCGACGCCGGAGGTCCTCTGCGATCTGCTGATCACCGATCCCTCGCTGCTGAGCCTGGACAATGTTCAGTCGCTGGAGCGGCTGGAGCCCTACGGCAGCGAAAACCCGCGCCCCGTGTTCTGCCTGAGCGGCGTGACGGTCGAGACGATCACGCCCGTGGGCGGCGGCCGCCATCTGCGCCTGCGCGTCGATCTGCGCGGCGAAAGCCTGGAGGGCATTTTCTTCTCCCACACGGCCAAGGACCTCGGCTTCCGGGAGGGCGAGCGCGCCGATGTGGCGTTCACGCCGCAGGTCAATGAATTCCGCGGCAGCCGCAGCGTGCAGCTGCTGCTCACCGCCGCGCGGCCCCACCGCCCGGAGGCGCTCTGCGAGGCTTTCTTGAACTGTCAGAAGGACGCGTTCTGGGCAGCCGCGCCCTTGTGTCCGCAGCGGGCCGATTTCGTCCGAGTCTGGCGCGTGCT
>CAMZIX010000125.1 GCA_947307375.1 uncultured Clostridia bacterium | reverse complement strand
GCACGCCCTTGATGTCGCTGATCTTCTCCAGGTGCTCGCGCTCCTTGATCTCGGCCAGGCGCGCGCGGAGCATGTTCTTGCAGTTTTCGAGGTTCTGGAAGTGGCTGCGCTCGACCTGGCTGGAGACCACGATGCCGGTGGGCTTGTGGATCAGACGCACGGCGGAGGAGGTCTTGTTGACCTTCTGGCCGCCCGCGCCGGAGGAGCGGTAGACCTGCATCTCGATGTCGTCTTCCTTGAGCTCGATCTCGTTGTCGTCGGCGGCGATCTCGGGCATGACCTCGACCGCGGCGAAGGAGGTGTGGCGGCGGCCGGCGGCGTCGAAGGGGCTGACGCGCACCAGGCGGTGCACGCCGTGCTCGCTCTTGAGGAAGCCGTAGGCGTTCTCGCCCTCGATCATGATCGTGGCGCTCTTGATGCCGGCCTCGTCGCCGTCGAGATAGTCCATGACCTTGACCTTGTAGCCGTGGCGGTCGGCCCACATGTTGTACATGCGGTAGAGCATCGAGGCCCAGTCCTGCGCCTCGGTGCCGCCGGCGCCGGCGTGGAAGGTGAGGATGGCGTTGTTGGCGTCGTATTCGCCGGACAAAAGGGTGCTCAGGCGCATGGCCTCGGCCTTCTCAGTGAAGGCGTCGTATTCGCTCTGCAGTTCCTCAAGCATCGAGTCGTCGCCCTCCTCGAGCGCCATGTCGCAGAGCGTCATCAGATCCTCCCAGGAGGCGCAGAGCTTCTGATAGCCCTCCACCTTGCCCTTGAGCAGCTTCAGGCGCTTCTGCACGCGCTGGGAATTGGCCACGTCGTTCCAGAAGCCCTCGCGCTCGCTGGCGGCCTCCAGCTCCTCGATCTCCTTCTGGGCGGCCTCGAGCTTGAGCGCGCCGCGCAGCACCTCCAGCGTGGGCCTGGCGGCGTTGAGCTTGCCTTTATATTCTTCAAATTCAAGCATGATCCTGTTCTCCTAAAGCGTAGTCGCTATATTATATACAAAAACTTCCGGATTGTAAATGCGTATTTTTATCGGCTTTTTCTTTGACAAAGCCGAATTGCGGGCTTTTCTTTTCCGGGGCTTTATGATATACTAAAATTCCCAAAGTGCGTTTTCCAAAAACATATAGATCAGAGGAGAAAACAAGATGATTGCACACGGCAAAGAAATCAAGGTTTTCAGCGGCAACGCCAATCCCGATCTCGCCAGAGACATCTGCAGCCAGCTCTACATCAAGCTGGGCGACTCCGCCGTGGGACAGTTCGCGGACGGAGAATGCTCGGTTTCCGTTTACGAGCCGGTCCGCGGCAAGGACGTGTTCATCGTCCAGTCCACCTGCAACCATGTCAATGACAATCTGATGGAGCTGCTCATCATGATCGACGCGATGCGCCGCGCCTCCGCCGGACGCATTACCGCCGTCATCCCGTACTTCGGCTATGCCCGCCAGGACCGCAAGGCCAAGAGCCGCGATCCCATTTCCGCCAAGCTCGTTGCCAACCTGATCACCGCCGCCGGCGCCGACCGCGTGCTGACGATGGACCTGCACGCCGCCCAGATCCAGGGCTTTTTCGACATCCCCGTGGACAATCTGATGGGCGCGCGCCTCTTTGCCAAGCATTACATCAAGGAATTCGGAAAGAACAACGAAGACGTGATGGTCGTCTCTCCCGACGTGGGCAGCACCGCCCGCGCCCGCGCCTTTTCGATGAGCCTCGGCACCAACATGGCCATCGTGGACAAGCGCCGCGAGAAGGCCAACCAGTCCGAGGTCATGAACATCATCGGCAACGTCGAGGGCAAGACCTGCATCCTGCTCGACGACATCGTGGACACGGCCGGCTCCCTCTGCGGCGCGGCCAAGGCCATCAAGGAGATCGGCGGCGCGAAGGAGGTCTACGCCTGCGCGACCCACGGCGTGCTCTCCGGCCCCGCCTTCGAGCGCATCGAGAACAGCTGCATCAAGGAGCTGCTGCTGCTCGACACGATCCCCTATCCCGCCGACAAGCCCCGGGTCGAGAAGATCCACTACCTGTCCACCGCGTCCATCTTCGCCGAGGCCATCCGCCGTATCTACGAGGAGGTCTCCATTTCCAGCATTTTCGACACCTGATGGCGCTGTTTCAGAAATCCGGCGGCGTACGCTGGCTGATCGTCTGCCTCGGCAATCCCGGGCCGCGCTATGAGGGCACGCGCCACAACGCGGGCTTCCTGGCGGCCGACGCCCTGGCGAAAAAGCTGAAGCTCAGCGTCAACCGCCTGCGCTTCCGCGCGCTGACCGCCAGGGGCGAGATCGGCGGCGAGAGCGTGCTGCTGATGAAGCCGCAGACCTATATGAACCTCTCCGGCGAGGCGGCCGCAGCGGCGGCCAGATTTTACAAGATCCCGCCGGAGCGGGTGCTCGTCGTCTCGGACGAGACGGCGCTGCCCGTCGGGACCCTGCGCGTGCGCAGCAAAGGCTCCGCCGGCGGCCACAACGGGCTCAAGAGCATCATCGCCTGCCTGGGGACAGATCAGTTCCCGCGCATCCGCCTCGGCGTCGGCGCACCGCCGCACGAGGACTACGACATGGCCGACTGGGTGCTGTCCGCCTTCAAAAACCAGGACGCGGAGGAGATTGCCCGGGCCGCCGAGCGGGCCGCCGAGGCTGTGATCTGCTACATCACCGAGGGCCCGGACCGGACCATGAGCAAGTACAATTGACGATATACCGCGAAAGAAAACAATAAAAGGAGAGTGCCTATGAAAAAGACGTGCATTGCCATGCTGCTGGCAGGCGGACAGGGCTCCCGGCTCTACGCGCTGACGCAGCAGGCGGCCAAGCCCAGCGTCCCCTTCGGCGGCAAGTACCGCATCATCGACTTTCCCCTTTCCAACTGTGCCAATTCCGGCATTGACACCGTCGGCGTGCTGACCCAGTACCGCCCGCTGCAGCTCAACAGCTACATCGGCAACGGCCAGCCCTGGGATCTGGACGTGACCGAGGGCGGCGTGTACATCCTGCCCCCGTATCTCGGCGCCAACGAGCAGGGCTCCTGGTTTACCGGCACGGCCAACGCGATCTTCCAGAACATGGCCTTCATCGAGCACTACAACCCCGAGAACGTCCTGATCCTCTCCGGCGACCACATCTACAAGATGAATTACGCCGACATGCTGCGCGAGCACGTCGAGAAGGACGCGGCCTGCACGATCTCCGTGCTGACGGTCTCCCTGGAGGAAGCCACCCGCTTCGGCATCATGAACCTCGGCGAGGACGGCTACGTCAATGAGTTCGAGGAGAAGCCCAAGCATCCGAAGAGCAATCTGGCCTCCATGGGCGTGTACATCTTCAACTGGCCGAAGCTCCGCCAGTATCTGATCGAGGACGACGCCGACCCGAAGTCCAGCAAGGACTTCGGCAAGAACATCATCCCGAAGATGCTCGCCGCGGGCGAAAAGCTCTGGCCCTACCGTTTCCAGGGTTACTGGCGCGACGTCGGCACCATCGCCAGCCTTTGGGACGCGAACATGGACATGCTGTCCACCACGCTCATCAATCTCTACGACCCCGACTGGCCCATCGCCAGCCGCAGCCCCATCTGCCCGCCGCACTACACCGGGCCGAACGCGGAGATCGTTCATTCGATCGTGACCGAGGGCTGTGAGATCGACGGCCATGTGGAAAATTCCGTCCTGTCCTCCAACGTCCGCGTCGAGAAGGACGCGAGGGTCCTGTACAGCGTGCTGATGCCCGGCGCCGTCGTGAAGGAGGGCGCC
>CAMZIX010000124.1 GCA_947307375.1 uncultured Clostridia bacterium | reverse complement strand
CCTTCAGGTAGTTCAGGTCGTCCACCGTGAAGCGGTGGGCGATCTTCAGCTTGTTTTCCTCGCCCCAGGCGACGACCTCGTCGAAGCTCTTTCCGCTTTCCTTGAGCCGCAGCATCCGCTCCACCAGCAGGCCGAGACCGCCGGAGATGCAGAGCGTATCCATCACGTACAGCCGCTGCTCCGGATACTCGGGGCGGATCATGTCGGCCGCCTTGTTGGCGTTGGCAAAGGAGACGGACATCTTCCGGCTCATGTCCAGAAAGACCACGTCCTTGCCGCTGTCCAGAAGCTCCTTGAAAAAGTCGTAGTAGCTGAATTCGTTGATCATCGAGGTCTTGAGCCGGTCACCCCGGCGCATGCCCTCATAGATGGCCTGGCGGCTCTCCTCACGGCAGTCGTCCACGCAGAGACGTTCCTCGATGGTAAATGTATAGGGGATGAAGGGGATCTGATGCTCGTCGAGATAAGTCCTCGGCAGATCGGAGGTCGAAGAGGTGGCAATCAGATAGTCGCGCATGGCGCAGTCCTCGTTTCTTTCAAAGTGCCGCCATTATACACTAAAAACGCCGCGCAGGGAAGACCCGCACGGCGTTTTTGTCAGTTATTAACAATTTCTGCCGGGAATCAGACGTAGGCCAGCCCGAAAATGCCGAAGCCGTTGCCTCTGTCGAGGAAGTACACGCGGTAGGTGCCGTCCGCGACGTTGATGTAGGCGCCGGCGCTGCCCTCGGCATGGTAGGCGACGTCCACCATCATGCAGTTGCCCGCGATGATGCGCACCTCGCCGGCCTGCGCGTCATAGGTCGCGTTGCCGTAGCAGGTGTCCCAGGTAACGCCGTCGTAGGAATCGAGGATCAGCTGATAGGCCTGCGAATCCGTCATGACGTGGTCGAGCGCGCCCCACATATGGCCGCGGGTGTTGGAATTGCCCATCATGTAATAGTACAGCAGGGCGTAGATGAAGCGTTCGGCGCGGCGCTGATAGGTCTCGGCCTCTTCGCCGGTGAGGACGTAAAACACGGTGCCGTCCTCGGCGGTGCTGATCGGGCGGTCGGCGGGCGCCTCGGCCGTCAGGACCGGCTTGGAGAGCTGGCCGCGCACGGTGTAGGTCTCCCAGTGCACCGGATCGACGATCAGATCCGCGTAATCCTCCATATCGAACAGGCGGGTCTCCGCCTCGGCGCTGCTGCTGTCGACCAGCTGGCCGTTGCAGCGCACGGTATAGCCCTCGGGCACCAGGAGACTGGCCTCCTCGCCGCCCTCCAGATCGACCTTGACGTCCGTGACGGACCAGTCCAGCCCGGAGCCGGAGAGGGTCAGCTCGGCGATCGTCTGATCGCCGTCCTTGACGAGATAGCGGGGCTGCGCCTCGGTGGAATCCTCGGCTTTCCAGAACTGCAGATTCGGGTCGGAGAAGCGCTCGTCCATCAGCGCGAGGATCTGCGACGGATCGTCATAGTTGTGCGGGTGAGTGGCGTACCAGCTGTCCGCCCAGGTCTGGGCGTCGGCCTTGGCCATATAATCCTCGAAGGCCAGCTGCGGCGCGCGGGAGACGGCCAGCTCGTAGGCGGCCTGCCGCTCGCGCTCGGCCGCGGCGGCGGCCTCCGCGTCCACGCCCTGCTGATAGCGGCTGAGAAACAGCCACAGCACGATCAGCGTGATGCCCGCGACGAAGACCAGCAGCGCGGAGTAGACGTGCAGACCGTAGCGGAATTTGGATTGTTTTCTGCGTTTTTTCGCTGCCATCAGTTTGCGTCTCCTTCCTGCAGTACAAGGATCGTCGTGGCGAGCGGGCGGGAGCCGATCAGGTTGGAGCCCTTGGTGATCTGCTCGCCTTGGTAGATCATGGCGGAAGAGGAGCCGCCGTCCAGGTTGCCGGCGTTGACGGCGCCGAATTCCTCCATCAGGTCGGCCAGATCGTCATAGGTGGCGCCCAGGCTGTCCGGGTGCCGTCCCTCGATGACCGCGATCAGCACCGCGCCGTCGGCCCGCTGGCCGACGCAGGTACGCGGATTGACGCCGCCGCCGAGGTCCGTCAGCTTGACGCCGTCCTTGATCAGCGTCGGACCGGGGGGGAAGCTGACCGCGGTGACCAGACCGAGATCCAGCGCCTCCTGGCCGGTCATGCCGCCCACATGGAGCACATGATCCCGGTCAAAGCCGATCACGCCGTTGTAATAGGTCCAGACCGAGCCGTAGCTGATCTCGCCGTTCTTCATCACGAGTCCGTCGGGGATGCCGCCGGTGCCCATGCCGTTCGGGTCCTCAAAGCTGCCGGCGTTGGTGCCGGCGACCGCGTTATAGTGGTCCACGAACTCGGAAAGATACCAGCCCATGCCGCCCCAGCGTTCCAGCGTGCCCACGATGACGCGGGAGGGGTCGTGCACGATCAGCATTTTTCCCTTGAAGGTTGCCTTGCGGATATCGACGACCTCCAGCTCCTCGGTGAAGCTGCTCTCGTCGATCTGAACCAGGGGTGTTTCCTCCGGTTCGGGCTCGGTCTGACCGTTTTTGGGCTCGTAGCCGATGACCCGGAAGCTGTCATAGACGGCCTCCGCGCGCACGGGATGCAGGATCGCCTCCACCTCTTCCTCGGGCAGGAACAGGCGGGGGATGAACTTCAGCGCGCTGGTTTCGTCCGTGGAATTGACGAAGAGACGCTTGGCGTCCTCCGAGGGGCCGTGGGTCATCACGGCGCAGACCGCGACGAGGAAAACGGCGACGATCAGCACCGTGGTCAGTATGACGGCAAGCGCGCGCCCGAGCGTGAGAAAGAAGGCGGCGACAGGGCTCTGCCTGCGCCTGGCCGGACGGGCCGCAGCCTGGGATCTGTTTTCTTTGACAGGCATGATACTCCTCCAAATGATAATACATCAATTTAATATATCAGATTTTGTCCGACTGTGCAAGAGCCGATAGAAAGATCGCCCGTTTGGCGGCTTCGGAGGATCCCGTTTATCGGAAGGAAAGATGCGTTCGCGCTTGCGCTCTTCACCGAGGCGTGATACAATAATTCAGTTAAATGATACCATTCGGGAGGAAGCGCCATGAGTCTGATCCGTGACCTGTCCCTCGCCCCGTCGGGCGAAATGAAGATCCAGTGGGTGGAGCGCCACATGCCGGTGCTGCGCGGCATCGGCGAGGATTTCCGCCGCACGCGCCCCTTCGAAGGGCTGAAGATCGCCCTGTCCGTGCATCTGGAGGCCAAGACGGCCTATCTCTGCCGCGTGCTGGAGATGGGCGGCGCGGAGATGTACGTCACGGGCTCCAATCCGCTCTCCACGCAGGACGACGTGGCCGCGGCCCTGGCCTCGAAGGGCATGCAGGTCTTCGCGCGCTACGGCTGCTCGATGGAGGAGTACGAGCAGTGCCTCTGCGAGGTGCTCTCTCCCGGCCCCGGCATCATCATCGACGACGGCGGCGATCTGGTGCATCTGATGCACACGAAGTACGCCGACCTCATCCCCGGCGTCATCGGCGGCTGCGAGGAGACCACCACCGGCATCCACCGCCTCCGGGCCATGGACCGCGCGGGCGAGCTGCGCTTCCCGATGGTGCTGGTCAACGACGCCGACTGCAAGCACATGTTCGACAACCGCTACGGCACCGGCCAGAGCGTCTGGGACGGCATCATGCGCACCACGAATCTGATCGTCGCCGGCAAGTCCGTCGTCGTTTCCGGCTACGGCTGGTGCGGCAAGGGCGTGGCGCTTCGCGCCAAGGGTCTCGGCGCGAAGGTCGTCGTCACCGAGACGGACGCCGTGCGCGCGCTGGAGGCCGTCATGGACGGCTACGAGGTGATGCCGATG
>CAMZIX010000123.1 GCA_947307375.1 uncultured Clostridia bacterium | reverse complement strand
GCCTCGCGGCCGAAGTCGTTCTCGCCGCCGGAGGAGAGGGAGTAGGCCTCGTCGATGAACAGCACGCCGCCGAGCGCCGACTTGATGACCTCCTGGGTCTTCAGCGCGGTCTGGCCGACGTAGCCGGCCACCAGGCCGGAGCGGTCGACCTCGATCAGCTGCCCCTTGGACAGCACGCCGATCGCGGCGTAGAGCCCGCCCACCAGGCGCGCCACCGTGGTCTTGCCGGTGCCGGGGTTGCCCATGAAGACCATGTGCAGGCTCATCGGCGGCACGGGCAGGTCGTTTTCCTGGCGGAGCTTTCGCACCTTGATGAGGTTGATGAGGCTCTTGACGTCCTTCTTCACCTCGTCGAGCCCGACCAGCTCGTCCAGCTGCTCCATCAGCTCTTCCACGCTGGGCTTCTTTTCCTGGGCCTCTCCGGCCTTGATCTCCGGCTTTGTGTCGCCGCCGGAGGTCTGGGTCTGGGGCGGATGCTTCTCGACGAAGCTCGGCTCGGCGCTGGTGACGTAGTCCAGCGGGTTGAGCGCCTCGCGGCTTTTGCGCACGCCGTTGGTGTCGCAGACGGCGGTCAGGCGGTCGGCGCACTCGGTGATGTACTCGGCCTCGGCCATCGTCACGTCGTCGTCCACCGCGGCCAGGTACAGCAGGATGTTGGTCAGCATGCGGATGAAGGTGCGCGAGGTCTCGGTGCCGCGCTTGACGTCGCTCTCCGCGAGGTTCCAGTAGAACACCGGGGGCAGGAACACGTCGTTGTCGCAGACGGAGCTCGTCAGCGTCCACAGCAGCCACTGCGGCTGCTTCTGCCCGCGGGAATAGATCTGGTTGGCCATGTCCACGTGACGCTGGCCGATGCCGCCGGCGCGGCTCCAGAGTCCGAGGGCGCACTTGGTCATGAATTCGTCCATCTCGGGGGCGAGCTCGGCGCGCCCGAGCCGGTAAAAGGCCTCGGTGTTGGCCACATAGATCTTGTGAAACTCCTCCGGGGAGCGGTTCCAGGTCGTGGGCATTTTCTCTTCTCTCCTCTGCGCGTTTTTTCAACAAAGACATTATAATCCAAAAATCGGCCCGGTCAAGCAGTTAAAACCGAAAACTGACCTCTTTCCCGCAGGACAGGAAGTACAGCACGCCCTCGCGCACGGGCTTTCGGAAGATGCGGCGCAGCGCCGCGGCGTAGGCGCGCAGCTGCCCCTCGTAATAGGCGGCGCGGGCGGCGAGCTCCTCGTCCGTGCGCACGGCGTCGGTCTTGTAGTCGATGACGGTCAGCGCGCCCTCTTCCTCGATGCAGCAGTCCACCACGCCCTGCAGCAGCACCTGCTCGCCCTCGGCGCCGGGATAATACGCGCCCGCGTCGCACAGGAGAGAGAACTTGAACTCGCGCTCACGGTGCTCGGCCTGCAGTATCCGCTGACCGAGCCGGGAAGTGAAGAGCTCAACGATCGCGTTCGCGTCCACGGCTTCCGCTTCTTTGTCAGAGAGAAGCTGCTTCTGCCGCAGCCGCTCGATCTCCGCGCGCACGCCTTCCGGGCTGTCCGCGGCGGCGAAGTCCATGTACTGCAGCACCAGATGCGTGGCCGTGCCGCGCTGGGCGCCGGTCAGCGGCCGGTCCTTGCGCGTGAAGTCCGGCAGCCGGAAGACGCCGCTCCGGCGCTTCGGCGCCAGCTCCTGCGCGTCCTCGTCCGGCTCGAGCCGGCCCTTGAGCTCGGTGGCCGTCAGCTTCGAGGGCAGACGCTCGGCCTCCGCGTGGGGATAGCGGAAGGCCAGATTGCGCGCCAGCTCCCGGAGCGCGTCTTCGTCCACGTCCTCGGCGGGGACGAAGCGGTTTTCCTCCTCCGCGGCGGCGCTCTCGCCCGGCAGGCGCAGCTTCAGATGGGCCTGCCCGTCGTCGAGCGCGGCGAGGATCAGCCAGTCGGCAAAGGAGTTCTGCTCGGCCAGGAGCTCCGGCGGCAGCGGGCTTGACATCGACTGCCGCAGCTTTTCCAGCGTTTTTTCCGGATTTTTCAGCGAGGCGGTGATATACAGCCGCTCTTTCGCGCGGGTCATCGCCACGTACAGCAGGCGCATCTGCTCGCTGAGGAGCTCGCGCTCCAGGCGGCGGCGGATCGCCTGACGGGCGAGGGTCGGATACTCCACGCGCCGCTCCAGATCGGTCAGCTTCGGGCCGAGGCCGAGCGCCGGGTGCACCAGCACCGTGTCGTTCAGCTCGGCCTTGTTGAAACGCCGCGCCGTGTCGCAGAGAAAGACCACCGGGAATTCCAGGCCCTTGGATTTGTGGATCGTCAGGATCTGCACGGCGCCGCCGCCCGGGCCGGCGGCGGGCTCCTCCCCGCGCTCGGCCAGTCGGCGCAGCCAGAGCACGAAGCGGTGCAGGCCCTTGTAGCCGCTCTTCTCATAGCGCTGTGCCAGCGCGGCCAGCTCCATCAGATTGGCGCGCCGCTGGGCGCCGTCGGCCATCGCGCTGAACACGCTCAGCAGGTCGAGCCCGTCCAGCAGCTCCCAGACCAGCTCCTCGGCGGAGAGATCGGCGGCAAGGGCGCGCAGCGCCTCGATCCGCGTCAGAAAAGCGCGGCACTTTTCGTCGGCTTCTGCGGCCGCGCAGAGCGCGCCGTAAAAATCGTGGTCGCGGTCGGCGCCGCGGACGGCGGACAGCTCGTCCGCCGTGAAGCCGAAGACCGGCGAGCGCAGCGCCGCGATCAGCGGGATGTCCTGGTGCGGATTGTCCAGCACCGCGAGCAGGGAGAGGGCGGTGCTGATCTCCGGCGAGCGGAAATAGCCCAGGCCCTGTCCGGCGGCCACGGGCACACCGTGCGCCGTCAGCACGCGGCGGTAGACGGGGCCGGTGCTGTTGGCGGCGCTCATCAGGATGGCGACGTCGCCGTAATCCATCGGCCGCGGGCCGTCTTTGCCCTGCACGGGCGTGCCGGCCTCGACAAGGGCGCGGATCTTCTCCGCGGCGAAGGCCGCCTCCGCGGCGGTCTTGTCCGGCGCCTCGTCCGTCTCGTCCCCCTCGGTCGAGAGCAGGAACAGCTCCGGCGCGGGCACGCTGCCCGTGTAATAGTCCGCGCCGCAGACCAGCGCGGCCTGTTCGTCGTAGTCCAGGTCGCCGAGACGGCGGCTCATGCAGCGGGAAAAGACGCTGTTGACCGCGTCGATGATCTCCCGCCGCGAGCGGAAGTTCTCCCGCAGCAGGATCTTTCCCGCTTCTCCTTCGGAAGCCTCGGGATACAGGGGGAAGCGATCGTATTTGTCGGTGAAAATGCTCGGATCGGCCAGGCGGAAGCGGTAGATCGACTGCTTCACGTCGCCCACGAGGAAGCGGTTGCCGTCCTCGCGCGAGACGGCGCGGAAGATCTCCTCCTGCACGGGGCTGACGTCCTGGTACTCGTCCACCATGATCTCGTCGTAGCGCAGGGCGACCTCGCGGGCCAGGTCCGTGGGGCTGCCGTCCGGCTCGGTCAGGAGCTGGGCCGCCAGATGCTCGAGATCGGCGTAGTCCAGCAGGGACTGGCGGCGCTTGTCGCGGGCATAGCGCTCGTCGAAGGCCAGGCACAGCCGCAGCAGCGCCTGCATGGCGGGCGCGGTCTGCCGCAGCTCGGCCAGCAGCGCGGCGGACTCGTCGGCCAGCGCCTCCTGCAGCTTCCCGACGGCCTTTTTGCAGGCGTCCCGGCGCGCCTTGACGTGCGCGGTCAGCGCGGGATCGGGGTTTTTGCCGAGATTCGTGAACTTGGGGAACTCGATCGCGGCGGCCGCGGCGGCCGCTCTGTCCCAGCCCAGCGGGATACAGCGCAGCAGCTCGCGCAGGCCGTCGCCCGTC
>CAMZIX010000122.1 GCA_947307375.1 uncultured Clostridia bacterium | reverse complement strand
GCCTGTTCGAGGACGAGTTCCGCAAGAGAAACATCAAGGCCTTCTGGATGCCGCACGCGCTGCCCGACAGCCGCACCGTTTCCCGCGCGGAGATCCGCCGTCAGATCAACGACTACATGACCACGGTCATGCACGAAGAGCCGCTCGACCCGTCGCTGCTTGACTTCGACGATTCCATGACCTGGTGATTGGAGGAAACATCATGAAAAAATGCAAATGCGGTATTGCGAAATTCTTTTTCAAGCTTTTAAAGATCTTCCTTATAGCCAACGTCGCCATCTTCGTCATCTTCTTCTTTGACCTCGACGGCAAACTGCTGTTCAACGTTGTGGAGCCTTTCCTGAAGAAGCACTACGACAACATGGATCGCAAGGACGTGCTGCAGGAGCCCTATGACATGGACAAGTTCCCCAAGTATAAATACGACAAATAAGTGGAGGCAAAAGAAAACATGAAGTATTTTGGCGGATGTGACGTAGGCTCGACCTACACGAAGGCAGTCATCCTGGACGAGAACGGCAAGATGCTTGCCGACACGACGATCAAGAGCAAGATCAACTCGGAGCAGAGCGCGATCGCGGCGATGGACGAGGTTCTGAGCAAGGTGGGCCTGAAGAGCAGCAAGGAGCTGGAGTACCTGATCGGCACGGGCTACGGGCGGAACAAGGTGCCGTTTGCGGATGAGAACATCTCGGAGATCAGCTGCCACGCGATGGGCGTGCATGTGACGGATCCGAGCGTGAAGGCGATCATCGACATCGGCGGGCAGGACGTGAAGGGCATCAGCATCGACACGGACGGCACGGTGAAGAACTTTGCGATGAACGACAAGTGCGCCGCGGGTACGGGCCGCTTCTTTGAGGCGATGGCGCGCTCCTTCGAGCTTTCTCTGCCGGAGTTTTCGAAGCTGAGCCTGACGGCGAAGAACGTGATCCCGATCACGGCGCAGTGCACGGTGTTTGCGGAGTCCGAGGTCATCACGCTGGTGGGCGAGGGCAAGGCGACCGATGAGATCGCGGCCGGCATTGAGATGGCGGTGGCGAAGCGCTGCTTTGTCATGGCGAAGAAGGCCGGTGCGACCGACAGCATCACGCTGACGGGCGGCTGCGCGAAGAACGACGGCCTGAAGGAAGCGATCGAGCACGTGCTGAAGCTGAAGGTCATCAACCTGAAGACCGACCCGCAGCTGATGGGCGCGCTGGGCGCCGCCGAGTATGCCCGCCAGAAGGGCCTCGCCAAGAAGTAAATCCATAACCAAAACAGCCCGCATTTTGCGGGCTGTTTTTGCAAAAACTATTTCAGGAGGAATGATCCATGGGTAAATTTGTGACAAAAACCGTTCCGACCGGCGTGAAGTTCGTCCTCAAGGCGACCAACGGCCAGGTCATCCTGGACAGTGAAGTTTACAGCAGCGAGGGCGCGTGCCTGAAGGGCATCGACAGCGTCAAGCGCAGCTGTGTCGGACCTGTGGAAGACCAGACGAAGGAAAACTTCGAGGTGCTGACCAATCCCAAGTTCGAGGTCTATCTGGACAAGGCCGAGGACTTCCGCTTCCGCCTGAAGGCGAAGAACGGACAGATCGTCGGCATCAGCGAGGCCTACAAGAGCTGGGACGCCTGCATCAACGGCATCAACTCGGTCAAGGAGAACGCGCCGGAGGCGCCTGCCAGCCGCGAGGAGACCGAGACCGCGGAATAAGCGCATCGGGAAAAAAACGGTCAGGATCGGACGATCCTGACCGTTTTTCATTTTTTCGCGGGATCAGCCGCCCATGTCGCGGAGGATGTCCCAGTAGTTGCCGACGACATAGTTGGCGCCCTCATAGGTGCCGCTGATGATGGACATGGCGCGCTGCCAGGCCTTGCCGCCCTCGACGTAGGGCGTGGGCTGATAGTTGTTGCGGGAGTTGGGGCCGGGCTCGCCGTTTTCCGGATCCAGGGCGCTGCTGATGCAGCAGGGGATGAAGCTGTAGCTGTCCAGCGTGACCCGGCTGCCGCGGCGGCAGAGCGTGATCTTGCCGATGCCGGTGTCATAGGAGGCGGGATCCTTGCCGTTGCCGGGGTTGGTGTGGCCGCCGAAGACCCAGTTGCCGAGACCGTAGAAGATGATGCCTTCGCCGTAGAGCTCGGCCGGCTGCAGGCGGTGGGCGTGCGTGCAGTAGACGCTGCCGAAGCCCGCGTCGATGGCATAGCGGCAGAGCTCGACCTGCACGTCCGTGGTCTCATAGTTGCCCTCGGTGCCCATATGCAGGCAGGCGATGGTATATTCCGCACCCTGCGCGGCAAGCTCCCGAACAGCCTTGTCGATCATCTGCTTGCTGTTCTCGACCAGCTTTTCCTGCGCGCCGGCGGACAGCAGCGAGAAGGCGTTGCCGGTCAGACCGTTGTACATGCAGTAGAGGCCGATCTTCAGCCCGTCCTCGCGCTGATAGAGACAGCACTCGTCCTCGCCGGCATAGGCGACACCGACGCCGTCCAGAGCGGCGGTCGTGTCGTTATAGGCGGCCTGGCCGAAGTCCAGGGTGTGGTTGTTGGCCAGCGTGACGAATTCCACGCTGCCGGAGGAGAGGATCTTCGCGTAGTCCGCCTTTCCCAGGAAGGAAAACTGCTCGATCGAGCTGTAGTGCTTGTCCGAAAGAGAGCACTCGAGGTTTGCGATCGTCAGATAGTCGTCGTTCAATAACTGTACGGTGTTCGCAAAGGGGTAATCGGTATCGTCGCCGACGGTGCGCTGGAAGCCGATGCCCCAGTCCCGCTTGTCCGGGGAGGCGGAGAGCGTGCAGTCGCCGATCATGGAGACGGTGAAGTACTCCGGCTCCGCGTCGATGCTCGGGTCCAGCGTCTCGCTTGCCGCGGGCTCGGCGGTGTCGGCGGGCGCCTCGGAGGGCGCGGGCCGGGAGTCGACCGTGGGCACGGGGCCGCTTTGGCTCTGCGGCTGTGCGGACGGCAGGGGAGCCGCCGCATCGAGCCGGATCCAGAGCACGAAGCCGAGCGCGGCGGCCAGGACCAGTATCAATGCCAGTTTCAGCGTTTTCATTCTATTTGACCTGCTTTCTGTCTTCAACGGGAGTAGAATAGCAGAAAAGTTTGCCTTTCGCAAGCCTTTTCGCTTTTTCTCCGGATTTTGACGGAAAAGGGCTGACGGATTTTTCCTTTTTATCATATTTTTGCTCTATACAAAAGTATACGGACCTGCTATAATACGGGGCGGGAGATCCTCCCAAATATGATGAGAAGTTCTGCCACGGGCAGAGAATCGAGGAAAGAAATGCCTAAAACTGCGAAAGATATCATGGCCCTGATCGAAGAACAGGACGTCCAGATGGTCGACTTCAAGATCGTCGACATCGACGGCCAGTTCCGCCACGTGACGATCCCCGCGAAGAACTTCAACGAGGACACCATGGTCAACGGCATCGGCTTCGACGCCTCCAACTACGGCTACGCCGTCGTGGAGAAGAGCGACATGGTCTATATCCCGGACCTGGACACCGCGAGCATCGACCCCTTCTGCGGCGTCAAGACCCTGTCCATGATCGGCAACGCCATGATCATCGATTACCCGCATAACCGGCCGCTCAAGCAGTATCCCCGCAACATCGTCCAGGCCGCGGAGCAGTATTTGAGAGACAGCGGCATCGCCGACACGATGCTGATCCTGCCGGAGTTCGAGTTTTACCTCTTCAACCAGGTCGGCTGGAAGGTGGAAAACAACCAGATCGGCGTGGCGCTCGACGCCGAGCAGGCCTACTGGAACAGCGCCACCGAGGGCAGCGGCTGTGTCGTGCCCTTCCAGAGACACTACCATGTGGCCAAGCCCCTGGACCGCACCTACGAGTGCCGCAGCGAGATGTGCCTGGAGATCGAGAAGGC
>CAMZIX010000121.1 GCA_947307375.1 uncultured Clostridia bacterium | reverse complement strand
CGCGCGATGCGGTTGCGGGTGCAGAAGAGGTCGTACTGCATGTGGGACAGCGCGACCAGGCTGTCCTCGTCGTGCTGCATGGTGACGGTGAATTTTTCTTTGGCCATGGCGCGCCTCCTCTCCTTTATATCATCCGTATCTTATCACAGCCCCGTGGAAAACGCAAGGCGCGGCAAGGGAGCGGCAGGAAGAGGCGAAGCCTCGGTAAACTATTATTTTCCCTAAAAAAGCCGGTGCGATTTTGTGCGCTTTGCTAAAATGGCCGGGGATAAACTGTGAAACATTGACAAGGGAGGGGAAACTGGTGTAAATTAAGGGAGTCGTAAAGGTTTGTTAACAATTTCCGCATGTTTCCAGCTGTCGGGGAGACCCGGTATATGGAAACAGCCGACTTGTTGCAGCCGGACAAATCATTAAAAGGAGATCGCAAAATGAAGAAGATCATTACCCTGCTGCTTGCTCTGGCCATGGTGTTCGCTCTGGCCGCCTGCGGCGGCGCTCCCGCTGCCCCTGCCGCTGAGAAGCCCGCCGAGGCCCCTGCCGAAGCTCCCGCCGAGGCCCCTGCCGAAGCTCCCGCCGAAGCTCCCGCCGAGGCTCCCGCTGAGGAGACTGCCGAAGACGACGCCGAGGCTGATGCCTACTACATCGAGCTGACCTACTCCAACGTCTTCAACCCCAAAGAGTGGAACTACAAGGCTGCTGAGAAGTTCGCCGAAATGGTCACCGAGCGCACCGAAGGCCACGTCAAGGTCGAGTTCCACGGCCTGAACGAGCTGGACTGCTACCGTGACTCCGTCGTCCACGCCGCCAACGGCGACAAGTGGATCGGCCTGGAAGAGCCCTCCCTCTTCGCTGACTGGTGCGGCGACTGCGCCGTCCTTGTCGGACCGATGCTCTACAACAACGACGAAGAGTACAACTACGTCATGGATTCCGACTTGGTCGCCGGCGTCAAGGCCGCCCTGGCGGAAGAGAACATCCACATCCTCGACACCCACTACTCCTTTGGCTACCGCTCCGTCGTCACCAACCTCGACATCACCAAGCCCGAGGACCTCAACGGCGTGAAGCTGCGCTCCACCACCGCCTCCCTGTTCATCAAGACCATCGAGTGCCTGGGCGCCACCCCGGTTCCCATGAGCTTCACCGAGTGCCTCTCCTCCATCTCCTCCGGCGTTGTCGACGGCTTTGAAGGCTCCACCTCCACCCTCGCCGGTGCCGGCGCTCCCTATGAGCTGGTCAAGAAGGTCGCTCTGACCAACCACTTCATCGCGACCCGTTGGCTGTTCATGGCCGAGGACGTGTATCAGGAGATGCCTCTCAAGTGGAGAAACATCCTTGACGAGTGCGCGCTCGAGTGCGGCGTCTGGGAGCAGACCTCCTGCGCTGAGGACGAGGCCGTCCAGATCCAGAAGATGAAAGACGAAGCCGGCGTGACCTGGAACGAGGTCGACGTCGACGCCTTCACCGCGGCCTGCGCTCCTGTCTATGACTGGATCGTCGAGACCTACGGCGCCAACCCCGATCTGCATCAGCAGCTGGTCGACCTGATCAACGACTTCCGCGCCAACAACAAGTAATCGGCCGAAGTCTGTGAAGAACGCATACCTGTAAGCAAAGACTGGACTGCCCGCGGAATGCGGGCAGTCCATGTCCGGTATTCTGAGCTCTTTTGATTTGCCCGTTCTCCACTTTTTGCTGCGAAGGATTTGCCTATGAAAAAGAAATCAACATTCAAATCTATCATTACAAACCTTGACGCGGTCATCTGCGGATCGACGCTGACCCTCTGTCTGATCCTGGTCAACGTGAACGTTCTTTTCCGCTACATCCTGAACAATCCGATCAAATGGACGGACGAGGTCGTGACCTCGCTGTTCGTCTGGACGGTGTTCATGGGAAGCGCCTACGCGCACCGCAGGCATGCCCATCTGGGCGTTGATATCCTCGTCAACCTGGTGCACGGAAAAGGCAGAAAGGTGATCGAACTCATCGTCAGCCTGCTGGAGATCCTCATTCTGGTGCTGCTGACCTATATCAGCGCGCAGTACGTCCTGAACCTGATCTTCAAGCGCGGCATCATGTTCAAGATCGCCGACGGCGTCTTCACCTGGGGCACCGTGAAGCTGACAAAGACTGATACGCTGCTTATTCCCAAGTGGTACACCGGCATCGCGGTACCGCTCGGCTTCGGCTTGTCGCTCATCTATTCCATTTTCTTCTTCCTGAGGGACAGGCTCCATATCATCAAGTCCAAGGCGCCTGCCGAAGAAGAGCAGGCTGAGGAAGGGGGCGCGTACTGATGGCAATACCGTTCATCAAGCTCCTTCCGATCGTTCTGGTCTTTGTGCTGTACTTCCTGGGCATGCCCATCGTGTACGCACTGTTCGGCTCGACCTATTTCTTCTTCCTGTTCATTGACGACGGCGTCCAGCCCTGGACGATCCTGCAGAAGGTCATGAACTCGACGCAGTCCTTCTCGATGCTGGCCATCCCGTTCTTTGTCATGTCCGGCTCGGTCATGAACTTCGGCGGCATCGCGGACAAGATGATGGACTTCTGCGAATGCGTCACGGGCCACATGAAGGGTGGCCTGGCCCAGGTCAACGTGCTGCTGAGCATGCTGATGGGCGGCTGCTCGGGCTCCGCCAACGCCGACTGCGCCATGCAGTCCAAGATGCTGGTGCCGGAGATGGAGAAGCGCGGCTATGAAAAGGCCTTCGCCGCGGCGATCACCGCCTCCTCGTCTGCTGCAACGCCCGTCATTCCTCCCGGCGTCAACCTGATCGTCTACTCCCTGATCGCGCAGGCGTCCCTGGGCCGTATTTTTGCCGCCGGCTATGTGCCCGGCATCCTCATGTCCATCAGCATGATGATCACCGTGGCCATTATCGCCCGCAAGCGCAACTACCCCACGACCCGCGACAAGTTCCCGCCTGCCAAGGAAGTGCTCAAGCAGGCTTTCATCTCCTTCTGGGGCCTGTTCTTCCCCTTCGGCATCATCATCGGTATCCGCTTCGGCGTGTTCACCCCGGCCGAAGGCGGCGCCGTTGCAGTGCTCTACTGCTTCGTGATCGGCAAGTTTGTCTATAAGAAGCTGAATCTCCGCAAGCACTTCATCCCCATCCTGCTGGACACCATCGCCGGCACCTCCAGCGTCGTGCTGATCATGGTCTCCGCCAGCACCTTCGGCTACTACATGAGCTACATCGGCCTGCCGAAGATCGTGGCGTCCTCCATCACGACCTTGACGAGCAACAAGTACATCTTCCTGATGCTGGTCAACGTGGTCCTGCTCATCATGGGCATGTTCCTCGAAGGCGGCGCCGCGCTGATGATCGCCACCCCGCTGCTGCTGCCGGTGGCCAAGAACCTCGGCATCGACACGATCCACTTCGGTCTGGTCTGCATCGTCAACATCATGATCGGCGGCATCACGCCTCCCTTCGGTTCGATGATGTTCACCACCTGCGGCATCACGGGATGCCGGATCGGAGACTTTATCAAACAGGTCTGGCCATTCATCGTGTGTCTGTTCCTGGTGCTGCTGCTGATCACCTTCATTCCCGTCCTGGTCACCTGCGTGCCCGACTGGATCTACGGTCCGATCAACAACTCCATCTCGATGTGACAAAAACCAAACAAAAAAAGCTCCATTCTTCGGAATGGAGCTTTTTCCTATATCTGCATCTGCCGCAGCATCTCGCGGCGCAGGCGCTCGATGATGCGCTTTTCCAGGCGGCTGATATAGCTCTGGGAGATGCCCATTTTATCTGCCACCTCCTTCTGTGTATACTCCCGCCCGCCGGGCAGGCCGAAGCGCAGCAGGATAATGCTGCGCTCTCGCTCGGAGAGGCTGTCGATGGCGGCCATCAGCATCTGCCGGTCGGCGTCGTCCT
>CAMZIX010000120.1 GCA_947307375.1 uncultured Clostridia bacterium | reverse complement strand
CGGCCAGCACGGCGGCCAGCTCCTTCTCCACGCGCTCCTCCTCCGGCGCGCCGAAGACGTAGGCGAAGGGCCGGTCGCCGAAGGCGCGCAGCGTGTTGGCGGCGGAATAGGCGCCGGTCAACGAGTTGAGACGCAGACGGCCGCCGTCGATCACGGGCTCGCGCAGCGTCCACAGCAGCAGCGGGCAGTCGAAGCGGCGCAGCACTTCGGACATATAGGCCGCGTTGGCAAAGGTCAGATTCTGGAAAATGATCAGATCGGGCTGCTTGCCGTCCAGATAAGCGCGGAGCTTGTCGATGCTCAGCAGCATCTCCTCCGGGCAGACGGTCCCGGCCTCGAGCTGTTTCAAAAGAGCACAGGAGGCCTCAAAGCGGTTTTGGGCGCTCTCGAGATGAAAGGTCGGCACGCCCACGGGGACGTACAGCACAGAAAAGGAAACGGCAGACTTCATGGGATACCTCCGATCGCAACGATTCCAAGCTGTGATTTATCATACTTCCATTTCCCGCTCCTGTCAATCGGGCGGGCGGGACAGGCCGCCCTTCCCCTTGACAAAAGCGGCCGGCGGAAGTAAAATTTTTATGTTAGGCCATTTATCAAACCATGAGGAGGACACCACATTGACTGACATCAAGGAAGTCTGCAAAGACATTCGCTGCGACATCATGACCACCATCGGTCATCTGGGCGTCGGCCACATCGGCGGCTGCCTGTCGCTGGTGGAGCTGCTCGCCGTTCTCTACTACGAAGAAATGAACATCGACCCCGCGGATCCCAGAAAGCCCGGCCGGGACCGCCTGATCTGCTCCAAGGGCCACGCCGGCCCCGCGGTGTATGCGACGCTGGCCAACAAGGGCTATTTCCCGAAGGACGAGCTGCTGACCCTGAACCGGGGCGGCACGCATCTGCCCAGCCACTGCGACATGCATCTGACCACCGGCATCGACATGACCACCGGCTCCCTCGGCCAGGGCTTCAGCTGCGCCGTCGGCATCGCGCTCGGCTCGAAGCTGGAGCAGGACGGCGCCACCATCTACGCCATCATCGGCGACGGCGAGAGCCAGGAGGGTCAGATCTGGGAGGCCGCCATGTTTGCCGCCGCCAAAAAGCTGGATAACCTGATCGCCTTTACCGACTACAACAAGCTGCAGATCGACGACGAGGTCGCCAAGGTCAACGACATCGCCCCGCTCGCCGAGAAATGGGCCGCCTTCGGCTGGAACGTCATCGACGTCGAGGACGGCAACGACGTGGACCAGGTCCGCGCGGCCGTGCAGCACGCCAAGCTCGGCATCGGCAGCGAAAAGCCCACCATGGTGATCCTGAACACCAAGAAGGGCTGCGGCGTCAAGTGGATCGAGGATCTGGGCGCCGCCAACCACAACACCAACATCAGCGAGGAGCAGGCCCGCGCCGCCATCGCCGAGATCAGAGGGGAGGTCTGAGTCATGGAAATGAGAGCTGTTTACGCCGAATGCCTCGCGGAGCTGATGACGCAGGACAAGCACGTCTGCGTCCTGGACGCCGACCTCGCCAAGGCCAGCGGCACCCGCAAGCTGTATGAGCGCTTCCCCGAGCAGATGTTCGACTGCGGCGTGGCCGAGCAGAACATGGCTTCCATCGCGGCCGGTCTCTCCAGCTACGGCTTCAAGCCCTGGATCGAGAGCTTCACGCCCTTCGCCACGCGCCGCATCTGCGACCAGATCGCCATTTCGATCTCCTACGCGAAGCAGAACGTCAAGATCGTCGGCACCGACCCCGGCATCTCCGCCGAGCTCAACGGCGGCACCCACATGAGCATGGAAGATATCGGCGTCGTGCGTTCCATCCCCGGCATGGTCATTTTCGAGCCGGTGGACGAGGTGCAGCTGCGCGCCGCGATGCCGGTGCTCAACGAGTACTGCGGCCCGGTCTACATGCGCATGTTCCGCAAGACCACGCCCGTCGTCTTCGGCGAGGACTACAAGTTCGACCTCTTCAAGGCCGATGTGCTCCGTGAGGGCAGGGATCTCAGCATCTTCGTCTCCGGCTTCCTGACGAAGGACGCGCTGGAGGCCGCCGAGCTCCTGAAGGCCGAGGGCATCGACGCTGAGATCGTCAACGTCCACACCATCAAGCCCGTGGACCGCGAGACCGTCCTCGCCTCCGCGCGCAAGACCGGCGCGGTGCTGACCGTGGAGAACCACAACATTGTCGGCGGCCTGCACTCCGCCATCCTGGAGACCCTGGCCGAGGAGAAGCTCCCCGTCTGCGGCGTCGGCGTGCCCGACCGCTTCGGCGAGGTCGGCAAGATGCCCTATCTGCGCGGGGTCATGGGCCTGACGGTGGAAAACATCGTCGAAAAGGCAAAACGGGCCGTCAGCCTGAAGTAAAGCGGAAAACCCAAATACGAAAACCGGAGTGAGGGATCTTCCGTTCCTCACTCCGTTTTATGAAAAGGAGAGAAAGCATGAAGATCGCGATCGGAAGCGATAAATCCGGCTTCACTGCCAAGGAAGCCGTCAAGGCCTGGCTCGCTGGGGCGGGCTATGACTTCGACGACCTGGGCACCGTTGACCTCGAGCAGGTGCACCCCTATTATCAGGTGGCCTCCGAGGTCGCGCCGCTGGTCCAGAACGGCACATATGACCGCGCGGTGCTGATCTGCGGCACCGGCGCCGGCATGTGCGTCGTGTCCAACAAGTACAAGGGCGTGCACGCCGTCGCCTGCGAAAGCGTGTACGCGGCCAAGATGGCCCGCGCCATCAACAACGCCACGGTCCTGTGCATGGGCGGCTGGATCGTCGGCCCGGAGATGGCCGTCGAGATGACCAAAACCTTCCTGAACACCGCGTGGTGCCAGGATCTGGAGGACTGGCGCGCGGCCAACATGCATAAATTTGCCAAGCAGCTCAGCGCCATTGAGGACCGTATCTATGGTGAATGAGTTCGTATACGCTCAGCCCGTCAGGATCTGGTTCGGCGAGGGGCAGTTCGCCCGCCTCGGAGAGATCCTCGACGAGCTGGAGCTCAAGCGCTGCGTGATCGCCTGCGGGCGGCACTTTGCCCCGGAGGCTGAGGCGCTGCTGCGGAAGCTGGACGCCGTCTGCGCCGTGTTCGGCGAAGTGGAGGCCAATCCCCAGCTTTCCGGCATCGCGGAGACCGCGAGGCTGGCGCGCAAGCATCAGGCCGACGCCGTCATCGGCATCGGCGGCGGCAGCTCGCTCGACACCGCGAAGTTCGCCGCGGCCATCGCGCCCGGCGAGGGCGAGGCCGAGGACTACTACCGCGGCACCCGTCCCTTTCCCGCCGAGCGGCTGAGCATGATCGCCGTGCCCACCACGGCCGGCACCGGCAGCGAGGTCACGCAGGTCTCCGTCGTCAGCTGCGGCAAGGAAAAGAAGACCATCAACAACCCCGTTTTCATGCCCCGGGCTGCGATCGTCGACCCGCTGCTGAGCGCCAGCGTCCCGCCGCGCACGACGATGAACACCGGCCTCGACGCGATGGCCCACGCGCTGGAGGGCTACTGGAGCAAAAATCACCAGCCCATTCCCGATCTGATGGCCATCGAGGCTGTGCGCCTCATCCTCGCCAACCTGGAGACGGCCTTCCGCGACGGCGGAAACAGGGAAGCGCGCGCCAACATGGCCTACGCCGCGCTGCTCGGCGGCCTTAGCTTCGCCCTGCCGAAGACCGCCGCCTCCCACGCCTGCAGCTACCCGCTGTCGGAGGACTATCATCTGCCGCACGGCGAGGCCTGCGCCTTCACGCTGGACAGTCTCGTGCGCATCAACGCCGACGAGCGGCTGGAGTACCTCTGCCGCGCCGTCGGTCTGAAGGACACCGGGGAGCTTGCCGCGCGGATCCGCGCACTCAAGGAACTCGGCGGCCTGCGCCGCCGTCTCAGCGAGCTGGGCGAGGTCGATCTGGACAAGCTCTGCCGCGACTGCGCCGCCCATCCCCTGATGAACAACAACCCCG
>CAMZIX010000119.1 GCA_947307375.1 uncultured Clostridia bacterium | reverse complement strand
GTCATCGGCTACACCGCCCAGTGCGCCTGCACCAAGGCGGGGCAGACCTGCCTGACCAATGACCCGAAGCAGCGCAGCCAGTTCGTGATCTGGAACATGATCGGCATGATCGGCTCCATTGTGCTCATCAACGTCATGGCCGGCGGCGTGCTGACCAACGAGGCCATCTGCGCCAAGGGCACCATCCAGTACGAGGTGGACGGCGTGCTGCAGACCCTCCGGGGCGCGGCCTATGGGCCCCAGTTTTACAACATCATGGTGCCCTTCGTCATCATCCTGTCCGCAATCTACACCGCGATGGCGGTGGCCGCCATTGCCGAGAAGGATCGCCCGGAGTTCTGGGGCGTGAGCGAAAAGCCCGCCACCTTCAAGGACTATGTCGGCATTCTGAAGGGCAACAAGGAGATCCGCTGGCTGGTGACAAGCGCTGGGCTCAATAAGCTCGCCTCTACCGTCGCCACCTCCGGCACCGTGGCCTTCCTGGTCTACGGCTGTCTGATGGGCGACTACAACGGCCTGTTCATCCCCTTCTATGCCCTTTGCTTTGTGTTCATGGGCATCTTCTTCCTGTGGGGCAGCAAAACCGCAGGCGCCAAAGGGCAAAAGCGCGGCGTGGCGCAGTTTACCTGCTTTGCCTTCCTGTTTTACATCGGCGTGCTGATCCTGCTGTGCCTGTACGATCACAATAACCCCAAGACCTGGCTCAGCCTCTTCTCCACGGAGGGCGGCTTCCACATCACCATCAATCTCTATACGGTGCTGTTCATCGTCCTCTATGGCTGCGGCTACGGCGCCTTCAACTGCTGCGATAACCTGACCATCCCGATGGTGGCGGACTGCACCGACTACGAGACCTACCGCAGCGGCAACTATGTGCCCGGCATTATGGGCACCGTGTTCTCGCTGGTGGACAAGCTGATCTCCAGCCTGCAGACGCTGCTGCTGCAGCTCTTTATCGTGTTTCTCGTGCCCGGGCTGAACGCGCTGCCGGCCGAGGGCACGCCCTACATGGAGGGCATGAAGCTCTCCGCCGTCATCTGCTTCTGCCTGCTGCCGATGGCGGCCTGGCTTGTCACCATCTTCTGCATGACCCGCTACTCCCTCTCCGGGGAGAAAATGCGCGAGGTGCAGGCGGTCAACGCCGTGCGCAAGGCGGCCGTTCAGGGCGGCATGAGCATGGAACAGGCCATGGAGACCTGGCAGACCATCGACCAGGTGCCGGAGCGCTTCGTTCAGCAGGTGGACAAAAAGGACGAGAAGCAGAGCTTTCTCGACCGCGTGTACGAGAAGTATTTCACCAAAACCGAAAAGACCGGCGGCGTGCCGTCCTCCCAGGCTATTGAGATCCCGGATTAACAGGAAGGAGCGCTCTAATGAAATCCGTTCACTTTAACAACGGTTGGTTTGTCAAGCATTTGGATGACACGGGAAATGGAATCCCCGTATCGCTGCCTGACGACGCGATGCTCCGGGAAGAGCGCACGCCGCAGGCGCTGGGCGGCCTGAATGTAAGCTGGTTTGAGGGGCGGGATTATCTCTACACCAAGCGCTTTTCGCTTAGCCCGGAGGAGGCCGTGCAGCATCTGGTGCTGGAGTTCGAGGGCGTCTACCGGAAGGCCGAAGTGCGTATCAACGGCCAAAAGGCCGCCTTCCGGCCCTACGGCTACACAAACTTCTACGTCCCTCTCGATGGGCTTGTCCATGAGGGCGAAAACACCGTAGAGGTCGTTGCCCGCAACGCCGATCAGCCCAACTCCCGCTGGTATTCGGGCGCGGGGATCTACCGCCCTGTGAAGCTGTGGAGCTCTGGGAAAGAGCACATCGAGCTCAACGGTGTGAAGCTGCGCACCCTGTCCATCGACCCTCCGACGGTGGAGATCTCGGTGAAAACCAGCGGCGAGGGTCCCCTGAGCATCGAGATCCTGGACGGCGGGAAGAAACTCGCCGCCGTCTCCGGCGAAGCGCGCGTCTTTACCGTAAGGCTCCCGGAAGCCACCCTGTGGAGCCCGGAGCACCCGCAGCTCTATACCTGCCGCGTGAAGTACGCGGAGGACGAGGCCGTGGAGCGCTTCGGCGTGCGGACGCTGTCCTGGGGAAATGATGGAATGAAGCTCAACGGCGAGCGTGTGATCCTGCGCGGCGCATGCGTCCACCACGACAACGGTCTGCTGGGCGCGGTTTGCGATCCGGACGCACTGGAGCGCCGGATCCGCATTCTGAAAGAAAACGGCTACAACGCCCTGCGCTCGGCTCACAACCCCTGCTCCAAGACCGCGCTGGAGATCTGCGACCGCCTCGGTATGCTGGTGATGGACGAATACATCGACCACTGGTACATTCACAAGACCCTGCACGACTATGTGGAATACTTCGACGTGTGGTGGAAGCAGGACCTGACCGACATGGTGGAAAAGGACTACAACCACCCCTGCGTGGTGCTCTACTCTACCGGCAACGAGGTGGCGGAGACGGCGCAGCCCAGAGGCATCGCGCTGGTGAAGGAGATGACCGGGTTCCTGCATGCGCTGGACGACAGCCGCCCTGTCACCTGCGGCATCAACATCTTCTTTAACTTCCTCAACCACATCGGCTTCGGGCAATATTCCGACGAGAAGGCCGCCAAGGAGGCGGCGCGGAACGCCAAGGCCAAGGCCGAGGGCAAGAAGGCCAGGGAGCGCTCCACCGGCTCGAAGTTCTTCAACGACCTGGCCGGCATCATGGGCGCGGACTTCATGAAGATCGGCGCCACGCTCCACGGCAGCGACGTGACAACCCGCGAGGCCTTTGCGAATATGGATATTGCAGGCTATAACTACGGCGAGAAGCGCTATAAGCACGACCTGAAAAATTATCCCGAGCGCCTGATCCTCGGTTCGGAGACCTTCTGCTTTGACGCCTACAAATTCTGGGAGCTGGCGAAAGCCGAGCCCCGGCTGATCGGCGACTTTGTCTGGGCGGGCATCGACTATCTGGGCGAGGTTGGCATCGGCTCCTGGGAATACAGCGACTACGCGCCGCGCTTTGACAACGGCTGCGGCTGGATCTCGGCGGGCAGCGGTCGTATCGACCTGACGGGCAGGCCCTTAGGCGAGGCGCTCTATACCAAGGTCGCCTTTGAGCTCGAAAAAGGCCCGTTTATTGCGGTGCGTCCTCTTTGTCACGAGGGCAAACACAGTCCCAGCTCCTGGAAGATGACCAACGCCATGCCCAGCTGGAGCTGGCGCGGCTGCGAGGGCAAAACGGCCCATGTGGAGGTCTATGCCAGAGCAGCCGGCGTGGAGCTGCTGGTCAACGGCGCGAGCAAGGGCAAAAAGACCTTCAAAAACGATTGCCTGTTCACCTTCAAGGTGCCCTATGAAAACGGTACGATCGAGGTGGTCAGCTACGATGCAAGCGGAAAAGAGATCGGCAGAGACCGGCTCGTGACCGCCGGGGAAGAGACCGTTCTGCAGGCTGTTCCCGAGACGGAGTCCGTCAAGGCCGGGCATTTGGCCTTTATCCGCCTGAAATATACCGACAAACCCGGCGAGACCAAGCCCACGGAGCGCGGGATCATCGACGTGACCGTGGAGGGCGGCAAGCTGCGCTCGCTCGGCTCCGCCTGCCCCTTTTACGAGCGGAGCTATCTCGACAGCAGCTGCGACACCTATTACGGTGAGGCCTTAGCCATCGTGGAGGCCGGGGAGACCGGTACGCTGAGACTGCACGCCTCGGATGGGCGTCTGTCCGCCGTAACTGAAATGGAGATCATCGACTGAAAGAGCTTTTTCTTTTTCTCTTTCTCCTCTTTTTCCAAAGTGCAGCCCCCGCCTCCGGGTGGAACGGGGGCTGCATGAAAAACACAGCGACAAATTGTGACAGTTTATTGTTGTTTTTCAAGCGAGAGCAATATTCATAAATTTTGATACAGTTTCGCCCAAACGGGCGGCCTTTTGACATTGTAAAGGGTCGTCCGTTTTTCTATGATGA
>CAMZIX010000118.1 GCA_947307375.1 uncultured Clostridia bacterium | reverse complement strand
ACGCTGCGCGGCAGCGCCACCTCGGTATAGGGCACGCCGTAGCCCATCGTATCGCAGGCGCGGATGCGCACCGGGATACGCGCCTCTTCGGACAGGCGCATCAGTTCGTTGACGAAGGGCACCACAAAGCCGTAGAAATCGGCACGCGTGATGTCTTCCAGATGGCAGCGCGGCATGACGCCCGCGTCGAAAGCGTCTTTCACGGTGGCAAGATAATGCTCCATCGCCTGCGAACGCGTCATTTTGAGCTTCTTGAAGATGTGATAATCGCTGCATGAGACGAGGATGCCCGTCTCGCGGATGCCCAGGTCCTTGACCGCCTTGAAGTCCTCGCGGCTGGCCCGGATCCAGGTCGTGATCTCGGGGAACTTCAGCCCCAGGTCCATGCAGCGGGCGATGGCCTCGCGGTCGCGCTGGCTGTAGATAAAGAACTCGGTCTGGCGGATGATGCCGTAGGGGCCGCCCAGCTTCGAGAGGAGCTTGAACAGGTCGACGATCTGGTCCGGGGTGTAGGGGTTGATGGACTGCTGCCCGTCGCGGAAAGAGGTATCCGTGATCCAGATATCCTCCGGCATCGACATCGGCACGCGCCGGTGGTTGAAGGCCACCTTCGGGACCTCGTCATAATCATATACATCCCGGTACAGAACCGGTTCTTTTACATCCTGCAGAGAATAGCGGTAATCGTTTTCTTCCAGCAGATTCGTTTTCGATGAAAGCTCGAGCATGCGTGGCTTCCTCCTTGTGCTCTCGTATAACTGTATGCAACTATACTCTTATTCAATGAATTTGTAAAGGCTTTTCTTGCTTTTTTCTCTGCGACTCTGTAAAATAGAGGAAACAAAGCGAAAGGAGGCCGTGCCCATGATTGCCTGTCCGGGCTGCGGAGCAAACCTGCTCTTTGACATCGCATCCCAGCAGATGAAGTGCTCGTACTGCGGCAGCAGCTATGACCCCTATCAGTTTGACAGCATGCAGAAGGACGCATCCCGTGAGAAAGCCTATGATGCATGGGTCTATTCCTGCCCGAGCTGCGGTGCACGCCTGATGACCACCGACGAGACCGACGCCGAGGCCTTCTGCCCCTACTGCGGCGGCGCATCGATCCTCTTTGACCGCCTGCGGAAGGTAAAATACCCCAGCTGGATCATTCCCTTCCAGGTGGACCGCGAGCGCTGCAAACGCGAATACCGCAAGGCCGCGCGCAAGGCGATCTTCACCCCGGCCCGCTATAAGAAGGAAGAGCTGATCGACGGCTTCCGCGCGATCTATATGCCCTACTGGAGCTATGCCGTCGAGCAGAAGGGCCTGGCGAAGGTCGAGGTGGAGAGCAGCGCCAGCCGGGACGGGGACTATCTGGTCACCGACCAGTACACCATCGAGGGCGACGTCGATATGGCATACGACGGCTGGACCCACGACGCCTCGAAGGCCTTTGACGATGAGATCAGCGAGTGTCTCGCCCCCTTCGACACCCAGGGGCGCAAGCCCTTCACGCCGGGCTACCTGAGCGGCTTTTACGTCGACGTGGCGGACGAGCGCTCGAACAAATACGCGGACGATGCGAAACGTTACTTTGAGAAGCTGACGGCGGAGAAACTCCTGGAAAGCGACGAGGTCAACCGCAAGGCGAAGGACAACGACGCCCATACCACGGGCATCACGGGCGTCTCGATCCCGACGAAGGTCACCCGGACCGATCAGGTCCTGTATCCGGTGTGGTTCATGAGCTATCGCGTGGGCGACCGCATCACCTATGCCACGGTCAACGGGCAGACGGGCAAGGTCGTCGCCGACTTCCCCATCAGCCCTTGGCGTTTTCTCGCAGCCTCGCTGCTAACCGCGCTGGCGGCGTTCGCGGTGCTCAGTCTCTTCTTCACCCTCAAGCCCGAGTCGGCCCTGATCCTGACCGGTCTGCTGCTGATCATCGGGGTTTTCATGTGCTCGCGCCAGTCAAAGCGGCTCAGCGAACGTTATAACGACGAAGAGGCTGCCCGCATGCGGGCGGACTATATCCGTTCGCAGAAGGCCGCCATCGTGCTGACCGTGCTGGCTGTGATCGTCAGCGGGGTCGTCCTGCTCCTCGCCCCGGTTTACAACGCGGTGTTCTACGCCGTCTGCATTGCCGAGGCCGTCATTCTGTTCGTCCTGATCCGCAAATCCTTCCTGCTGCAGATGCAGCTTGCGACGCACAAGCCGCCCCAGTTCAACAAGAAGGGAGGGCAGGACCATGCGTAAGCCAGCTTTCTTCCAAAAGCTCTTTCTGCTGCTGCTTCCGGCCGTGCTTCTGCTGTCCCTGCTGCCGGCTTCGGCCGATGCGGCAGCGAAGGACGACCCCTTCGCCGCCATGCCCAGCCTCGGTATCCTGACCGACAAGGGTCTGGAGTGGCGCAACGCCGATACGGGATACCGCGTCGTCATCGAGGACGATATCGACCTGCTCACCGAGGCGGAAGAGCGCCAGCTTCTGAGCGATATGCAGCCTCTCACCGCATACGGCAGCGTGGCCTTCTGGTCCACGCGGGAATACGCCTCCGACGAGATCGAGCAGGCCAGGCTGAAGCGTCGCGCGCTCTTCGATCTGGAGAGCGGCAGCATTCTCGTCATCAACATGGAGATCCGCAGGGTCACGATTCAGAGCTACGGCGCCATGTACGAGGTGCTGACCCCGGCGCGCGCCAACAGCATCACCAACAACGTGCGCAATTACCTGACGCGCGGGGAATACTACACCGCCTCCCAGAAGGCCTATTCGCAGATGAACAGCCTCCTGCGCGGCAACCGCATCGCCCAGCCGATGAAGCATCTCTCGAACGCCTGCATCGCGCTGATGGTCGGTCTGATCCTGATGATCGGGCGGGTGTTCCGCCAGTCATCCACCTTCCGCAGGGAGGACGAGGCCCAGGTCATCGGGGCCACGGCCCTGGCCTTTGCGGCAGCCGCCGTCGTCAACCGCGGGCAGAAGCGCGAATACAGCCCGCCCTCCAGCGATTCGGGCAGCAGCTGCTCCGGCTGCTCCAGCGGGTCCAGCTGCTCCAGCTGCGGCGGCGGCGGATCCAGCAGCTTTTAGCCTATGGGTGCCGAGGTCTATAGCGGGCGGCATATTCTGCAGTGGCACATCACGCACCGCTGCAACCTGCGCTGCCGCCACTGTTACCAGGCGGATTACGCCTGCGAGATGAGCCCGGATGCCCTCCGGGAAGCTTTGGCGCGCTACGAACGCTTCCTGAAGGCCGAGGGCCTGCAGGCCCAGATCAACCTGACCGGCGGAGAACCGCTTGCCCATCCCGATTTCTTCTCCCTCGCGGAGGAGATTCGACGGCATGGTCATCGCTTTGCGGTGCTGACCAACGGTACCATGGTCGACGCCGAGGCGGCCCGGCAGCTTGCCCTGCTGAAGCCGGAGTTCGTTCAGGTCAGTCTGGACGGGACCGAACGCGTCCACGACCGCATCCGCGGCAGGGGCAGCTTTCTGCGGGCTGCCGAGGGGATCGACCGGCTGAAGGCCCGGGGCGTGCCCGTACAGGTCTCCTTCACTGCCCAGCGCGAGAACCGGCGGTCTCTGCCCGCGCTGGCGCTCTTCTGCCGGGCGCATGGGGTCGACAAGCTCTGGTTCGACCGCGTGGTCATCCCTGCGGAGGAGGACACCGGGCATCTGAGTCTCTCGGGCGAAGAGTTCCGGCAGCTGGTGCGCACGGCACGGCGGCTGGAGCGCTTCACGCCCCTGCGCTGTGTCCGGTCCCTGCAGTTTGCCGATGACGCGGAGAGCGGCCTTTACCACTGCTGTGCCGGAGGCAGCCTGCTCATCCTGCTGGCGGACGGCACGCTCATGCCCTGCCGCCGCCTGCCCGATGTGATCGGGAACATCTTTGACGGCGAGCTGAAGGATACGCTGCAGAACAGCGAAACCATGCGCGCCCTGCGCGATGCCCCCATTCCTGCGGCCTGTGCCGGCTGTGCGCACGCCGAGCGGTGCCGCGGCGGCGCAAAGTGCATCACCTGCGCCAA
>CAMZIX010000117.1 GCA_947307375.1 uncultured Clostridia bacterium | reverse complement strand
GGCCGGGTTGGTGCCGCCGCCGCCGCCGCAGAAGCCGAGCTTGGTGTAGCCTTCCTTGACGGTCGCGTAACCGGCAAGGTAGCCGCACTGCTCTTCCTTGAAGGCGATACCGGCGATGTTGTTCAGGCCGTCGAAGGCCCAGCCGTCGACAAAGACGAACTTGACGTCGGTGAACTCACCGGCGGCCTTGGCGAGGGCGTTGCCCTGCATGAAGCCGGCGCAGACAATGACCTTCGCGCCGTTGTCGGCAGCGGCCTTCATGGCGTCGTAGCGGTCGTCGTCGGTGGCCTGGTCGCCGTTGGCGGGCTGGTAGTACTTGTAGCTCAGGCCGTTGGCGGAAGCATAGAGCTTCACACCGTCGAAGGTGCCCTGGTTGAAGGACTTGTCCTTCAGCTGGCCGACGTCGGTGACGAAGGCGATCTCATACTTGCCGTCCGCAGAAGTCATCTCGTCGGCGATATCGTCGGCGGAAACGGCAGCGGCGGGAGCCTCGGCGGGAGCCTCAGCGGGCTTCTCAGCGGCCGGAGCGGCCTGCTGACCGCAGGCAGCCAGAGCAAAGACCATGCACAGCGCGAGGATGAGTGCGAAAATCTTTTTCATGTTTTTTCCTCCATAAATTTTTTTCAAATGCGTGGGTTTTACGCACATGGCATTATACCATGCGCTTTGTCTGCAAATCAAGGATAATCTTGCAAAAAGAGAGGGAAAGAGGGCCTTAATTTTTTGGCAGAGTGAACAGAGGGAAAATCAGATCCGATCCATTTTGACCGCCGTATCCAGCGCTACTTCCATCGCGTCAGAACAAGGCCGCGAGGTCACCTCGCTCCGCAGGCGGATCGAGGAAAACCGGCGGCCTTGTTCTTCCTTTCAAAAACAAAGCGCAGGGCTTTGTTTTTGTGAATGAGCCGAGGCTCAGATCCGATCCATTTTGACCGCCGTATCCAGCGCTACTTCCATCATTTGAGTAAAGGAGTTCTGGCGGTCCTCGGCGGAGAGGTTTTCCTCAGGGCGGTAGATGTGGTCGGAGATGGTGCACAGGCACAGCGCGCGCTTGCCGGCATAGGCGGCGTTGGTGTAGAGCGCGACGGATTCCATCTCGACGGCCAGCACGCCCATGCGCTTCCACTCGTCGTTTTTCGCGCAGCCCTCGGGAGAATAGAAGGTGTCCGAGGCGAGCAGATTGCCCACGCGGATCTCGATCCCGTGCTCCCGGGCGGTCTCCACGGCCGCGGACAGCAGGGTATAGTCCGCGATCGGCGCGAAGCTGGCGGCTTCGCCCAGGCCGAAGTTTTTGACGTAGTTGGAGTTGGTGCAGGCGCCCTGCCCGGCCACGAGGTCGCGCAGCTTCAGATCGTCCTGCAGCGCGCCGGCGGAGCCGATGCGGATGATGTTGTCCACGTCGTAGAAATTGAACAGCTCCCAGCTGTAGATGCCGATGGAGGGGATGCCCATGCCGGAGGCCATCACGGTCACGGGAACGCCCTTCCAGGTGCCGGTGTAGCCCTGCACGCCGCGGACGTTGTTGACCAGGCGCGGCTCGGTCAGAAAGGTTTCGGCGATGAATTTCGCGCGCAGCGGATCACCGGGCATCAGCACGGTTTTGGCGATATCTTCGATTTTGGCGGAGTTATGGGGGGTCGGCATGGTTCGTTCCTCCTTGAGATGGTTTTCGATATTATGATTATATAGGCGATAAATCCAAAAGTCAAATTGAAACGCCGCGGCAAGTGTGATAGAATATGATCGAAATAATCTTTTGTCGGAGGAGACAGAGAGATGAGCGACAGCGATATCATGATCATCGGCATCGCCGGCGGCACCGGAAGCGGCAAGACCACCATCACCCGTCGCCTGATCCAGAACTTCGGCGGCGAGGTATCCGTCATTCACCACGACAACTACTACAAGGCGCACCACGACATGCCCTACGAGGAGCGCGCCAGGCTCAACTACGACCATCCCGACGCCTTCGACACCGATCTGCTGGTCCAGGCGCTCAAGGATCTCAAGCAGGGCAAGACCGTCACCTGCCCGGTCTATGACTACGCGATCCACGACCGGACCGACAAGACCGTCATCATCCGGCCCACGCGGGTCATCGTGGTCGAGGGCATCCTGATCTACGAAAACCGCGAGCTCTGCGACCAGATGGACATCAAGCTCTTCGTCGACACCGACGCCGACGTGCGCATCCTGCGCCGCATCGTGCGCGACGTGCGCGACCGCGGCCGCAGTCTCGAGAGCGTCATCAACCAGTATCTGAACACGGTCAAGCCGATGCACGAGCAGTTCGTCGAGCCCAGCAAGCGCCGGGCCGACATCATCATCCCCGAGGGCGGCCACAACCGCGTCGCGCTCGAAATGGTGATGGAACGGGTCAGAGCCCATTTGAATCATACGAAGGAGCATTGAAATGGCGAAACTGTACTTCAAGTACGGCGCGATGGGCTCGTCCAAGTCCGCCCAGGCGCTGATCACGCAGTTCAACTACGAGGAGCTCGGCATGACGGTCTGGCTCATCAAGCCCAGCACCGACACCCGCGACGGCGCGGACATCATCCGCAGCCGCATCGGCCTTTCGCGCCGCGCGCAGGTCATCACGCCCGAGCAGGATATCGTCGAGGCCTATCACGCCGCCGGCAGGCACGACGTCATCATCGCCGACGAGGCGCAGTTCTTCACGCCCGCGCAGATCGACCAGCTGCGCGAGCTCGTGGACGACGAGGACCTGCCGGTGCTGTGCTTCGGCCTGCGCACCGACTTCCTGACCCACTTCTTCCCGGGCGCGCAGCGCCTGATGGAGCTGGCGGATTCGCTGACCGAGATCAAGACCGTCTGCGCCTGCGGCCGCAAGGCCACGGTCAACGCCCGCATCGACGGGAACGGCCGCATCGTCACCGAGGGCGCGCAGGTCATGCTCGGCGGCAACGACAGCTACGTGGCCATGTGCCACCAATGCTGGAAGAAAAAGATCCGGGAGCAGCAGAAATGACCGGCGGGCTGTACGAAGCCTGGCCGCGCAGGGAGGTCTTCGACTTCTTCTCGCGCATTTCCGATCCCTTTTTCAGCGTCGCCTTCCGCCTGGACGTGACGCGCCTGTACGAGTTCTGCAAGGAGCGCGGCCTGTCGTTTTACTACGCGCTGGTCTACCTCTCCACGCAGGCGGTCAACGAGACGGAGGCCTTTTCCTACGCGCTGCGGGGCGGCGAGCTGGTAAAGCTGCCCGCGCGGAGGCCGAGCTTCACCGACCTCAAATCGGGCGCGGAGGCCTTCCACATCGTCACGATGGCCTGTGAGGGGACGATCGAGGACTTCTGCCGCGCGGCGAGGGAAAAAAGCGCGGCGCAGACGGCATTTATCGACATGAGCGAAGAGAGCGACGAGCTGATCTTCCTCTCCTGCCTGCCCTGGCTGGACCTCACCGCGCTCACCAACGAGCGCGACTTCGACCCGGACGACGCGATCCCGCGCCTCGCCTGGGGCAAGTACGCCGAGCGGGACGGGCGGCGCGAGCTCGGCTATTCGGTCGAGGTCAACCACCGCTTTATCGACGGCCTGCATATCGGCCGCTTCGCCGAGCGCCTGCAGGCGCTGATCGACGGACTGTAAGAGGGGGAGCGCGATGGTTTCTCTTCTCCTTGCGGTCATCTATCTCGCCTTTATCGGCCTCGGGCTGCCGGATTCGCTGCTGGGCTCCGCCTGGCCGGCGATGCATCTGCAGCTCAACGCGCCGCTCTCGTTTGCCGGCGTGATCTCGATGCTCATCGCCGGCTGCACGATCGTGTCGAGCCTGCTGTCCGACCGGCTGACCCGGCGCTTCGGCGCGGGGAAGGTGACGGCCTTCAGCACGGCGCTGACGGCGCTGGCCCTCTTCGGCTTTTCCCTGTCGAACCGGCTGTGGATGGTCTGCCTCTGGGCGATCCCCTACGGCCTCGGCGCGGGCGCGATCGACGCGGCGCTCAACAACTACGTCGCGCTGCACTACAGCTCGCGGCACATGAGCTGGCTGCACTGCTTCTGGGG
>CAMZIX010000116.1 GCA_947307375.1 uncultured Clostridia bacterium | reverse complement strand
TGGGGGATCGACCCCGCGCGCGAGACGCCCTCGCAGGACTGCTTTGACGGCAAGGACTATGTGCCCACGCCGCCGGCCGTCGTGATGGGCCATCATTTTGCCTCGATCGCCGGAGCGGGCACGATCATCGGCACGGTCAAGGCCGCGGCCTTCGGCTGGCTGCCGGTGCTGCTGTGGATCGTGGTCGGCGGCGTGTTTTTCGCCGCGGCGCACGATTTCGGCGCGCTCTTTGCCTCGCTGCGCCACAAGGGCCGCTCGCTCGGCCGCGTGCTGCGCGAGCAGGTCGGCGAAAAGGCGCAGCGCGTGTTCACCGTGTTCGCGCTGCTGGTGCTGGTGCTGCTGGTGGCCTGCTTTACCAACGTGATCGCGGGCAGCTTCGCCTCCGCGGACGGCAGCCTGGTGTCCGTCGGCGCGGGGCGGGTGACGCCGCAGGCCGGCGCGGGTACCGCCTCGCTCCTCTTCGTGCTGATCGGGCTGCTGTACGGCTTCCTGGTCTTCCGCAAGAACCTGCCGATGATCCCGATGACGGTCCTCTGCCTGCTGCTGATGGCGGGCGGCGTCTGGGCGGGTCTGAACCTCGGGCTGAACCTGCCTTTCTGGGCCTGGATCGCCGTGATTTTGGTTTACATAATATTCGCATCCCTCACGCCGGTCTGGGCGCTGCTGCAGCCGCGCGACTTCCTCAGCGCCTTCCTGCTCTGGGGCTGCATGCTCGTCAGTCTGGTCGTGCTGCTGATCCCGGCGGCGGGCGGAAAACTGGCGCCGATGCCCGCCATGACGGAGGCCTTTTCCGCGAATACGCTGTTTTCGCTGCTGAGCGTGCTCGTGTTCGGCGGCGCGGTGTCCGGCTATAACGCCCTCATCGCCTCCGGCACGAGCTCGAAGCAGCTTGCCAATGAAAAGCACGCGCGCCCGGTCGCCGTCGGCTCCGTGGCGCTCAACGCGCTGCTGGCGCTGATCGTGCTGCTGGCGGTGCTTCCGGGCGTTCACGACGGACTGACTCCGCTCGAGGCCTTTGCCGCCGGGGTTTCCGACGCGGCCGGGAGCGGGCTCGTCTACTATCTGATGATGGTCGCGGCCGTGACCTTTGCGATCACGACGCTCGACACCTGCACGCGCCTGGCGCGCTATCTCTTCGCCGAGCTCTTCAACCCCGACAACCGCCGCCTGAAAAAGCTGGAGGGCGCGCAGCGCTTCCTGGCTACGCCGGCGGTCGGCACGGTGATCGTTGCGCTGCTCGGCTGCGGGCTCGCGCTCGTGCGGGATCTGGACTGCCTCTGGGGCCTCTTCGGCGCGGCAAACCTGCTGCTGGCGGGTCTGGCGCTGATGATCGCGGCGATCTGGCTGCGCGCCGAGGGCAAAAAGACCGGACTGCTGCTCGTGCCGATGTTCCTGCTGCTGGCCGTCTCGCTGGCCTTCCTCGTGGGGAACGCGCTGCATACGCTGCAGGGCCCTGCGGGCTGGATCGACTGGCTGAGCCTCGGCCTTTCCGCGGTGCTGGCGGCGCTGGCCGTGATCCTGCTCGCGCAGGGCCTGCCCGCGCTCTTCCGGAAGCGGGAGGAGGCGGCGGACGATGCGGATTGATCCGACGCTCTACACCGGCCGCCCGGCGGAGACGCGCGCGGCGAACGAGGAGCGCTGCTACGAGCTGCTCGACCGCCTCGGCGTGACGTATTACCGCGTCGACCACGAGGCGGCGGAGGATATCCCCGCCTGCGAGCTCGTGGAGGGCCTGCTCGGCTGCGGCATCTGCAAGAACCTCTTTCTGACGAACCGCCAGCAGACGGACTTTTACCTGCTGATCATGCCGGGCGAAAAGCCCTTCAAGACCAAGCTCCTGTCGAAGCAGATCGGCACGGCGCGGCTGAGCTTCGGCTCGCCGGCGGATATGGAGCGGCTGCTCGACCTGCAGCCCGGCTCGGTGAGCGTGCTGGGGCTGATGAACGACCGGGAGGGCAGGGTACAGCTCGTGGTCGACCGCGAGCTCCTGGAGGCGGAGAATTTCGGCTGCCATCCCTGCCGCAACACGACGAGCCTGCGCTTTTCCACCCGGGCGCTGTTCGACACGGTCCTGCCCGCCATGGGCCACGCGCCCGTCACGGTCGATCTCCCCTGGGTGATCGAGGAATAACAAAAAAGGGAATGCCCCGGCATTCCCTTTTTTGTTTTACGCGTTCCAATCGCTGAGCTCCAGGAATACGCTGACGCGGCCGTCGGAGAGGAGCTCCGCGTGCTGCGGCGTGAGCGCCTCGTCCAGCCAGACCTGTACCGTCAGGTGATCGTCCGCGACAAGCTCCCAGACCGACAGCTCGCCCTCTGTCCAGGCGCTCTCCAGATGCCCCTCGCGCAGCGCCCGCGTCAGCGCGGGCAGGGCGGAGACGGGGCTGAGCCCGTAGCGGTCCAGCGGCCCGGTGTCCAGACGGATCTGCTCATAACGCAGCTGCGCGCCGTCCGGCCCCAGATGCAGGCTCACGCCGCCGATCTCCTCCGGCTCCAGGACGCGGATCGTGCAGCCGTCCTCGTCCTCGGCGTAGGCCAGGCGGAAGCGCACGGTCTTGTCCGGGTATTCGGCGCGCAGCGCTGCGGTGAAGCGCAGATCCCGCCGGGCGTTCAGCTCTTCGGCGAGCGCCTGCCGCTGTTCTTTGGCGCGCCCGCCGCCGCAGCCGCTGAGCAGCAGCGCGAGACACAGGATCAAAAGGCAGAGTTTTTTCATGGCATCCTCCCACAGATCGTTTGCCACAGCCTATGCGCCGGGCGGCGGGCCTATGACCGGGAGAAAAGCCGCTTTTGCCGCAAAAGGCGGTTGACGGGGCTCAGGAAATGACAGTATAATGAAGCCGACATTGATGGAAACCGCAGGCTTTGGCTTATGACGAACATCCATGATTCCACCCGCATGACGGAGGGCCCCATCGCCGGACAGATGATCCGCTTCGCGGTGCCGCTGTTCATCGGGAATCTGTTTCAACAGCTGTATAACACGGCCGACGCGCTGATCGTCGGCAATCTCATCGGCAGCGAGGCGCTGGCCGCGGTGAGCGCGACGGGAACGCTGGTGTTTCTGATGGTGAGCCTGTTCGCGGGCATCGCCAGCGGCGCGGGCGTGGTCGTGGCGCGCTATTTCGGCGCGCGCGAGCCGGAGAAGATGCAGCGCGCCATCCACACGGTGCTGGCCTTCGACCTGACGACCGGCGCGGTGCTGACGCTGATCGGCACCACGCTGACCCCGGCGATCCTGCGCCTGATGGGCACGCCGGAGGACGTGATGGCGCGCTCGGTCGCCTATATCCGCGTGTATTTCGCTGGAAGCCTGGGTCTGGTCCTCTATAACAGCAGCCGCGGCATCATGCAGGCCGTCGGCGACAGCCGCCATCCGCTGTATTATCTGATCTTTTCCTCGGTGCTGAACGTCATTCTGGACGTGGCGCTGATCGCCGGGCTCCATATGGACGTGGAGGGCGCGGCGCTGGCCACGATCCTCTCGCAGTTTTTCAGCGTGTTCCTCTGCCTGCGCCGCCTGATGAGCACCGAAGAGGACTACCGCGTGCGGCTGCGGAAGATCGGCTACGACGGACAGATGCTGAAGCTGATCGTGCGCTACGGACTGCCCGCCGGGCTGCAGAACTCGGTCATCGCGATCGCAAACGTCGTCGTGCAGTCCAACATCAACGCCTTCGGCACGATGGCCGTCGCCGGCTGCGGCGCCTACAGCAAGATCGAGGGCTTCGCCTTCCTGCCGATCACCAGCTTCACGATCGCGCTGACGACCTTCGTCGGACAGAACCTCGGCGGGCGGGAATTCGAGCGGGCCAAAAAGGGCGCGCGCTTCGGCGTGTGGTGCGCGATTTTGCTGTCGGAGCTGATCGGGCTACTGACTTATCTGGCCGCCCCTGCGCTGATCCGCGCCTTCACGCAGGAGCCGGAGGCGATCGCCTTCGGCGTCGGCAAGGCGAGGATCTGCGCGCTGTTCTTCTGCCTGCTGGCGGCCAGCCACGGCCTGTCCGCCGTGCTGCGCGGCGCGGGCAAGGCCGTGATCCCGATGATCTCCATGCTCAGCTTCTGGTGCGTGGTGCGCGTG
>CAMZIX010000115.1 GCA_947307375.1 uncultured Clostridia bacterium | reverse complement strand
CTCACTTCACCGTGCGCGGATAGGGGTGCGAAAGTCCGGCTTCACAGCTCTCGAGGTCGATCTCTCCGTTGTTGAACCTGGCCATCAGCCCGACGTCGCTGGTCTTGAGGTCATATTTGCGCCAAGTCAGGACCGCGAGCACCGCGCCGATCGCGGGCAGCAGTGTGAACACAGCCCAAAGCGCCTTGAGCGCCGTGTCGGTCTGCGCGACGTTGAGCGCGGCGAGCTCCGCGAAGCTCTCAGCCGCGACGCTTTGCCAGCCGAAGAGCCCGAGGACCGCAATCGCGACGACGGAGGCCAGCGCGCTCACCAGCTTCATCGTGAAGGTCTGGATGGCGAAGGTGATGCCCCTGGCCTCGATGCCGGTGGTGTACTGGCCGTACTCGGCGCAGTCGGGCGTGAACATGAACTCCAGCACCGTGATCGCGCCGAAGACGAAGCCGCGCATCGTCAGCAGTACGAGCTGCGGGACGAGCAGCGGTCCGACGAGCCAGATCACGACGGACAGCGCGGCGTACACGACGGCGCTGAGATAAAAGACGCGGAACTTGTCCCACTTCTTCAGGATCTTCGGCATGAAGAAGGCGACGATGACCGAGGGCACGAAGGCCAGCGCCGCGATCACCGTGGCGATCGTTGCATTCTTGAAGAGATAGAAACAGGCAAACTGCAGCACGGTGGTCGCCGTGTTGAGGCCCTGAAACAGCAGCATGCCGCCGTAATAGATGAACAGATACCGATTGTGAACCAGATAGCGGAACATGCTCCGCAGCGTGTATTCCTCCGTGCGCTCCTCGCTCTGCACGTGCTCCTTCGCTCGGAAGCAGAGCCAGAACATGGTCCCGAGCGCGATCGCGCAGACGATCAGCGCGGAGTTGGAGAAGGACAGGCCGATCGCCTCACTGGGCAGGAGGTAGCCGATCATCATCGCGACCAGCACGCCGATATTAGCCCAGATGCGGCCCGTCGTCATCAGCGAGGTGCGCTCGTCCTGGATGTCCGTCATGGTCGTGACGAGACCGAAGACCGGCACGTCGCATAACGTGTAGGCGGTGTCCCACAGGATGTAGGCGACCGCGAAGAAGACGAGCTTCTGGTTGAGCCCCAGACTCTGCGGGATGTGGAACAGCAGAGCCGTCGTCAGGATGATCAGCGGCAGCGAGATCCTCAGCCAGGGCATAAAGCGCCCCTTCCTGAAATGGAACTTGTCGATCAGTCCGCCGAAGAGGCAGTCGTTGACGGCATCCCAGACCTTGACCAGCAGCAGAACGCCTGCGGTGGCGACCGCGTCCAGGCCGCATAGCAGCAGATAGGTCGCGAGGAACATGTACGTGAAGGTGTAGACCGCGTTCTGACCCATGAAATAGAGACCGTAGAAACTCCGCTCTTTTTTGGAGGTGTACCAGCTATCCATCGTAAAGCCCTTTCCTTTCCTTGTTTTGTGTGATTCCGTTTGCACTTAGTCCCAGAGATATACGCGGCACTCATATGGCCGCAGCCTTCCCTCGGGCGCGTCGGGATAGTTTTGCAGTACGAGCTTCGCCGCGCTCAGGTCAAAGCCAGCCGGGGCGCGGAAGCGCTGTTCCGCCTCGCTGAACGCGCAGGCGACCAGCAAGCGCTGGCCCGCTCCTTCGCGCGCGTATACGTAGCGTCTGCCGGAGGTCGCGTCGAATTCCCGGTACAAGCCGCTGCGCACGACCGGCAGCGACTGGCGCAGGGCGATAGCCCGGCGGTAGAAGTGGAGGAGCGAGTCGGGGTCGGCCTCTGCTGCAGCGACGTTGATCTCCCTGTAATTGTCGTTCAGGTAGAACCAGGGCTCGCCTTCGGTGAAGCCGGCCTTGGGGCCGTCCGTCCACTGGACAGGCGTGCGGGCGGAGTCTCGCGAGGCTGCCCACAAGCGCTTCAGCCGCTTCTCCGGGGATCGCTTCGTCGCCTTGTTGAAGTACTGCCAGCGGGTCTGCACGTCCTCGTACATCTCCGGATCGGAGGGGTACCAGTTGGTCATGCCGATTTCCTGGCCCTGATACACGAAGGGCGTGCCCTTTTGGAACAGATACGCCGCGGCCAGAGTCTTGCCGCTCAGGACGCGGTATTTTTCGCTGCCGTAGCGGGATATGACACGGGGATGGTCATGGTTTTCCAGATAAAGCATGTTCCATGCCTTCCCCTCCAGCCCCTTCTGCCACTTCGTCCAGGCTCGCTTGAGCCGGCGCAGAGAAAAGGGCGTGTGGATGTAGTCGCTGGCGATGCAATCGGCGCTCATGCACTCGAACTGGATGATCATGTCGATGACCTTGCCGGGCTTTTCCTCGATGTATTCCAGCGCCTTCTTCACGTTCACCATGGGTCCCTCAGCCAGGGTCATGCAGTCGTAATCCGCGAGCGCGCCGTTGTAGAACTCGGTCAGGTACTCCAGCAGGTGCGGGCCGTTGTTGTACTGGAGAAGGCCGCGGGACGCGGGCATCAGCCGGTCGTCGGGCAGACCCTCGGCCTTGGAGATGAAGGTGATCACGTCCTCGCGGAAGCCGTCTACGCCCTTGTCCAGCCAGAAGCGGAGGATTTTCTTCACTTCCTCCCGCACGAGGGGGTTGTCCATGTTCAGGTCCGGCTGCTCGACAGCGAAGAGGTGCAGGTAGTATTCGCCGCGCAGCTCGTCATACTGCCAGGCCTTGCCCTCGAAAAGACTGTCCCAGTTGTTGGGCAGTCCGCCGTCCGGGCGCGCGGGCCGCCAGATGTAATAGTCCGTGTAGGGCTCGATGCGGCGACGGCTCTTCTGGAACCACTCATGCTGACTGCTGGTGTGGTTCACCACCAGATCCATGATCACCTTGATGTCCCGGTCGTGCGCGCCCTCCAGCACCTTTTCAAAGGCCTCCATGCCGCCGTATTCCGGGGCTATGTCCATATAATCCGAGATATCGTAGCCGCAGTCCACCCCCGGCGAGGGATACAGCGGCGAGAACCAGATCCCGCCGACGCCGAGAGATTTGATGTAATCCAGCTTTTCATAGACGCCCCAGAGGTCGCCCATGCCGTCGCCGTCGCCGTCTTTGAAGCTGCGCGGCCAGATCTGATAAAAGACCCGGTCCTTGTACCATTGCGTGTGTTCCACGGCTATTCCTCCTTTTTCGGTCGATCGTTGCAATTTGTACAAAAATTATATCACACAGGGGCTTTGCAATCCAGCCCGAACAGGCTGTTGCGCCCGAAAAGCTGACGGTGGTTGAAGACGGGCCGGTTTTCACGCTGACCAAAAAAGAAGACGTGAAGGTTTTGAGAATACCTTTTTCCGCAGGTGGACACACCTTGCTTTTCTTCTGATATTCACATAAAATGTTCATTGAGAAATTGCAAAGGAGCAGAAGAGATGACATTTGAAAAGGCTGTGCAGACTATACAGCCCGGACGCTACCGTCACTTCAAGGGCAATATGTATGAGGTGGTCGGGGTTGCAAGGCACTCGGAAACGGAAGAGCCGTTGGTGGTCTATCGCGCCATCTACGGAGAAGGCGGCCTGTGGGTGCGTCCGGCAGAAATGTGGAACGAAATCGTTGAGAGGAATGGCAAGACATATCGCCGCTTCTATCGCTTGGACCGAATCGAGCGGGTGGAGAAGTACGAACGACTGTTTAACGAAGCATCTGTCTCTCGCGATCCGGAGAAACTCCGCCTTCTGGACGCCTACTACAGCTCCGGGGAGTGGATGGAGGACTATGAGGCAGATGAGCGGGGTGAATTGCCGCCTGACTTGAAACGCGGCGTACTGGCGCAGGATGCCCTGTATGACCTGCTGGAGGACTCGAAGCTGTGATCTTATTTGGAAATATCAATAAATCAGGCCAAAAACAGACATAAAAAGAAAAGAACGGCAATTCTATCAAAATTGCCGTTCTTTTATGCATCAGGACAATAGAATAGTATTCCTTAGAAATATAACAAAGCGGGATGGTGGTCGGATATTTTGTTAAGGAGAAGCTATGCTCTGTTAAGGGCCGGTTATTATGCTTGATCTGCATCTTCCTTTCCGGGAGCTTCGCTCTCGTTATCTGCCGGATCGCCTTGCGGCTCATCTGCCGGTTCCGC
>CAMZIX010000114.1 GCA_947307375.1 uncultured Clostridia bacterium | reverse complement strand
AGCGCCTTGCCGTATTCGCCCTTGTGGCCGAAGACCAGGCGGTTGTTGACGTTGAAGTTGTAGAACGAGGAGATCGCGCGCGCCGCGACCGTGCAGGCGAGGTCCGCCCAGGCGCCGAGTCCGCCGAAGACGAAGCGCTTGAACAGGTAGAACAGCCCGCTGTCGAGCAGGAAGGAGCTCAGCGAGGCGAGCGAATATTTGATCAGCTGCCAGTACTTTTTCATTTCTTTCCGAACCTGGCCTTTGCCATGATCTTGAAGATGCGCCAGGAGTCCTTGACCGCGTGATAGTGCGAGCTGTAATCCTCCGGATCGTAGACCGTGGCGATCGGCTGCTCGACGAAGGGGATGCCCTGGCGCTGCATCATCAGCAGCATGTTGGTCTCGTACTCAAAGCGCTCGCCCTCCATCGCGCAGAAGGTCTCCAGCAGCCCGCGCGGGACGGCCCGCAGACCGGTCTGCGTGTCGGAGATCGTGATGCCGAAGAAGAGCTTGAACATACGGTTGGTGCTTTTGTTGCCGGCGACGCTGCGCGGCGGCACGCCGGGCGCGTCGAAATCGCGGCAGCCGAGCACCACCGTGCGGTCCAGCGAGAGCATTTTCTCGCCGCAGGCGATGATGTCCTCCAGCAGATGCTGGCCGTCGCCGTCGATGGTGATGACGCCCGCCGCCTCCGGCAGCTCGTCGAGCACATAGCGGAAGGCCGTCTTCAGCGCGCGGCCCTTGCCCTTGTTCACGCCGTGGTGCAGCACGCAGCAGCAGGGGTATCCCGCCGCCTTGTCGAAATGGCTCTGATGCGCCGCGTCGCTGCCGTCGTCCACAATGACGACATGCCGAAAGCCGGCCTGCGCCAGGCCCGCCACTACCTTGTCGAATTTATCGTCCGGATCCAGCGAAGGCAGCACGATCGCCAGCTGCTCCAGACACTGTTTGTGCTCTGTCATTTGCGTTTCCTCCTCAGAGGCTGTAGATCTCGATCGCCTTCAGGCCGTCGTTCGTCTCGCTCATGACCACGATGACGCGGTTGACCGACTCCACATGGCCCTTGTTGCCGATCGTGTCGAGGGTGTAGTCCAGCTCGGCGAGATAATACCCCTTGCCGAGATCCATCAGCAGCAGGTCGTCCCGTTTGGTCACGGTGTCGCCGCCGCTGTGGGCCCAGGCCTGGCCCTCCATGTTGTCGCGCACGCGCTTGTCGATGTCGCTGCCGGAGACGATATAGGGCTTGAGCGCCTGATAGTTGCCCTGCACGTTGCGGCTGGCGTTGGACAGGCAGTCGATATAGCGCTGCAGGAAGCCGTCCAGCAGGGTCTTGATCTGTTCTTCTTCCTCCGCGCTGCAGTTGGCGAGCAGCTCCTGCTCGCTCCGCGCATAGTCGCGGGGCTGCTCCCGTCCCGCGCTGTCGATCAGGGTGAAGGGCGCCTCGCCCAGCACGCCTTCGACGCGGTAGGTCACATAGCTCGGGAGCTCAAAGCGGCTGTCGCCGTAGAAGTCCTTCAGCAGGTCAAAGGGGACCGGCTCGCCGACGCGGTCTTCCTCCCCCAGCTCCGTGCCGTTGCAGAGCACCGTCCAGGTGCTGGGCACAGTGATCTCGTCCTCGCCCAGCAGCCAGGAGAAGTCGTAGCTTTCGCTCTCCACTTCCCAGGGCGCGAAGCCGAAGCGCGGGTCCTCGCCCTTGGCGATGCGCACGCTGCCGAGCAGCTGACCGCCGCTGCGGATGTTGTACTCCGCGTGGCGCAGGTCGGTGTCGGCGCTCTTGAGCCCGTAGCGGAGCTCGCCGTTCATCACCTTCTGCACGGCCGCGAAGGCCTGGTCCCCGTCCTGATAGCGGAGATCGAGCCCGGCGAGGAAATCGGCGGACAGGGCGCGCACCTTCGCCTCGTCCATCGAATCGAGGTAGCGCTCCATGGCCTTGTCGGGACCGCTCTCCTCATAGGCGGCCAGATAGTTCCACAGCGGGCGCAGCAGCGCCGGCAGCAGCGCCAGGAAAATCAGCGCATAGATCAGCAGGAAGGCGCGGAAGCCGCCGAGCCTGCTGCGTTTTTTCTTCTCAGCCATCGATGCTCGCCCCCTCCTTCAGCACCAGCCAGGTGGTGGGGATCGTGCGTTCGCCGACGACGAAGGCCTTGTTGTTCAGATACTCCCCGTTATAGTACATCAGCGAGGAGGAGCCGCCGTCCATGTTGCAGGCGTTCACCGCGCCGTAGGCCAGCATGATGTTCACCAGGTCCTGATAGCGCGCGCCGGCGCTCGTGGCCTGGCGGCCGTCGATGACCAGCAGCAGGATCGCGCCGTCCGGGCGCTGGCCGATGGCCGTGCGCGGGTTGAGGCCGCTGCCGAGCGTGCTCACGTCCGCCGCCTCGCCGTTGACGACCAGCACCGGGCCGAAGCACACGCCGTACCGGATGCCCGCCGCCTCGATCTCCTGCCGGTTCAGCTTGCCGACGTGCAGGATGTGGTCGCCGTCCAGGCCGGCGAAGCCGTTGCCCACGCCGTTGCCGGCGTAGTAAATGTCGCCCTTGAACACGACCATCGTGTCGGGGATGCTGCCGTTGCCCATGCCGCCGGGATCGTCGAAGCCGCCGGCGTTGACGCCGGCCACGGCGTCATAATGCTGCACCATCTGCTCGACGGTGAAGCCCTGGCGGCCGAAGTACGTCGGCTGGCAGCCCATCACGACGCGGCTCGCGTCGTAGACGACCATCATATAGCCGTTGAAGCCCTGGCCGTTGACGCGCTCGACGACGATGCCGTCGCCGTCGTCGTCCACAAGGCCCCAGGCGTCCGCCGCCGGGCCCTCGGCGGGGTCGGAGGCGGGCTTTTCGGAGGGGATCGTGATCAGGGAGGTGTCGGTCTCGGCGTAATCGCCGGCGCCTTTGGCGCGCTCCATCTCCTGCAGCTCCTCCTCGCTGAAATACAGGCGCGCGACGAACTTCAGCGCGCTGGTCTCGCGCATCGTCATGGCGAATTCCCGACCCGCGCGGGGCGAGGGCCCGTGCGCCAGCACGAGCATCACCGCGTACAGGCCGATCAGCACCAGCAGCAGCGTTTCCAGCACGACCAGCAGGAAACGTCCGAGCAGCCGTCCCGCGCCGTGTTTTTTGTTTGTGTTCTTCCTCTGCGTCATAAAAACCTCTTGGCGCTTCCGCGCCGGGTGGAATTCCAATCGCTTTGCAGCATGGGCATAGTCCGTGATTTTATTATTTTATCACAAATCGCCCGATCGGGCAAGGAGAAAAGCGCAGTCTTAAGAATCCCCCACCGGCAAAAAACAGCCGGGCTGCCAAAGCAGCCCGGCTGTTTTGATTCCATTCGTTCAGATCAGATACTTTTTCGTCAGCTCGCCGGCGGTCTCGGCCTCGGCAGAAACGCTCAGCACAAATTCCACGTTTTCCCGGGCGGAGAAGTCCTCCAGCCAGCCGACAAACTCGTCCAGCTTGTCCGTGGACTTGTCTCCGGCCAGCTTGAAGAAATTGTCGATAAAGATGTGCGTGATATCGTAATTGCCCGCGTGCAGGCCGCTGACAAAGCCTTTCAGCAGCTCATACGAGCCGATGCCGTACGCGCCGGCGTCGATCAGCCGGGCCTGATAGGGGATGTCGAAGGTGAGCTTCTTTTCCTTTTCGATGCACACGACGTCGCCGTGCTGCAGATTGACCGCCTCGCGCACCATATCCACCAGACGTTTCGTTTTTCCGGAACCCTTGAGACCCATGATGATCTTGACCAAGCGGATCACGCTCCTTTCCTTGTTGGCAATAGCTTATCATTTTTCCGCAGCGGAAGCAAGAGGCAAGATTGAACAATTCTTTACGCCGAAGTAAACAATTCACCGCCCGTCGTTTCCGACGGGCGGTGATCGGGTTCGCTTGCTGTTTGAATCAGTAGAGGATCGCGTCCTTCGGGCAGGAGACGGCGCAGGTGCCGCAGCCGATGCAGAGGTCCTCGTCCAGCGTCCAGGTCTTGGCGGCGCGGTCCACCGTCAGCGCACCGACGGGGCAGTTCCGGGCGCAGAGCGTGCAGTACACGCACTTGCTCGGATCCTGGACCGGGCGGCCGTCGTCGCGCGGCTTGGGCGGCTCGACCGGCTTCTCCTCGACCTTCTTCTCCTCGACGGGAGCGGGGGCCGGAGCGGACTTCTCCTCCGCCTTCGGGGCGGGCGCGGGAG
>CAMZIX010000113.1 GCA_947307375.1 uncultured Clostridia bacterium | reverse complement strand
CCGGAGAGCGCGTCGGGCATGCGCTCGACCATGCAGAGATTGTTGCGGTATTTCTCCTCGATCTCCTCGTCGCTGAGCGCGAAGTCCTTGCCGTCGCGCCGGCCGGCAAAGACGCAGTAGTTGTGGTCGCCGCAGGGCATGTCGGAGCGGTCAAAGGCCACCATGTCGGCCCAGATCTTGTAGACGTTCGTGCTGTGGGCAAAGTTGATCATATCGGGCGAGTAGCCGCCGCTCGGGCGCATGTTGACCTCCAGCGCCACGACCTGGCCCTTCTTGCCGATATACTGATCTTCCAGCAGGCGGAAGAACTCAAAGTGGATGAAGCGGCTCCTGACGCCGAAGCTCTTCGCCGTGGCCCTGCCGGCGGCGCGGGTATCCTCCGGCAGCTCGCGCAGGATGTAGAAGATGCAGTTGTCGTTGTTGTTGACGATATCCATGACCGGGATCGGCGAGACGTTGCCGGTCTCGAAGATCGGCTCGCCCTTGGAGTCGTAGATCGCGTCGTAGGAGATGATCTCGCCGCGGATGAACTCCTCCATGATATAGGGGCTGCCGTCCCACTCCAGCAGGAAGCGCTGCAGGTCCTCGTCATTCTTGATCTTCCAGGTGTCGTTGGCGCCGACGCCGTTGTCGGGCTTGGCAATCACCGGATAGCCGACCTCTTTGATAAAGGCGCGGCAGCCGGCCAGGTCGTCCGCCATGTGGAAGCGCGCGGTGGGCACGCCGGCGCGGCGGTAGTATTCCTTCATGCCGGACTTGAACTTGATGCGCGGGATGTCCTCGTTATGGAAGCCCGGGATGTTGAAGTCCGTGCGCAGGGCGGCGTCCTGCTCCAGCCAGTACTCGTTGTTGGATTCCAGAAAGTCGATGCGTCCGTATTTGAACGAGAAGAAAGCCACGGCGCGGTAGACCTCGTCATAGTTCTCCATGCTGTCGACCCGGTAGTACTCGGTCAGGCAGTCGCGCAGCTCCGGCAGGAGGCGGTCGTAGGCCTCGTCGCCGATGCCCAGGACATTGATGCCGTTATGGTGCAGCTCATGGCAGAAATGCCAGTAGTTTTCAGGGAAATTTGGGGACATGAAGATCGCGTTTTTCATCGGGATTCCTTCTTTCGGGAAGATTAGTCTGCCAGCAGCTTCGGGACGAAATAGGCCACCTGCTTGAACCACCAGGACCAGTCGTGCTGGACGTCATAGCCCCAGTAGTCCACCGTGGCGGGGATGCCCTTTTCCTTCAGGACCCGGTCCAGCTCGCGGGTGGATTCCGGGATCTCCCATGGCCCCTGTCCCACACAGAACACCGCGCGGTTGCGGCGGTATTTTTCCATGAAGGGGTGGTCGGGCGCCATGTTGGGCAGATAGTTCAGCGGGGAGTTGAGATAGACCTTGTCGTCCATGTAGCCGTCGAAGCCGTAGGACGCGTCGTAAATTCCGCTGAGCGCCAGCACCTCGTCAAAGAGGTCCGGATATCGGAAGTAAAGATTGGCGGCGTGGGTCGCGCCGAGGCTGGAGCCGAAGGCCATCACGCCGGGATTGGTCTTCCAGCCGTATTCGCGGCAGACCATGCGGATGAAGGGCACGACCTCCTCGGTGAGGTAGCGCATCCAGTCCTCGTGCCGGCGGATCCGCCAGTAGGGGTTGCCGTTTTTATAGGACCAGGTCTCCGTGTCCAGCGTGTCCACGGAAAAGACCGTCGCCTGTCCCGCCTCGAGGAAGGGCCGCCAGGCGTCAAGCATGCCGAAGTTCTCAAAGTCGTAAAAACGCCCGTCCTGGCAGGGGATGTACAGCACCGGCTTGCCGCCGCGGCCGTAGGTTTTGATCTCCATGTCCCGACCCAGGGAAGGGCTGTACCACTTGTCATAGCGGATCTCCATCGCTCAGTCCTCCAGTCCGTACAGCAATGTCGAAATAAAGAAGGGGTCCTGCTTTTCCCAGCTCGCCTCATTGTGCTCGCCGCCGGGGACCACGCGCGACGTGAGCAGCACGCCCTTCTGCAGCAGGATCTGACAGACGCTGCGCCAGCGCTGCTGCGCGCGCCTGCGCTGCAGCTCCGTCTCGCCCATGTCCATATAAAGCACCGTATCCGGGGCAAAGCCCGCGTTTTTCAGCAGCCCGTCCAGCGTCGCCGGGCCAAACTCGATCGAGGGCGAGAGCGCGGCCGCGCGGGAAAAGACCTGGTTGTATTCCGCCAGCGCGAAAAGGCTCATCAGTCCGCCCATCGAGCTGCCGGCGATAAAGCTGTGCTCCCGGTCCGGCAGGGTGGGATAGCGCGCGTCGATCAGGGGCTTGAACTCATTCACGAACCAGTCCATCGTCTCCCGGCCGCGCCCTTCAAAGGTGCCGTAACGCGGCGAAGTGACGTCGTAGGGCAGATACTCGTGGATACGGGCGTCATTCGGCCCGTGGTTGCACTCGACCGCCGCCACGATCAGCGGCACGTCGCAGAAATCGAGGTATTCCGCCAGGCCCCAGCTCTTGCCGTAGGTCGCGTCTTCGTCGAAAAAGACGTTGTGCCCGTCGAACATGTAGAGCACGGGGAAGCGGCGCTTTGCGCCGCGCTTCGCCTGCGTCGGAAGATAGACGTAGGCCCAGCGCCGGTCACAGCCCTTTTCCGCCGGGAATTTGATTCGCCACTTTTTGATCATTCTCTCTGTCTCCGAACAAACAATTTGCTATGTTACAGTTTAGCACGCCCCCTGCCAAATTGCAACAGAAAGCCGATTTCAGGAGAGATTGCGGCTTGAGCGCGGCGAAGATCTGTGTTATATTGTTTTTATACAGATAAACCGGAAAGAGTGATTTCCCTTGAGACAGAGAATAAGCTCCGCGATCGTTCTGCTGATCATCACCTTCGGCAGTATCCTGGCCTCCGAGGTCAGCCGCGTGCTGTTTTTCGCCGCGGCGGGCGTGATCTGCTGCTACGAGCTCAGCCGCAACCTGGAAAAGCTGGATATCGCCTGCTGCGCCTGGGTCATGTACACGCACATGGCGATCCAGGCGATCCTGGCCCTGCTGCACGCGCCGCTGGAATACTGCGTTGCCGCGCTGACCCTGGCCATCTTCCTGGCCATGTTCTCCGGCATCCTGCATCCGCGCGTGTCCGGCCCGGGCGCCTTTTATACCGAAGCCGGCGTGTCCTATCCCGGCTTCCTCTTCGTGCTGCTGATGCGCATCAGCATCTCCGAGATCTGGGCCGAAACGCTGATCCTCGCCGCGGTCGCCTCCATGATCTGCGACGCCTTCGCCCTCTTCGGCGGCATGCGCTTCGGCAAGCACAAGCTCGCCCCGCTGGTCTCCCCGCACAAGACCTGGGAGGGCAGCATCTGCGGCGCGCTGGCCTCGATCGTCGCCGGCGCCGGGCTCTTTTTCCTGCTGCCGCTGATCCCCGGTCTCGCCTACGGGAACATCCCGTTCTGGGTCTGCGTGGGGACCGCTTTCCTCTCCTCCAGCATGGGGCAGATCGGCGATCTGGCCGAATCGCTGGTCAAGCGCATGATCGGCGTCAAGGACTTCTCCCATCTGATCCCGGGCCACGGCGGCCTGATGGACCGCGCCGACAGCCTGCTCTTCGCCATCCCCACCGCCTACCTCTGCCTGCTGCTGGCCCAGCGCTTCGTCTCCTGAGATGAATACGGAAAACGAAAAGCTGCTTCGTGACTGCGCCGCACGGCTGATCCCCTGGTATCGGTCCGTGCGGCGCGAGCTGCCCTGGCGGCAAAACCCGACGCCCTATGAGGTCTGGATCTCCGAGATCATGCTGCAGCAGACGCGCATCGAGGCCGTGATCCCCTACTACGCCCGCTTCCTGGCGGAGTTGCCGGACGCCGCGGCTCTGGCCGCGGTCCCGGAGGACCGGCTGCTGAAGCTGTGGGAGGGCCTGGGTTACTACAGCCGTGCCCGGAATCTGAAAAAGGCCGCGCTGCTCGTGATGCGCGACTACGGCGGCGAGCTGCCGCGCACAGCCGCGGAGCTGCGAAAGCTGCCCGGCGTCGGCGATTACACCGCCGGGGCCGTCACCTCCATCGCCTGCGGCGAACCGGAGCCCGCCGTGGACGGCAACGTCCTGCGCGTCGTGATGCGGCTGACGGCCTGCGGAGACGACGTGCTCAGCCAGAAGACCCGGCGCCGCGTGACCGAAGAGCTCCGCGCCGTCTATCCCTCCGGGGAGGAGGCGGGTCTGCTGACCGAGGGCCTGATGGAGCTCGGCGAGACCGTCTGCCTGCCG
>CAMZIX010000112.1 GCA_947307375.1 uncultured Clostridia bacterium | reverse complement strand
GGACGCCGTGCGCGCGCTGGAGGCCGTCATGGACGGCTACGAGGTGATGCCGATGGCGGAGGCCGCGAAGCGCGGCGACATTTTCGTCACCGTGACCGGCTGCTCCGGCGTCATCACCGCCGAGCACTTCGAAATGATGAAGGACGGCGCGATCCTCTCCAACGCCGGGCATTTCGACGTGGAGGTCGACATGGCCGGGCTGAACGCGCTGGCCGTGAGGAAATACGAGGCGCGCCACAATATCCAGGGCTATGTGCTGCCGAGCGGCAAGACCCTCTTTACCATTGCCGAGGGCCGGCTCGTGAACCTCGCCGCGGCCGACGGCCATCCGGCGGAGATCATGGATATGAGCTTTGCCGTGCAGGCGCTCGGCGCGGAATATCTGTCGCGCAATCGCGGCCGCATCGCCGCCGGCGTGCACGACTTCCCGCGCGAGCTGGACGACGCGGTGGCCCGCCGCAAGCTGAAGGCCATGGGCGTTGCCATCGACACGCTCAGCCGTGAGCAGAAGGAGTATCTCGGCGTCTGATCATCTTCGAATCGGGAAGGGGAGGTGAGTCCTTTTGGACGAACTGGAAAACCTGGAGACCATGGATTACGAGGCCCTGCAGGAAAAGCACAGCGACGAGCTGATGGAGCTGCTGGATCAGCACAATATGAAAGAGCTCAAGCTCCGCATGGAGGACATGAACGAGTTCGACCTGGCGGAGTTCCTGAGCGAGATCGACGACAAGCGCATGGCGATGGTGTTCCGCCTGCTGTCGAAGGAGCGGGCGGCGGAGGTCTTCGCCAACTTTGAGCCCCCGGAGCAGGAAAAGATCATCAACTCCATCACCGACTCCGAACTGACCGGCATCGTCGAGGAGCTGTACCTGGACGACGCGGTGGACATGATGGAGGAGCTGCCCGCGAACGTGGTCAAGCGCGTGATGCGCGCGGCCACGCCCCAGACCCGCGCGCTGATCAACCAGTATCTGAATTACCCGGAGAATTCCGCCGGCAGCATCATGACCGCGGAGTTCGTCGATCTGAAAAAGTACATGAGCGTCAAGGAGTCCTTCGCCCGCATCCGCCGCATCGGCGAGGACAAGGAGACGATCTACATCTGCTTCGTCACCAATGCCTACCGCAAGCTGGAGGGCGTGGTCACGGTCAAGGATCTGCTGCTGGCCGATCCCGACACCGAGATCGAGGAGCTGATGGACCGCAACGTGGTCTTCGCCTCCACGACCGAGGACCAGGAGAGCGTCTCCGCGAAATTCTCGGACTACGACCTGATGGCGCTGCCCGTTGTTGATAAAGAGGGCCGCCTCGTCGGCATCGTCACCGTCGACGACATCATCGACGTCATGGAACAGGAGGCCACCGAGGACATCGAAAAGATGGCCGGTATGCTGCCCTCCGATACGCCCTATTCCCGCACCAGACCCCTGGAGATCTATAAAAACCGCATCCCCTGGCTGATGTTCCTGATGCTCTCGGCCACCTTCACCAGCATGATCCTGACCAACTTTGAGGCGATGCTGGCTATTGTGCCCGGCCTCGTCGCTTTTATCCCGATGCTGATGGGCACCGGCGGCAACTCCGGCGCGCAGTCGGCCACGGCGGTCATCCGTTCGCTCTCCCTGGGCGATATCGAGCCGCGGGACGCGCTGAAGGTGATCTGGAAGGAGTGGCGCGTGGCGGTGCTCTGCGGCGCGACGCTCTCGCTGATCAACTTCGGCAAAATGCTGCTGCTGGACATGCTGATCCTGGGCAACCAGTCCGTGACGCTCTGGGTCGCGGCGACGGTCAGTCTCTCGATCGTATTCATCGTCATGTTCGCCAAGCTCGTCGGCAGCCTGCTGCCCCTCGGGGCGGAAAGGATCGGCCTGGACCCGGCCGTGATGGCCAACCCGCTGATCTCCACCCTGACCGACGCGGTCAGCCTGCTGATCTATATCTACATCGCAAAACTGATTCTGGGGATTTAGCCTATGCTTCCATTGATTCAAAAGCTATTGCTCTTCGTCGCGCTGATGCTGGTCGGCTATGTCGGCGCGCGGCGCGGCAGCTTCGGGCCGGACTTCGCCCGCAGCGCCAGCAAGCTGACGCTGAACGTCTTTATGACCGCAACGATCCTGTTCTCGGTGGTCAACAATCCGCCCGCCATGAACGGGAAAGAGCTGGCCTACGCTCTGCTGGTGGCCTTCCTGGTCCTGTCGCTGGGCTATCTCGTCTCGGCGCTGCTTACGCGGCTGCTGCCGCTGAACAAGGAGCGCGCGCCGATCTTCGAGCTGCTCGTCTCGGTGATGAATCCGATGTTCATCGGCGTGCCGGTGGCCGAGCTGCTGCTCGGCTCGCAGGGCGTGTTCTATATCGCGCTGCAGAACGCCTTTTTCAACCTCCTGCTTTTCACCTACGGCGTGTGGCGGCTGAAGGCGGGGGAGCGCGGCGCGCTGCGCCTGAAGGACATCGTTTCCGTGCCGCTCGTCGTCACGGTGCTCAGCGTTGTGATCTTCGCGCTGCGCCTGCCCTGCCCGGCCTTTCTGAAGGACATGCTCGCCGTCGTCTCCCCGGCGACGATGCCGATGTCGATGGTCGTGATCGGCGCCTCGCTCGGCAGGGTCCGTCTCCTGGACGCGTTCAAGGAGAAGAGCCTGTATCTCGTCTCCGCGCTCCGCCTGCTGCTGATGCCCCTGCTGACCTGGCTGCTGTTCCGTGTGCTCCCGGCGGACCCGACGCTGCGCAGCGCGATGCTGATCGTCAGCGCCTGCCCGAGCGGCATCATCGTCAGCATCCTCTGCATCCAGTACGGCAAGGACTATGAATACAGCTCCAAGGGCATCCTGCTGGACACCGCGCTTTCGATGCTGACGATCCCGCTCCTGGCCGCCTTTCTGCTGTAGAAAGCCCTTGACACAGACAAAAAAACTGTTATAATACGATTCGAAAATTGAACACCTTATCAAGAGCGGTGGAGGGAACGGCCCTGTGAAGCCCGGCAACCTGTGCGAGAGCATAAGGTGCCAAATCCGGCGGTGATACGAAAGATGAGGCTTGCATCAGCATGTTTTCTGCCCTGTCTTTCGACAGGGCAGTTTTCTTTTGAAAATAAAAGAATAGGGGATATATAGCATGAGCCATTTTCTGTTTACTTCCGAGTCGGTGACCGAGGGGCATCCCGACAAGATCTGTGACCAAATCTCCGACGCCATCCTCGACGCGATCCTCACGCAGGATCCGATGGGGCGCGTCGCCTGTGAGACGGTGGTCTCCACCGGCCTCGTGCACATTATGGGGGAAATCAGCACCAGCTGCTATGTGGACATTCCAAAGATCACCCGCGAGGTCGTTCGTGAGATCGGCTACGACCGCGCCAAGTACGGCTTTGACTGCGACACCTGCGGCATCATCACCAACATTGACGAGCAGTCCGCCGATATCGCGCTTGGCGTGGACCGGGCGATGGAAAGCCGCAGCGGCGAGGACAGCGAACTGCAGAACGGCGCGGGAGACCAGGGCATGATGTTCGGCTACGCCTGCGACGAGACGCCCGAGCTCATGCCGCTGCCGATCTCCCTGGCCCACAAGCTGGCCCGGAAACTGACCGATCTGCGCAAGAGCGGCACCTTGCCCTATCTGCGCCCGGACGGCAAGACCCAGGTGACCGTCGAGTACGACGAGGATCGCCGCCCCGTGCGCATAGACACCGTCGTCGTCTCGACCCAGCACGCGCCGGAGGCGACGCTGGAGCAGATCCGCCGCGACATGCTTGAAAAGCTGATCCGGACGACGATCCCCGCCGAGCTTCTTGATAAAAATACCAAATATTATGTAAACCCGACGGGGCGTTTTGTTATCGGCGGCCCGCAGGGCGACTCCGGTCTGACCGGCCGCAAGATCATCGTGGACACCTACGGCGGCAGCGCGCCCCACGGCGGCGGCGCTTTCTCCGGCAAGGATCCGACGAAGGTGGACCGCAGCGCGGCCTATGCGGCGCGCTGGGTCGCGAAGAACGTGGTCGCTGCCGGTCTGGCGCGGCGCTGCCAGGTGCAGCTGGCCTACGCCATCGGCGTGGCGCACCCGGTGAGCGTGCTGGTGGAGACCTTCGGCACCGGCACGGTCTCTGACGAGCGCCTGTCCGCAGCCGTTCAGCAGGTCTTCGACCTGCGCCCGACGGCCATCATCCGTGATCTCGACCTGCGCCGCCCGATCTACCGGCGGCTCGCCGCCTACGGCCACATGGGGCGCGAGGAGCTCGGCGTGCGCTGGGAGCGGACCGACCGTGTGGACGCGCTGAAGGAGGCGCTGCGCTGATGCATATTCCGAGCGGCGCGAGCCAGACCCT
>CAMZIX010000111.1 GCA_947307375.1 uncultured Clostridia bacterium | reverse complement strand
CGACGAGCGCGAGCAGACGCTCAACCAGCTGCTCGTGGAGATGGACGGCTTCGGCAGCAACGAGGGCGTCATCGTCATGGCGGCCACGAACCGCGCCGACATCCTCGATAACGCGCTGCTGCGCCCCGGCCGCTTTGACCGCCAGGTCTACGTCGGCCTGCCCGACATCAAGGGCCGCGAGGCGATTCTGAAGATCCACTCCCGCGACAAGCAGCTGGCCGACGACGTCGACCTCAACTCCATCGCCCGCGGCACCCCGGGCTTCTCGGGCGCGGATCTGGAGAACCTGATGAACGAGGCGGCCCTGCTGGCCGTGCGTCGGCGCCACCGCTTCATCACGATGGAGGACGTCGAAGAGGCGATCCTCAAGGTCGAAATGGGACCGGAGAAAAAGAGCCGCAAGGTCAGCGACAAGGCGCGCCGCCTGACGGCCTACCACGAGTCCGGCCACGCGGTGGCCGCGAAGTTCCTCCCGCACGTCGACCCCGTGCATTATATCACGATCATCCCGCGCGGCATGGCCGGCGGCTTCACGCTGATGCGCCCGAACGAGGACCTGGAGAACTTCACCTCCCGCAGCGAGATGTTCGAGCAGATCGTCATGAGCCTCGGCGGCCGCATCGCGGAAAAGCTCTTCCTGGACGACATTTCCACCGGCGCCTCCGGCGACATCCAGCAGGCCACCCATCTGGCCCGCAGCATGGTCACCCGCTACGGCATGAGCGACCGTCTCGGCCCGATCCAGTATGACAGCGCCGACCACTCGATCTTCATCGGCCGCGACTTCGGCACGACGAAGAGCTATTCCGAGGAGACCGCCGCCGCCATCGACGAGGAGGTCAAAAAGATCTTTGACATGGCCGCCGCCGAGTGCGAGCGCATCCTCACCGAGCACCGGGAGCAGCTGATCGCCATTGCCGAATACCTCCTGGCGCACGAGACCATGGAGGGCGAGGAATTCGATTACTTCTTCGAGCACGGCGAGTTCATGCCCGAGTCCGTGAAGGACGCGAAGAAGGCGAAGAACGACGCGACCATCGAGCGCCCGGCGCGCAAGATCGCCCGCTTCGACGACGAGGAGCCGGCGCCCCTTCCCGAGCCGTCCGAGGACAAGCCCGGGGACGGCAAAGACGAAGATAAGCAATAAAATCCAAAAACGCAGGGTAATTCCCTGCGTTTTTTGGCGAAACAGGGGCAAAATAACGGTTGACAGTTCGGGCAGAATCCTGTTAGAATAAATCGTCTCAATTGGATACAACACAGAGTTTCCAAAGCAAGATAACGACCGCTGCAGCGATGCAGCCGAGGCCAGACGGACAGCCGGGTCGAATGCCGATGATCCGCGGAATGCGGCGGCAACTTCTGTTGCCTTATTGATTGAGTTAAAAGCTCAGTTTCTGCAAAGTTGGTTTCTTACAACCATTGTCGAAAGACAGTCAACTTGGGAAATGGTCAATAAGAGTAAGAGCAAGTAAAGTTTCTTTGCTTATAAAACTCTCCACTCCACATTGAGGCGGCACCGCATCCGGCGGGGCCGGTCCATTGGCTTATCCATGTGACGTGTGCTTTCGGCACACGTCATTTTTTGTTTTGTACGGAGGCCGGGACATGAAAAAGATCGTCGAGCTGAAAAACGTCAGCAAATCCTTTGACGGAGAGCTGGTGCTGGATCATATCAATCTGGATATCTACGACAACGAATTCCTGACGCTCCTCGGCCCCTCCGGCTGCGGCAAGACCACGACGCTGCGCATCATCGGCGGCTTTGAGAGCGCCGACGAGGGCGACGTGATCTTCATGGGCGAGCGCATCAACGACGTGCCGCCGCACAAGCGCAACGTCAACACCGTCTTCCAGCGCTACGCCCTCTTCCCGCACCTGAACGTCTACGAAAACGTCGCCTTCTCCCTGCGGGAGAAAAAGGTGCCGAAGGACGAGATCCACGAGCGCGTGACCGAGATGATCAAGCTCGTCGCGCTGACCGGCTTTGAAAAGCGCGGCGTCTCCAGCCTGTCCGGCGGCCAGCAGCAGCGCGTGGCCATCGCCCGCGCCCTGGTCAACCGGCCGAAGGTGCTGCTGCTGGACGAGCCGCTCGCCGCGCTGGACCTGAAGCTGCGCAAGGACATGCAGCAGGAGCTGAAAAATATCCAGAAGGCCACCGGCATCACCTTCATCTTCGTCACCCACGACCAGGAGGAGGCCCTGTCGATGTCCGACACGGTCGTCGTCATGTCCAACGGCCGCATCCAGCAGATCGGCACCCCGATCGACATCTACAACGAGCCGGTCAACGCCTTCGTGGCGGATTTCATCGGGGAGAGCAACATCCTCGACGGCGTGATGCTGCGCGACCGCAAGGTCAGCTTTTCCGGCCACGTGTTCGACTGCGTGGACGAGGGCTTTGAGCTCAAGGAGCCGGTGGACGTGGTCGTTCGTCCGGAGGACGTGGACATCGTACCGGAGGAGAAGGGCATGCTGAAGGGCGTCGTCACCTCCGTCACCTTCCTCGGCGTGCACTATGAGATCATCGTGGACATCAACGGCTTCAAGTGGATGATCCAGACGACGGACTTCGTGGACGTGGACGAGCGCATCGGCCTGTATATCGAGCCCGAAGCGATCCACATCATGAAAAAGAGCGAGTACTCCGGCATGTTCGGCGACTACTCCTCCTACTCGATGGAGCTGGACGAGATCGGCGAGCTGGAGCAGATCGAGGAGCTGGCCGAGGAACTCACGGCGGAAAGCGAGCCGGAGACATGAAGAAACAGGATTCGCTGAGAAAGGGCATGGGCCTGATCCAGCGGCTGGCCCTGGCGCCCTACTCGGTCTGGGCGCTGCTGTTCATCATCGTGCCGCTGATCTTTGTCGCCTACTACGCCTTTACCGACAACAACTATGCGTTCACCACCGACAACCTTACCCGCTTCTTCACCGCGACCTCCCAGGTCAACGACGGCGAGGCGGTCAGGGAGGTGCGCACCTATCTGCTGATTTTCGGCCGCTCGCTGAAGCTGGCCGTGATCTCCACGGCGATCTGTCTGCTGATGGGCTACCCCTTCGCGCTGCTGATCTCCCGCGCGAGCGCGAAGACCCAGGGCATCCTGATCACGCTGATCATGATCCCGATGTGGATGAACTTCCTGATCCGCACCTACGCCTGGATGACGATCCTGCAGGACACCGGCATCCTCAACGGACTGCTCGGCGCGCTGCACCTCGGCCGGATCCATATCATCGGCACCGAGGCCGCGGTCGTCATCGGCATGGTCTACGACTACTTCCCCTATATGATCCTGCCGATCTACTCGGTCATGGCCAAGATGGACGTCAAGCTCCTCGAGGCCGCGCGCGATCTCGGCTGCAACGGCTTCGGCGTGCTGCGGCGCGTGATCTGGCCGCTGAGCCTGCCCGGCGTCATCTCCGGCGTCACGATGGTGCTGATCCCCTCGATCTCCACCTTCTATATCTCCCAGAAGCTCGGCAACGGCAAGTTCTACCTGATCGGCGACGCGATCGAGAGCCAGTATGTCGCCAACAACCTGCACTTCGCCGCGGCCATTGCCTTTATCCTGATGCTGGTGCTGCTTGTCGGCATGGCGCTGCTGCAGCGCATGGCCAACAAGCGCGCCATGGCGTAAGAGGGGAGGCAGAGAGATGAAAACAGCCTCGAAAATCTACACCGGACTCGTCATGCTCTTTCTTTTCGCGCCGATCGCGATCCTGCTGGTCTTTTCCTTCAACGACGCCAAGAGCCTGTCGGTCTTTTCCGGTTTTTCCCTGCACTGGTATGAGGAGCTCTTCCGCGACTCCGAGACCCTCGGCGCGGTGAAGAACACGCTGATCCTCGCCGTGAGCGCGGCGCTCATTTCCACCGTGATGGGCACCGCCGCCGCCGTCGGCATCCACCGCCTGCGCAACAAATACCTGCGCGCCGCGCTGGACACCGCGACCAATATCCCGATGATCAACCCCGATATCATCACCGGCATTTCCCTGATGCTGATGTTCGTCTTCGTCGGCCGCCTCTTCGGCGCGGCGACGAGCCTGAACTTCGCCACGATGCTGATCGCGCACATCACCTTCTGCCTGCCCTATGTGATCCTGCAGGTGCTGCCGAAGCTGCAGCAGATGGACCAGGCCCTGCCCGAGGCCGCGATGGACCTCGGCTGCACGCCGCTGAAGGCCTTTCTGAAGGTCGAGATCCCGGAGATCTTCCCCGGCATCATCACCGGCCTCATCATGGCCTTCACCCTCTCGCTCGACGACTTCGTCATCAGCTATTTCACCTCCGGCAACGGCTTCCAGACCCTGCCGATCCGCATCTACAACATGACCAAGAAGAC
>CAMZIX010000110.1 GCA_947307375.1 uncultured Clostridia bacterium | reverse complement strand
GCGGCGATCCTCACCGCGGGCGTGATCATCATGAAGATCCTGGGCTTCCTGTACAAGATGCCCATCGGGAATATCCTCGGCGACGACGGATATTCGATGTTTCTCGCCAGCTACAACGTCTATAACGTCTTTCTGACGCTGTCCACCGCGGGTCTGCCGATCGCGCTGGCGCGCATGGTGTCCGAGGCCAACGCCCAGGGGCGCACGAATCAGCTGCGCCGCACCTTCTCCGTCGCCTGGCGGACTTTTTTCTGGCTCGGGCTCTTCTGCTCGCTGATCATGGCCCTCTTCCCGCACCAGATCGCCGGCCGCATCCTGCGCAATCCCGACGCAGCGCTGAGCATCCGCGTGATGAGCCCCTCGGTGCTGCTCGTGTGCCTGGTCTCCGCCTACCGCGGCTACTGCCAGGGCTACGGCAACATGATCCCCACCACCGTCGGCCAGGTGCTGGAGGTGCTGGTCAAGGTGATCGTCGGCCTGGCGCTGGCCTGGTTCCTGATGCATGAGAATTACGGCAAGCCGCTCGGCTCCGCGGGCGCGATCTTCGGCGTGACGGCGGGCTCCGCGGCGGCGCTGCTGTACATGTGGCTGTACAAGCGCCGGCACTACCGCGACGCGGGAGCCGGTGAGGACACGCCCGATCCCGACGGAGCCATCCTGAAGCGCTTCCTGCGCATCGGCATCCCGATCGCGCTGGGCAGCAGCGTGCTCGCCCTGCTGAACCTGATCGACTCCAGCCTCTGCATGGGCCGTCTGCAGGACGCCGCCCGCTTCAGCTACCAGGAGGCCAAGGAGCTCACCGGCGTCTACGGGAAGGCGCAGACCGTCTTCAACCTGCCGGCCGCCATCATCACGCCGCTGACGATCTCCGTCGTCCCGGCCATCACAGCCGCCATCGTCAAGAAGGAAAACGACGAGGCGACCAAGATCTCCGAGGACTCGATGCGCATCGCCGCCGTACTGAGTCTGCCGATGGGCGCAGGGCTGACGGTGCTTTCCAGGCCGGTTATGGACCTGATATACCCGGGCGCGCACCCGGCCGGCTCCGAGCTGCTCGCGATCCTGGGCCTGGCCTCGGTCTTCGTGTGCATCGTGCTGATGGAAAACGCGATCCTGCAGGCCACGGGCCACGAGCTGCTGCCGATGTACACGCTCTTCGCCGGCGGCGTGCTCAAGGTCGTCATCAACTACTTCCTGGTGGCGCAGCGCGGGATCAACATCGTCGGCGCGCCGATCGGCACGCTGGCCAGCTACGTCTTCATGGCGATCGTCAACTTCGTGATGATGTGCTTTGTGCTGGACAAGAACCCGCGTCTGCACGTCATCCTGATCAAGCCCCTGCTCTGCACCGTTTTCATGGCCGTGGCCGCCATGCTTTGCTTTGCGCTGTTCAACCACATCTTCCCGAACGGGCGGCTCGGTCTGCTGCTGTCCGTGTTCCCGTCGATCCTCGCGGCCGTCGTCGTCTACCTGCTGCTGAGCATCGCGCTGCGCACCGTCACGAAGGAGGATATGGCCCTGATCCCGGGCGGCGCAAAAATCGCCCGCCTGCTGCACATGAAGTGAAAAAAAGCCCCGAAATTCCTTTGATTTTTTTAAATAGGGCTTGATTCTTCAACCCGAATATGCTAAATTTTAATTGCCGGAGGCTCCGGCAAAGATCATGAGTAATTTGCCCGTTTTTCGGGCAAACTCATCATACCAAAGGCCGGAAAGGCCATTACTTAGGAGGAAATAAAATGAACAAAACTGAACTGGTCGCTGCTGTTGCAGAGAAGACCGGCGCTTCCAAGAAGGACAGCGAAAAGCTCGTCAGCGCCGTGTTCGAAACCATCACCAACACTCTCGTTGCCGGCGATAAGGTCGCCCTGGTCGGCTTCGGTGCTTTTGAAGTGAAAGAGCGCCCCGCCCGCACCGGCCGCAATCCCCGCACCAAGGAAACGATCAAGATCCCCGCTTCCCGTTCCGCTTCCTTCAAGCCCGGCAAGGCTCTCAAGGACGCCGTCAACAAGTAATGATAAAACAGCAGCCGTCCTTGTGGATGGCTGCTCTTTTCATACCCAAAAGCAAGGAGAACGCCATGCGTCTGGATAAATATCTGAAAGTGTCCCGGCTCATCAAGCGCCGCACGGTCGCCAACGAGGCCTGCGACGGCGAGCGCGTCAGCGTCAACGGCCGCACCGTCAGGGCCAGCTATCAGGTCAAGGTCGGCGACGTGATCGAGATCGGCTTCGGCCAGCGCCGGCTGAAGGTGGAGGTCACCGAAGTCAGCGAGGCCGCCAGCAAGGCCAGCGCGCCCGCCATGTACCGGGAAATCGAATAAAATCTGCGAATTCACCAAAAAACGCTCCGCAGATTTGTGGAAATGCCGATTCTGTCCGCAGTCTCGTTTTTTTCCGTTAATTTTCCCGTGATTTATGGTATAATGTCATTGACCCTGATCGAACAGGATGGATCTGCATCAGCAGAATGAAAGAAAGGAGCAGGCAGTATGAAGTTCACGTTTACCGAAAAGAAGATGGACTCGTCCGAGGAACTGCGCGCGTATTCCGAAAAGAAGATCGGCAAGCTTGACCGCTTCTTCAAGACGGAGGCCGAGGCCTTCGTCACCTACAGCATCGAGCGCGGCCGCTTCCGGGCGGAGATCACCATCAAAAACGGCGGTCTGTTTTACCGGGCCAGCGAACTGACGCAGGATATGTACGCATCGGTCGATTCCGGTGTCGCCGCGATCGAGCGTCAGATCCGCCGGAACAAGACCCGTCTGGAAAAGCGCCTGAGAGAGGGCGTCATGGAGCGTGACGTCGTGCCTGCCTATGCCGCCGCCGCGGAGGAAGAAGAGGCGGCCGATGAGTTCAAGATCGTCCGCAGCAAGCGCTTCTCGATCAAGCCCATGTCCCCCGAGGAAGCGATCCTGCAGATGAACCTGCTGGGCCACGAGTTCTTCGTGTTCCGCAACATGGACGAAAATGACAACATCGCCGTCGTCTATAAGCGCGTCGAGGGCGGCTACGGCCTGATCAGCGACGAAAAAGAATAAAGCATCCGAATCAAAAACAGCCTTTCCGTTTGGAAAGGCTGTTTTTTGTTATCGGTGGTAAATGCGCCTGTATTCTTCACTCTCTCCCCCGTCCTGGCCGCAGAGGACAAGCATCGGCTCGATCTTCAGGCCGGGCTTGCCGCCGCGCCGGGCTTCCAGCAGCACAAGACTCGGCGCACTGTCGGCGCGATGACAGACGAGGCGCAGACGCTTCGGCTCCAGACCGTGCGCGCTGAGTTGGCCGCAGAGCTCGCTCAGCCGCTCCGGCCGATGCACCAGGAAAAAGCTGCCGCCGGTCCGCAGCAGAAAAGCCGCCGCCTCACAGAGCTCGGTCAGGCTGCAGCCGCCCTCCGAACGGGCCGCCGCACGGCCCTCCTCCGGCGAGACGGCGCCCGCGCGTTCCGGGAAATAAGGCGGGTTGGAGACCGCAAGATCGAAGCTGCCCGCACGAAAGAGCGCGCGGTACGCGCGGATATCGCCCTCGACCACGGCGATGCGTCCGTCCAGGCCGTTGAGCGCGGCGTTTTCCCGCGCCGCGGCCGCCGCCTCCGGCAACAGCTCCAGCCCGGTCATGTGCAGTTTTTCGTCCTTCAGCGCCAGCAGCAGCGAAAGTACGCCCGAGCCGCAGCCCAGATCGATCCCCTCCGCCGCGCCGCGCGGCCGCGTGAAGTCCGCCAGCAGCACGCTGTCCGTGCTCAGGCGGAACGAGGCCGCATCCCGAAAAAGCGGCCCGCCGGGCCAGAGTTCCTGTGTCATGCCTTTCCTCCGCAGATGAAAAAATCGGGGCGGTGTGACCGTCCCGATTTTTTACTTGTTCAACTTACTCGAGCGTGATGGCCTCGGCAGGGCACTGAGCCGCGCAGGAACCGCACTCCAGGCAGGCATCGGGATCGATCTCGTAGTGGAGCTCGCCCATGCTGATCGCCTCGGCGGGGCACTGAGCCGCGCAGGAACCGCAAGACAGGCACTCGTCGCTGATGACATACGGCATATGTTTTTACCTCCTGTTAGTCTATCAGACCTCTGTCTGTGAGGTCATTGTAGCACATCTCCCGCAAAAATCAATCGTCAAATTCAAACAATTTGTTAAAACCTTCCGCTTCTGGCGATAATTTTTCCGTCCGCGGGCGCATTCGCCGCTTTCGGCGGCGGGAGCAGAGGATAATACAGCCTGCATGGAGGGAAGCAAGGATGAGAAGCAACGAAAAATTCACCCGGCGCAGCGAAGACGCCATTGAAAAGGCGCGGCAGGCGGCGGGCGATCTGGGCCACAGCTTCGTCGGCACCGAGCATCTGCTGCTCGGCGTCCTGCGGGAGGAGGACAGCCTCGGCAGCCGGGTCCTGCGCCGCCGCGGGCTGCGCGAATCGGCGCTGACGGAGGAGATCCGCCGGACCCTCGGCGCAGGCTGCCCGGG
>CAMZIX010000109.1 GCA_947307375.1 uncultured Clostridia bacterium | reverse complement strand
CCCAGCGCCAGCGCGTCGCGCGAACGGAAGGCGTGACAGAGCACGCGGCCGTCGGCGCGCAGGCCGAGCACGACCGTGCCGCTCGCGGAGACGCCGACGATATCCGTCCAGTCATCCAGCGCGAAGGCGCTGCCGACGACGCGGCCGTCCGCCTGCACGCCCACGCCGAAGCCCGTGTTGACCGCCAGATCGACCAGCCCCTCCAGGGCTTCGCCGCCCTCGATCGCGGGATAGACCCAGGCGCCGCCGTCTTTTCGCAGCGCGGCGATGTTGTAGGATCCGGCGCTGATCGCGGCCAGGTCGCGCCAGCCTTCGGTCTTCTCATAGTCGTTGAAGCCGGTATAGAGCAGGGTCCCGTCGGCGCGCAGGCCGAAGCTGGCGTAGTCGCCCGCGGCGATCTGCACCACGTCCGTCCATCCGGAGACCTCGCACTGTCCCTCGGTGTTCCTCCCGACGGCGCTGACCGTGCCGTCGGCGTGCAGCAGCAGGCTGTGATAGGCGCCTGCGGCCACCGCCCGCAGATCCCGGAAGCCGGAGACCTGACATTGGCCATAGCTGTCGTCGCCGCAGGCGAGCGCCGTGCCGTCGGCCGCAAGGCCGAGCGTATGGTAGAAGCCGACGTCGATGATGCCCTGCGGCAGCGCCGCACGCCGATCGGCCAGCTCCGCCATATGGGCGAGCGCCTCCGGCGTCAGCCCGCGCAGGGCGGCCAGCGCCGCCTCCGGATCCTCGATCCCGGTCACGGCCCCGGCCATCGCGTACAGGCGCTCCCGCGCCCCGGCGTAATCACCCAGCTGCGCGTAGAGCTCGGCCGCCTCGGTGACCTGTCCTCTCTCCTCCAGCGCCTGTGCGCGGCGGAAGCGGCAGTCGTTATAGCGCTCCATCGCGTCGCGATAGCCGCTCAGCGCGAGGAAGCGGGCCTCCGCCTCCTCCCATTGTCCCTGCTCGTCCAGCCGTTCGGCGATCCGGTATTCGCATTCCGCCTTGCGCTCGGCGGCGTCTTCATAACCGGCGGCGGCTGTAAGGAGCTGTTCCGCCTCCTCCCAGTTTCCCGCCTCCATCAGCGCCAGCGCCTCGCGGTAGTCGCAGATCACCAGATAGGATCGCTCCTTTTCCGCGTCGCTCAGCCTGGCGGCCTGCGCGCGGGCGCGTGCCAGATCGCCGCGCTCCAGGGCGGCGATCACCCGGTTTTCCCGGATCACCGGCAGCTGCCGATGCAGCCGGAGCGCCGCGCCGAGCAGCGCGAAAAAGACGAGCGTCGTCACAAGCAGGATCCCCGTAACCCGGCGGCGCGTCATAGAATTGGGCTTGTTGTCGTTCATCCCGTGTTCTCCTGTCGCAGCGGGTCGGAAAAGCTTCCTCAGCCGCCGTAGTCCTTAAAGAAAAACTGTTCCAGGCGATTCTGGATCATATCGGAATTCGGTGAATAGTAGACGGAATAGACGATATACACATCGCTGATCCCGTAATAGTCGATGTATTGCCGGACGTTGGCGCCCACCTTGTAGTTCGCGTATTCCTCCCGGAAATCCGTGGACAGCACTTCGTCGTAATAGGGGAAGAGATACGGAATGAACACCTGCGTATAGCTGTCTCCTATGACGAGCGCGTTTCTTCCCGTGTGATAACCGGTGACAAATTCGCGCCAGGGCAGCCGGGGCCCGCCGAGATACTGGGCATACTCGTCGAATCGCGTATCGATGACGTACCCGGGCTGACGCTTGTTCAGGTCGGTGACGATATAGCCTTCCGCCGGGGCGTTCAGCACGAGGATGGGGACCTGCTCGATCGAGGCGATCACGGAGTCAAGCTCCTGCGTCGTAAAGGGCCCCTCGTCTCTGAGCCGGCTGAGGCGATAGAGATATTCGTCGTACTGGTTTGGCACGATGCCCTGCTCGCCGAGGATCTCATTGACTGCCAGCTTGCAGCTGATCGGGTGCCAGTGGTGGTCCTTGGTGGGATAGAGCGTATATTGCCCGATATACGGCCGCAAGATGTCGGTGATGTCAAAGTAGCGGACGCCGGGGTCCAGGTACGGCTGCACTGTTTCCGCCAGATCGCTGTCCCAGTCCCTGTCCTTGTGATAAACCAGCACGGTGTTTGCGATACAGGAGGTCATGGGCGTCAGCATGCTGACCGTGCCGTCGGCGGGCAGCGCCGCGCGGTATTCGTTGAGGACGCGGGCGAGCCCGGCGATCGTCTCCGGGGGGAATTCCTCCAGAGGCCTCTGCGTCCCGTCCTGTGCGACCGCCCAGAAGGAGGCGCTTTCGCTCACCTCGGGCGTCGGGCGCCTGCCGTCGTCCGCCGCGAGCGCCTCGCTGCGCTCCGGGGCCTCGTCCGCCGGTCCTTCGCCGGAAGCCGGGGAGGCTTCCTCCCTTTCGCCTTCCTCCTCCGGCCCGTCCAGATCCGCCTCCTGCTGCGCTTCCGGATCCGTCTCCCACAGCTGGCCCTGGAGGCAGGAGTCCGCCTCGTCCTCCTCGGAACGGAGCCGGAACAGGCCCATAACGCCGTTTGAATAATCCGCGGCCCCTTCCCGGAAGAAAAAGGCGTCGGAAAGCCAGGCTTCAAACCCGTCCATAAAGCTGCCGTCGAGGATCGTTCCGGCGTTCAGCGTGGGAAAGGCCTTCAGCATCCGGTTTTCCGTAAAGGACGGACGCTCGTTTTTGTCTGCGAACAGCAGCTCGCCCAGTCCGCAGCTGAAGGCGGCCAGCAGGCAGAGATAGACGCAGATCAGCGATGTGATGACACGTTTCATGGCGGTCCTCAGAAGCGGAAATAGATGAAGGGGTTATAGCTCTGCCCGACCAGGAAGAGCACCGACACGATAAAGAGGACGAGGGTGAAAACCGGCTGCAGGATGGTTTTCGTCTTGTCCGGCAGCGCGGCCGCGGCCTTCGGTACCCAGGGCAGGCTCAGCGCCAGGCACAGGAGCGGGAAGACCGTGTACTTTCTGACGACGGCCAGGCTCTGCGCGTCCATCCAGCCCGCGCTGCCGACGCCGACGAGCGCCCCGAGATGCTGCCACAGGGCGGAGAAATCCGTATAGTAGAAGATGACCCAGCCGACGGCGACGAGCACGAAGGTCAGCACACCGCGCAGCAGCTTCGGCAGCCGCTCCAGCAGCGGGGCCAGCACGAAGCGCTCCAGGATCAGCAGCACGCCGTAATAGCCGCCCCAGAGCACGAAGTTCCAGCTCGCGCCGTGCCACAGGCCGGTCAGCGCCCAGACGATCAGCATGTTCAGGATCGTGCGGCCGGTGCCCCGGCGGTTGCCGCCGAGCGGGATATAGACGTAGTCCCGGAAAAAGCTGCCCAGGGACACGTGCCAGCGGCGCCAGAACTCGGTGATGGAGTGCGAGCCGTAGGGGAAGAGAAAGTTCTCCTTGTAGCGGAAGCCAAGCGTCCGGCCCAGGCCGATCGCCATGTCGGAATAGGCGGAGAAGTCATAGTAGATCTGCAGCGTGTACAGCAGGGCGGCCAGCCACGCGCCGCCGACGGACAGCGCCGCGCCTGTCCCGCCCAGCGGCAGTTCCTCCAGCGCCGCGCCGCAGAGATTGGCCAGCAGCACCTTCTTCGCCAAGCCTCTGACGAAGCGCTGCAGGCCCTCGGAGAAGTCCTCCGGCGTGATGCTGCGCTCCTCCAGCTGGTCGACGATGTCGCCGTACTGGACGATCGGGCCGGCGATCAGCTGTGGGAAGCAGCTGACGTACAGCAGCAGCCGCAGCGGGTTTTTCAGGGCCGGCACCTTGCGGCGGTACACGTCCACCGTATAGGTCAGGATCTGGAAGGTGTAGAAGGAGATGCCGATCGGCAGCTTCGGCGCCGGCATGCGCCAGGCCGCGCCGAAGATCGCGAGCAGCGTATTGAGCAGGAAGGCAGAATATTTGAAATAGAACAGGAAGGCGATCGACGCGATCACGCCGAGCACCAGCCAGAGCCTGCGCCGGGAGCCGTCCTCCGTGCTCTCGATCAGGCGGGCGCAGACGAAGTTGACCGCTGTGGAAAAGAGCATCGCCAGGATCCAGACCGGCTCGCCCCAGCCGTAAAACAGGAGGGAGGCGGCGATCAGGACGCCGTTGCGCCAGCGCGGGGAGCGCAGCGGGAACAGGAACAGATACAGCAGGGGCAAAAACAGAAACAGAAAAGTCAGGCTCGAAAAGACCATGGAGCAGCTCCTCGTTTTCTTCTGCGCGGAAACCGCCGCCCGGCGGTTCCCGGCAACTATACCTATGTCTTATTTTACAAAAAGAACGGCGATATTGCAAGCGCTTTTCCCCTTCTTCTCCCTCCCGCGGGACTTGTGTTTTTTGATCGGAACATGATATAATGCGGCCAGTATCATATCCGCAGGAAAGGATGAGCCGCCATGGCGATTCTTTTTGATGAAAGCAAACGGATCTTTACGATCCACACCGCGCATTCCAGCTATCAGATGATGGCCGATCCCCTGGATCAGCTGCT
>CAMZIX010000108.1 GCA_947307375.1 uncultured Clostridia bacterium | reverse complement strand
TCCTCTCAGTTCCATGCCTGTCCTCCCCATGGCGTTCAAGATAGGCACAGTATAGCGTTTCCGGTCATGAAAAGGCGGTCATTTGCCGCTGTTGAAGCGTGCGTCTTTGTCAGGGAAAATACGGGGAAATACGGCTGTCATGCCTTCCGTATTTTCCCTGCGGCTTCCCGCTTTCCCGCCGCCGCTCCCTTGACAGGCAGCCGGCAAGTTGCTAAACTGGGAAAAAAGCGCTTTGACAGGTGGTTTTATGGATAACTTTGAAAGGACCTCGCTGCTGCTGGGCGGGGAAGCCATGCGCATCCTCGCAGACAGCCGGGTGGCCGTGTTCGGCCTCGGCGGCGTGGGCGGCTATGTGGTGGAGGCGCTGGCGCGCAGCGGCGTCGGCGCGCTGGACCTCGTGGACAGCGACCGGATCAGTCCCTCGAATCTGAACCGCCAGCTCCTCGCGACCCGGGAGACCCTTGGGCAATGGAAAACGGAGGCCGCCGCGGCGCGTGTCCACAGCATCAACCCCGCTTGCCGCGTGACGCTTCACCGCTGCTTCTATCTGCCGGAGACCGCGCCGCTCTTTGATTTCAGCCAGTATGATTACGTCGTCGACGCGATCGACACCGTCACCGGCAAACTGATGCTTGTGGAAGAGGCGCTGCGCTGCGGCACGCCGATCATCAGCTCGATGGGCACCGGCAACAAGCTCGATCCGACCGCCTTCCGCGTGGCCGATATTTCGGAGACCGCGGTCTGTCCGCTGGCGCGCATCATGCGCAAGGAGCTCAAAAAGCGCGGCATCGAGCATCTGAAGGTGGTCTATTCCCGGGAAAAGCCGCTCGAGCCGACCGAACGCCTCATCCCCGGCGAGGAAGCCGGACGGCGCGATATCCCGGGGTCCGTGGCCTTTGTGCCCTCGGTCGCGGGGATGATCCTCGCCGGCGAGGTCGTCAAGGACCTGACGCATACGAAAGGCGGCGAGCTTTTATGAGAGAGCTGGAAACCGAACGACTGCTGCTGCGCCGCATAAGGCGTGAGGACGCGCAGCGCATCTTTGACTGCTGGGCATGCGACCCGGAGGTGACAAAGTACCTCACCTGGTCTCCGCATGCCTCCGTCGCTGTGACGAATGCGGTCATGGATCGCTGGCTGGCGGAATACGAAAAACCGGACACCTACCGCTACGGCATAGAGCTCAAGGAAAGCGGCGAGCTGATCGGCATGATCGACGTCGTAGAATATCTTGACGGCTGCCCGGTGATCGGCTATTGCTCCGGACGTCCTGCCTGGGGACACGGCTATATGACCGAGGCGCTGCAGGCCCTGTGCGAAATGCTCTTCGACGAGGGCTTCAAAACGATCTTCATCCGAGCTCAACGTGAAAACATCGGCAGCAACCGCGTAATCCAAAAGGCCGGCTTTCGGTTTACCGGCAGCTTTGAAGCACCGCAGGGCAGAACAAAGCCCCAGATCGTCACGATCAACAGCTATCGTCTTGACCGCGCATAAAAACCTCCCCGCTGCGCAGGATATGCAGCGGGGGGTTCTTTTTTCTCACGCATTAGCACTCTTTTATTTCGAGTGCTAATATTCACAGTTTGTTCATATTATATGCTATATTTCTTAACTTTCGTATAGTAGTTTATATATCAGAAGAAACGAGAGATACGAAAGCTTCTTCAAAAAGAATGTGAGAATACAATTGAGGAGGTTACTATCATGTTTGAACTGATTCCTTTTGACCATCATATGCGCCGCATGGCGAACTTTGACCCCTTCCGCGAGCTGGAGGATATGGAGCGCAGCTTCTGGGGCGGCAGCCACAGTGTCAATCCCTTCCGCACCGACGTGATCGACACGGGCGACGCCTATCAGCTGCAGGCCGAGCTGCCCGGCTTCAAGAAGGAAGACATCAGCATCGACGTGGAAAACGACGTGCTGACCATCAGCGCCGAGCGCAAGTACGAGAATGACGAAAGCGGCAAGAACAGCTATGTCAAGCGCGAGCGCTTCTACGGCTCCTTCAGCCGCAGCTTCGACGTCTCCGGCATCAACGTCGACGGCATCGAGGCCGCCTATTCCGACGGCGTCCTGACCCTGACCATGCCCAAGAAGGTCGAACAGACGCCGGCCAAGCGCAGCCTCGAGATCAAATAAAGCGCCAAGAAAAGAACAAGCCTTCGGAGCGATCCGAAGGCTTGTTTTATTTCTGCTTTTCAAGCGCCAGCAGCGCAGCTTTCCTCTCAAGGCCGCCGGCGTAGCCGGTCAGCGCTCCCCCGCTGCCGATCACGCGGTGACAGGGGATCAGGATCCAGATCGGATTCCTCCCGAGCGCCGCGCCGACGGCCCGCGCGCTGCCGCAGCCGATCTGCCGGGCGAGCTCGCCGTAGCTGCGCGTTTCGCCGTACGGGATCGCGCAGGCCGCCCGCCAGACACGGCGCTGAAAGGCCGTGCCCGCAGGGGCGAGCGGGAGCTCGGGCTCGGGGTTTTCCCCGGCGAAATACCGCGCCAGCCAGGATTCCGTCCGCCTGGCCAGCGCGCTCTCCGGCGGCGGCAGCGTCCGGCACTCTTCCGCCGCGGCAAAGCGCAGCGCGGCGACGGCGCCGTCCCGCTCGGAAAAAAGCATGGGCCCCAAAGGGCTGTGGATCACGCAGTCCATCAATTGTTCAGCCGGTGGTGCGCGCCGTAGGAGCTCTCCTCCAGCGGCAGGAACTGATAGCCGTTGTTAAGGCCCCAGAGGATGATGCGCTCGACGGCGTCCACGCTGAAGCCCTTGATATCATGCTGCAGCACGACGCTGACGTTTGAGGTGCAGTTGTTGATGACGTTCCAGTAGACCTGGTTGGTTTCCGTCGTTTCGCCGGCGTCGCCGCTGGTGACGTTCCAGTCGAAATAATAGTAACCCATATCGGTCATCGTCTGTGTCAGGCGGCTCATGATGCCGGGGTTGAAGTTGCTGACCGTGTTGGAGCTGCCGCCGGGGAAGCGAAACAGCTTCGTATATTCGCCGGTCTGCTCATAGATCATGTCTTCACAGAGATTGAAATCGTCAAAATACGCCTCTTCGCTGGCGTAGATGTTCCAGTAGTTATGCGTGTAGGAGTGGACGCCGATCGAGTGCCCCTCCCGGTAGGCGCGGCCGATGCAGTCCAGATACTCCGGGTGATTGCCGGTCACGAAGAAGGTGGCCTTGACGTTGTACTTTGCCAGGATATCCAGCAGGTACGGCGTATAGTAGCTCGGGCCGTCGTCGAAGGTCAGATAGATCGTCTTGCGGTCGGGATACTCCGTGTCGGACTGGATGACCGGCTCCACCGTCACATGGCGCGTAACCGACACGCTCTCGCCGGCGACGTTGGTCAGCGTGTATGTGATCTCGTAATCGCCGCTGCGGTAGGGCGTGACCGAGCCCTCCACCGTGACGAGGCCGCTCAGGTCGGTGCCCTGGCCGTCCACGACGTAATAGCCCGGATCTTCCCAGCTCATCGAAGCCGGCAGCGTCAGCTCGTCGCCCTGGAGAAGCTCGATGAACGGGGCGTCCATCCCGCCGGGCAGCTCGCGCTCGGCGACCGTCTCGTTGCCGGAGCTGTCCGTGACGCTGTAAACGACGCGGTCGTCCAGCATGGTCACTTCCACCATACCGGTCAAGTCGCCGTCCACATTGTCCGAGGCCGAATAGCCCGGCTCGGTATAGCCGCGCAGCCAGCTCGGCTCCTGCCCCTCCCGGATCGGCAGCAGCTCGATCACCGGCTTCTGCGAATCCACGACGGTGATGTCTCGATAGAGGCGCAGCTCCCTGCCCTCGTCGACGATCAGGTATTCCAGCCGCTGTGCTCCGAGCTGCGTCGGCACATAGTCGTTGACCGCGTAGACGATCACCGGCTCCTTCGTCTCGGGAAAGATCTTGCCGACCTGGCGGATCTCCACGCCGGGATCTCTGTAGTCCTCCCCGTATTCCAGCACGAGGCTCTCCTCGCCCAGCATCGTGATTTCGTTATGTCGACCGTCCAGGATCACCAGCAATGCCAGCAGCATCACAGCGGTGATCAGGCTCGAAACGACGCCCCAGATCACAGCGCGGGCTTTTGTTTTTTTCGTTCCTTTAGCCATGGTTTCCCTCGGTTCTCGATGGATTCGTCTGCATTATACACCGTTTTTCTCGTTATGTTAACAGGAAAAACGAAAAATTTCGTTTTTTTAAGAATTTGACCGCATCCGCCGCCGAGGAGGAAAGAAGAATTGACAGAAAGTGCTTTTGGGGTATAATAGACATACCGCGCACGCGGAAAACAATACTGTGAGGAATATCAAGAAATGAGCGAATGCACCCATGACTGCTCCTCTTGCCAGCTCGATTGTGAGAGCCGCAAGACTGATTTCAGAAAGAACCTGCGCGAAGGCGCTTCCGTGAAGAAGGTGATCGCCGTCGTCAGCGGCAAGGGCGGCGTCGGCAAATCCCTGGTGACGAGCCTGCTGGCCTGCGAGATGCAGCGCC
>CAMZIX010000107.1 GCA_947307375.1 uncultured Clostridia bacterium | reverse complement strand
CATAGTTGGTCAGGTGCTGGATGGCGTCCAGGGTCTCGCCCCGGCGGCCGATGATGGCGCCCATGCCGGAGCCGGTAAGGTTGACGTTCACGCCGCCGTTCTCGCGGGGGCTGATCTCGATGCCGGCCTTCACGTTCATGCGCTCCAGCAGGCCGCTGAGGAAGCTGCGGATCGCCGCATACTCGGGGTTCTCGTCCGCCGGAGCCGCAGGCTCTTCCTTCGGCTGGACCGGAGCGGGCTTCTCGGCCTTGACGGGCTTTTCCTCCGGCGCGGGCCTGACCGGCGCGGGAGCGGGCTCTTTCTCGGGCTCCGGATCGGGCGCCTCGTAGCTGACGCGGATCACCGCGGGCGACGCGCCGATGCCCAGGAAACCGGACTTGGGCAGCTCCAGGACCTCATACTCGTAGTTCCCGGTGTCCCGGTCGATCCCCAGCTCGGCCAGCGCCGCGATGAGAGCCTCATCCACGGTCTTGCCGCGCTTTTCCAATATTTTTGTCATAGTATTCTTTGCACTCCTGTGTCGCTTCATTCTTCAGCCGCGGCATCCACGCTCTCGTCGATGGCGGGCGCATCCTCGGACTCCCGGGCTGCCAGAGCGGTGGCCTCCTCGGCCGCCTCCGGATTGATATAACGGTCTTCCACATAGGCGCGGCCGCGGGCATAGCGGCGGTTGCCGACCTGCGAGGCGGGCTTCTCCGCCTCCTCGATGCCGAGGCGTTCGCGGCGGGCGGCGCGTTCGGCCCGCTCGAGGGCGGCCTTGCGCTCGTCGCTCTTCTGTTTTTCGCTGGCCTGGATCTTCTTCTTGCTGGTGTTGACGTTCTGCTCGGTCTTGCCCTCGGCGCGCAGGCGCTCGGTCTCGAGGCGCTTGGCCTCCAGCTCGCGCTCACGCTGGCTGCGGCTGGCCTCGCGGACGGCGTCCTCCTCGTCCAGCTTCTTCTTGAAGATCTTGGTCAGGATGACGTCGCGGATCATGCCGAAAAGGCTGTTGGCGATCCAGTAGACGCCCATGGAGGCGGGCATGATGTAGCAGAACCAGATGCTCATCAGCGGCATCATCAGGTTCATGCCCTTCATCATCCCCTGGGACTGCTCGCTGCCGGTCGCCGCGGGCTGGGGGTTCATCTTGGTGGAGACCTTCATGCTCAGCCAGGACGCCAGCGCGGAGACGATCGGGATCAGAAACAGGCCGATGGCCGCCCAGGTATAGGGGCCCTGCCAGAGCACCTTATAGCTCGGGGTCGCGCCCAGGTCGAGGCCGATGGCGCTCATGTCCATGTCGAACAGCGGGCCGAGATCCAGCGCGCTGCCGGCGGAATCGGTCATCGTGCGAAGCGCGGCCAGCGCTTCGTCCTTATACTGGTGGAAAAGGTTGGTCAGCTCGATCTGCACGTAGAAGGCGGAGCGGCCGGAGGAGGCCAGCTCGATGCCCTTGTCGGTGAAGAAGCTCTTCAGCGCCTCCACGACGGCCTCGCCGGCGCGGGGGCTGCTGGCGTACATCATGCGGCTGATCGGCATGATGACGATGCGGTAGATCGGGATGATGAGGAACATCGGCAGCAGGGACCAGAGGCAGCCGGACATCGGATTGATGCCCTCCTCCTGATAGAGCTTCTGCATCTCGGCGTTGAGCTGCTGCTGATTGCCGGCGTGGCGCTTCTGCAGCTCCTGGATGCGCGGCTGCAGGCGCGTCTGGCGCATGGTGCTCTTCTTGCTCTTGGCCATGAAGGGCGCAAGCACCAGGTTGATGGTCAGAGAGAAGAGAACGAGCGCCAGGCCGTAGTTTCCGGTCAGGTTGTAATACCAGACCATCAGTTTGGCGAAGGGCCAGGACAGATATTCCCAAAATGACATAGCTTGCTCCTAAACTTTTGTTTTTAACTCGGGGACGGGGTCGTAGATGCCGCGCTTCCCGTGATAGAAGGGATGGCAGCAGCAGATGCGCCTGGTCGCCATCCAGCCGCCCCGGAGGGCGCCGTAGCGTTCGATGGCGGTCAGCGCGTAGTTCGAGCAGGTCGGCATGAAGCGGCAGCAGGGCGGGCGGTTCGGAGAGATATAGCGCTGGTAAAAGCGGATCAGCCAGATCAGCACTTTTTTCATGCCTTTTCCTCCCGGAGCAGTCCGAGCTTGCCGCAGGCTTCGAGATACGAGGCCTCCAGCTTGCGGTAGGGCGCGTTGACGCTGCGGCCGCGTGCCACGAGCACCATGTCCCAGCCCTGCTTGAGTTTCCCCTCGTTGAGGCGGACGATCTCCCGCAGACGGCGGCGGACCCGGTTGCGCTGCACGGCGTGGCCGAGCTTGACGGACACGGTGTAGCCCAGGCGGTTCTCCCCGCGGCGGTTGGGCCGGCAGTAGAGCACCAGGCAGGGCGTGGCCGCGCTCTTCCCTTTGGCGTACAGGCGCCGGAACTCGCTGTTCTTTTTCAATGTGCGCCTGACGTTCAAAGGAGTGCACCTCGTTTTGCTTTACAAACACCGATAGGGCGGATCGCTCCGCCCTGAAAAATATCTAACTGTCTGACCTGCTCATGCCTGGGATCAGTAGCTGAGCTTGGCTCTGCCCTTCGCTCTGCGGCGGGCCAGGACCTTGCGGCCGTTCGCGGTCTTCATTCTCTTGCGGAAGCCGTGCTCTTTCTTGCGCTGGAGCTTCTTGGGCTGGTAGGTACGAAGCATGTTTTTCTGCACTCCTTTCAGGATAAAATACTCAACATCGAGGCGAAAACCCCGAAGTAGTTGACAAAAATCACCCGGCGGCATATACCGCCGGGTGCCTATTATATATAAATAAAGTCAAGCTGTCAACAGGAACTTGAGCGTCAGGCGCCCTTCTTCGCGGCGGCCTCGGCGAGCTTGCGCGCGCGGCGCGTGAGCACCTCCTGGCTGCGGGGCTGGATGTCTCCGGCCTTCGTCAGCGCCCACTTGGTCAGCAGCGGGCCGACCAGCTCGTAGATCAGCACGGCGAAAAGCACGATGTTGCGGATCATCGGCCCGTCGCCGGGGAGCTTCGCGGCGGTCACGCACATGCCGAGCGCCACGCCCGCCTGCGGCAGCAGCGTGATGCCCAGGTACTTCGTCACCTTCTCGTCGCAGCGCACCAGACGCGCCGACTCGCGCGCGCCGAAGTACTTGCCGGCCGAGCGGGTGAGGATGTAGATCACGCCGATCAGCACCGCGCTGCCGCGGGCGAAGACGCCGAGCTCCAGCTCCGCGCCGGAAATGACGAAGAACAGCACCATCAGCGGCGCCGACCACTTGTCGGAGCGGTTCATGATCTCCTCGGACAGCGGGCAGAGGTTGCAGAAGACGCTGCCCATCATCATGCACACCAGCAGCGAGGAAAAGCTGAGCTTCACCGGGCCGATGGGCACGCGCAGCATCGACAGGGCCACCGTGACGAAGACGAAGCCGATCGTCATGGCCAGGCGGTTCGTGTTGGAGTGGAAGAGCTTTTCCAGCTCCGTCAGCGCCACGCCCGCGAGCGTGCCGAGCAGCAGCGAGGCGAGGATCTCGATCAGCGGATCGATCACGATGGAGATCAGGTCCACCGAGCCCGCGCTCAGCGCCTTGGCGACGCCGAAGGACACGGCAAAAAGCACCAGGCCGACCGCGTCGTCCAAAGCGACGATCGGCAGCAGCAGATCGGTCAGCGGACCCTTGGCCTTGTACTGGCGCACGACCATCAGCGTCGCGGCCGGGGCCGTGGCGGCGGCGATGGCGCCGAGGGTGATGGCAGCCGGGACGGAGAGCGCGTGCGGCGCAGCGAGGCACACCAGCAGCAGTGCCGCGTCCACCAGCAGCGTCGCGGCCACGGCCTGCAGCACGCCGATCACCAGCGCCTGTTTGCCGGTCTCGCGCAGCTGTGAAAGACGGAACTCATTGCCGATCGAAAAGGCAATGAAGCCCAGTGCGACCAGAGAAATGAGGTTCAGTCCCTCCAGCTCCTCGGCGCTGCCGAAGCCGAGCCCGGGGATGTGCAGCGCGCCGATGCAGCAGGGGCCGATCAGCACGCCGGCGATCAGATATGAGGTCACGTCGGGCAGCTTGAGCCTGCCCAGCACGCGGGTCATCATCAGGCCCGCGAACATCGCGACGGATAAAGACAGCAGTTCAGACATGGTTCAACCTTCTTTCAAGCCGCGTCATTATAGTCCCCCTTTCCGCATTTTGCAAGCCCCGATTTTCAGCTTCCTTTCGCAAAGGGGAGAGCGGGCGGGACTTGCCCCCGCCCGCACGCGGGGACGGCGGCGCTCATAGGATGGAGCAAGTTTTCGATTGGGAGGAAAACCATGCTGATCGTTCAAAAATTCGGCGGCAGCTCGCTGGCCGGGCCCGAGCGCCTGCGCCGCGCTGCCTCGATCATATCCGCCGCCCGCCGCCGGGGGCACGCGGTCATCGCCGTCGTGTCCGCAATGGGCGATACCACCGACGACCTGCTGGCGCTGGCCCATACGCTGACGCCCAGATCGGAAGAGCACACGTCTGAACTCCAGTCAC
>CAMZIX010000106.1 GCA_947307375.1 uncultured Clostridia bacterium | reverse complement strand
GCTCCGGCGTCGGCTCCGGCGTCGGCGTCGGAGTAGGCGCGGGCGTGGGCGACGGGATCGGCGTCGGCACAGGGGTCGGCGCCGGCGTTACAGCCGCCGTCGGCACAGGCGTAGGAGCCGGAGGCGCCTCCGGTTCTTCCAGCGAACGCTCGTTCAGGATCAGCAGCAGCACGATCGTGATCAGCACGGCGGCGCCGGTAGTGAAATACTTGCGCAGCAGGTTGTTGCGGGCGGCGCGGCGCACCTGCAGGAGCGTCGCCTCGTTGCCGCTGAGGCGGGCCTTGATCCGCTTATGGCGCAGGGGCGCGTAAGGGCGCGCAAATTCCGGGTAGCGATCGTCTATTTCGCGCATGTCCTGCTCCCCCTTTCTGCTGCTTGGTCCGTCCTCTTTCCGATGGCTGTCCTGATCAGTACTGTACGATGAATCGTTCGGGCTTCGGCTTGAATCTGACGCCGGAGATGATGCCCATCGCGCCGAGGAGCGTCACCATGGAGGAGCCTCCGTAGCTGAAGAAGGGCAGGGCGATGCCGATGACCGGCGTGATGCCGATGCACATGCCGATGTTGATGAAGGTCTGGAAGGCGATGGCGGCGCCGATGCCGACGCACAGCAGCATATCGTAGGTGCGGCCGGCCTTGAAGCCCGCGCGGAAGACGTGGATGATCAGGATGATCAGCAGCGTCAGCACGATCAGGCAGCCGATCATGCCCCACATCTCTCCGATGCTGGAGAAGATGAAGTCGGTGTGCTTGCCGGTAAAGACCGTCTCCCGGTGTCCGGGATCAGCGCCGGTCAGCCGGCCGGAGGCCAGCGTGAATTTGCTCTGCGTGGTCTGCCAGCGGATGCCCCAGCCGTCGGGGTCGACGCTCTCGTCGTAGGGGGCCAGCAGGCGCTTTTTCTGGTAGTCCTTGAGCACATAGTTCCAGGCCAGCGGGATCATCGCGGCCACGGCCGCGCCGCCGATGGCGAACCAGTAGAGCTTCACGCCCAGGGCGAAGAACATGACCAGGAAGATCGCCAGCAGGATAACGGCGTTGCCCAGGTCGGAGGAGACGACCATGATCGCCACGAATACCGCGGCGAAAACCGCCACCATCTGCACCACGGCGAAGAAGGAGTTGACGTCTCCCTTCTGCTTGAGCATGGTCATCTGCCTGGCGGAGATGATGATATACAGGATCTTGATGATCTCCGAGGGCTGGATGCCGATGCCGAGGAAGCGGATCCAGCTCTTGTTGCCGGTGCCGTCGTCCTCGCCGAAGATGAACAGCGCGGCCAGCAGCAGCAGGATCACCAGAACCAGCCATTTCCACTGCTCGCCCAGGATGTCCGGGTCAATGACCGTGAGCACGACGAAAGCGCCGATGCCCAGGAACACCGAGAACACCTGCACGATGACCATTTTGGTCGGGAAGATATACTGCACGCCCTGCGAGGCCATCCATTTGGTGGTGTGGTCCACGGCGATCACGCTGATCACCGCGCAGATCAGGCACAGGACCAGCAGAAAAATATCCGCCCGCTGGAAAAAGAGCTTCGTATATTTTTTCGCTTCAGCGATGATAATCACCGTCTTTCTGAAAAAGCGCTGTGAGTTCGACAAAAAAACTTCGATAAATCTGTGTTATTTTATCACAGTTTTGCACTTTACGCAATGGGTCAAAGGGTGTTATAATAATTTAGAATAAAAAGGTGAGGGAAGACATGCAGGAATTCATCACGGCAAGCGAATCGGAGACCGAAGCCCTGGGCGCGCGGCTGGCCGCCGCCCTGCCCGGCGGCAGCGTGGTCGCCATGTACGGCGATCTCGGCGCCGGAAAGACCGCTTTCGTCCGCGGCATGGCCCGCGGGATGGGCCTGAACGTGCGCGTCTCCAGTCCGACCTTCACCATCGTCAACGAGTACCTCGGCGAGCGGGAGCTGATCCATTTCGACATGTACCGCCTCTCCGGCGCGGACGAGTTGTTCGACATCGGCTGGGAGGATTACCTGGCCCGCGGCGCCGTCTGTGCGGTGGAGTGGAGCGAGAACGTGGAGGACGCCTTTTTCGGCGACGAGATCCGCGTGCGCATCGACAAGCTCTCGGAGCACGAGCGGAAAATCACCATCGAGGGGGCGGAGCCATGCTGATCCTCGCCTTTGAGTCCTCGGCCAGGGCCGCCTCCGTCGCGCTCGTGCGGGACGGGCGTCTGCTCGGCCAGTCCACGCAGATCAGCGCGCTGACGCACAGCCGCACGCTGCTGCCGATGGCGGAGGATCTGCTGAAAAACTGCGAGCTGAAGCCCGGCGACGTCGATCTCTTCGCCGTCGCGCAGGGCCCCGGCTCTTTTACCGGCATCCGCATCGGCGTGTCCACGGTCAAGGGCCTCGCCTGGGCGGCGGACAAGCCCTGCGTCGGCGTGTCCACGCTGGAGGCGCTGGCCTGGCACGGCGTAAGCGCGGGCGGCGTCGTCTGCCCGGTGATGGACGCCCGGCGCAGCCAGGTCTACAACGCGCTCTTCGAGATCCGCGGCGGAAAACCCGTCCGTCTGTGCGAGGACCGCGCCCTCTCCCTGGAGGAGCTGGCCGCCGAACTGGAGCAGCTCGCCTCCCCGGTCTTCCTGCTGGGCGACGGGGCGGCGCTGACCGCCGATTTCCTGCAGAAGCGCGCCCTCCCCTTCCGCCTCGCGCCGGACAATCTGCTTTGGCAGGACGGCTGGGGCGTTGCGATGGCCGCGCAGGACAAGCCGCCCATCAGCGGCGAGGAGCTGCTGCCGGTCTATCTGCGCCTGTCCCAGGCCGAGCGCGAGCGCCAGGAGCGACTGGCGCGCGAAACAACGTGAGCTGAACAAAATCACATACAAGAAGGAGACTCCGTTATGAGCAAAGTCGTCGTTTTCGATCATCCCCTGATCCAGCACAAGCTCTCCATCCTGCGCGACGAGAAAACCAGCGTCAAGGAATTCCGCGAGCTGGTCTCCGAGATCGCCATGCTGATGTGCTACGAAGCCACCCGCGACCTGCCCCTGGAGGACGTCGAGGTGAAGACGCCCGTCGCCCTGGCCAAGTGCCGCCGCATCGCCGGCAAAAAGCTGGCCATCGTTCCCATCCTCCGCGCCGGTCTCGGCATGGTGGACGGCATGGTGAGCATGATGCCCAACGTGAAGGTCGGCCACATCGGCCTGTTCCGCGATCCCGACACCAAGGAGCCCGTGAAGTACTACTTCAAGATGCCCGCCGACATTGCCGAGCGCGACGTGATCGTGGTCGATCCGATGCTCGCCACCGGCGGCTCCGCCGCGGCGGCCATCGACTTCCTGAAGGAAGCCGGCGCCCAGCACATCAAGCTGATGAGCATCATCGGCGCGCCCGAAGGCGTGGCCAGGATGCAGACGGCCCACCCCGACGTCGACATCTTCGTCGCCGCGCTGGACGATCACCTGAACGAAAACGCCTACATCGTCCCCGGCCTGGGCGACGCGGGCGACCGCATCTTCGGCACCAAGTAAGCTTTCAGCTCTCAGAAGCAACGACACCCGCCCGGAGGCTTTGCCTCCGGGCGGGTGTTTTTCGCCGCACCGCGCTCAGTTCACGCCGTTTTGTCCGGCCTGTTGGGCAATCGCCCAGCTCATCAGCGCGTCCATCAGATTCTCGCCGCATTCGAAGTAGATGATCGGGTCAGAGGTGCCGCGCCCGACCGCGTACGCCGCATACAGGCAGTCTTCCCCATCGTCCTCGATCCTGAGCTCCCAGTCTCCGCTTCTCATGATGATCAGGCGCTCCGCAATGCTCGCCGGAAACTCGTTGTACACGTGCGCCGTCCAGCTTTCCGCGGAGATGATCTCTTCAAAGCTTCTGTCCGGGATCGCGTATTCCTTGAAGCTTTCATCGTAGATCGACACGATCTCCGCGTCGGCAAAGCCGAGCAGAAACGCCAGCGGATCCTCGGGAACAAGCCCGGAAGCATCCTCAGGCACCTCCGGCGGCGGTGGCGCCGGCGTGGGAACAGCCGTCTGCTCCGGCAGCTCCGCCGACGGAGCGAGCGTCTCCTGCGCCGGAGGCGGCGTCGGCTCCTCTTTCCCGCTTTCACCCGGCTTCGTCATCGTGCACGCAGACAGCACGACGCAGCAAAGCACGGCGGCGAGAAGGATCCAAACCAAAGGGCTTTTCGCGCCTTTTCTCCTGTCTTTCATTCGAGGGTCTCTCCTTTTCGTTCTTTCCGCTTTCGGTCTCGTATCCAGTTTAGCACCGACGGCGTCCCCCGGCAAGGCGCGGAAGTCTTAATAATTCTGAAATCCGCCGTTTTCGCCGCCTGTCATCCTGAGCGAAGGCGAAGGATTTTTTCCTGATCCTTTGTTTTTAAGAATCATTAAGTTGGCAACTGCGGTCCGTTGTGATATGGTTAAGAGGTCAAGGCGGCCATGCCGCCGGGAACAATCTGAAAGAAAGACCGGTGAAAACCATGACATACAGAAAAAGCATCTTGTACGTTCTGGCCGCCCTGCTGGCCCTCGCGCTGCTGACAGATCGGAAGAGCACACGT
>CAMZIX010000105.1 GCA_947307375.1 uncultured Clostridia bacterium | reverse complement strand
AAGGAGATCGTCGCCCTGGCCGGCGGCTCGGGCATCACGCCCTTCCACTCGATGGCCAAGGAGATCGCCTACGGCAAGCTCAAGGGTCTCAAGCTCACGATCCTCTACGGCTCGGTGAAGGCCAACGACATCGTCCTCAAGGACGAGCTGGCCGCGATCGAGGCCGCCTGCCCGGACATCAAGGTCGTGCACGTCCTCTCCGACGAGCCCGACTGGCCCGGCGAGAAGGGCTTCATCACCCGCGAGATCATCGAGAAGTACTCGACGCCGGACTGCACCTACATGTTCTGCGGCCCGCTGCCGATGTTCCGCTTCGTCAAGAAGGCGCTCGACGAGATGTCGGTGCCCGTCCGCCGCTTCCGCCACGACGTGGTGAACAATCCCGCCGACGTTTCGACGCTGCCCGGCTACCCCAAGGGCACGGAGGAGAAGACCTTCAAGATCACCGTCGTGCGCGGCATCCATGAGGACGTGATCGACGCGAAGGCCTCCGAGCCGGTCGCCGTCGCGCTCGAGCGCGCGGGCATCGCGATCGACACCCACTGCCGCAACGGCGAGTGCGGCTTCTGCCGCAGCCACCTGCTCTCGGGCGAGATCTTCGTCTCCCCGATCGGCGACGGCCGCCGCCGCATGGACAAGGAGATGGGCTGGTTCCACGCCTGCTCGTCCTGGCCCCTCACCGACCTCAAGATCAAGATCCCCATCATGTAATCATGATAAAGAAAAACGCCGATCCGGAAGGATCGGCGTTTTTCTTGCAATTTGCGCCTTTTTGCTGTATCCTTGCCAAAAAGGAAGTGATCGGAAATGGAAGAAAAGCTTCTGCTTCTGCGCCCGACGGCAAAATACATCCCGCAGTATGAAGCGTACCGGCGCGAGTTTCTGGACTTCGGCGGCAGCATGGACGGCGCCGGCGGCCTGCGCCGCCTTGAGAGCGGACGCGCGTGGCTCGACGAGGTGGAACGCTTCAGCCGCCCCGAGACCGTGCCGGAGGGCAAGGTCGTCTCCACACAGTTCATCCTTGTGCGCGAGGCGGACGACCGTCTGCTCGGCATGCTGCAGCTGCGGCATGATCTCAACGACTATCTGCGACGGGTCGCCGGACACATCGGCTATTCCGTGCGCCCGAGCGAGCGGCGCAGGGGCTACGCCAAGCGGATGCTCGCGATGGCGCTGGACGAGGCGCGCAAGCTGGGACTCGAGCGCGTGATGATCTCCTGCTCTGTCGAAAACGAGGCCAGCCGCCGCACGATCCTCTCGAACGGCGGCGTGTTCGAGAGCACGGTTTTGGATGAAACGGACGGCGAGCTGCTAGAGCGCTATTGGATCGAACTGTAAGGAGAGGCGAAAATGGGAAAGGATCTGTGCATCGACTATGACGGCGGCGTGGTGAACATCCGCGTCGGCGCGATCATTCTCAAGGACGGCAAATTCCTGATGGTCAGCCATCCGGCCGTCGATTACCTCTACTCCGTCGGCGGGCGCATCCGCTTCGGAGAGACGGCGGCGGAGGCCGTCGTGCGCGAGGTGCGCGAGGAAACGGGCCGGACGCTGGAGATCGACCGTCTCGGTTTCGTGACCGAGGACTTCTTTCTCGGCGATATGCCCGCGCATTTCGGCAAGCTCATCTACGAGCTGGGCTATTATTTCTACATGAAAACGCCGCCGGACTTCGAGCCCGTGTGCGGCAGCTTCACCGAGGACGGCAGCGAGGAGTTCCTCGTATGGGTCTCGCCGGAGGAGGGGCGAAGGGCCCACTCCCGTAAGATAGTTTTATCGTCTTTGCAGGGACGGCATGGCATTTTGTCATGCCGTTTCCTGCTTCATCAGTTCATTCAGCGGGATAAATCCGATCAGATCATACTCGATGTGGATGCTCTGGCGGCGCTTGCCGCTGCTCTTGTCCGGTGCGCCCACATAGATCGCCTTGATGAGCTCGTGCGCCACATAGGGCGTCAGCTCCTCCAAAGCCGTGTACTTCTGAATGCGCTCAATGAACAGATCTAAATTCTGGTTCTGCTGTTCCTGTACTTCGATCTCCTTCCGGAGAGTGTCTGCCGCTTCCTTCAAGTCCTGCTGCTCTTCCTCATAACCCTGGCTCATCGCTGCAAACCGCTCGTCGCTCAGTTTGCCGGATACGTTGTCCTCATAGGTACGCACGAACAGCCGATCGAGCTCCTGGATGCGCTTCTCCGCCTTCTCAAGTTGTTTCTGCTTGGTCTTGAGGATCGCTTTGCTCTCCGTCTGCATCTTCTCTTCCATGATTGCCCGGAAATGGGCTTCATAGCGGAGTACAAGCTCAATGACCCTTTGCGTGTAATTCCAGACCAAACGCTCCAACACGATTGCGCGGATGAAGTGGGCCGAGCACGGAGAATCGCTGCCGCGAGAGTTCGAGCAGGTGTAATTCCATTTGCTTGGATCGTCGTGAGAACCGCTGAAATACATTTTGCCTTTGCAGTCTGCGCAGAACACAAGGCCGGAAAACATGTGCGTGTTGCCGGATTTCGTTCTGCGGTGACGCTGCTCGCGGATCTCCTGCACTTTATCGAAGGTGTCAATGTCGATGATGGCAGGATGTGTGTCGTAGAAGATCGCTTGGTTCTCCACCGGATTCTTGCGTGTCGTCTTATCCCAGATGGAATTGGAGTAGGTCTTGAAGTTGACTGTACAGCCGGTGTATTCGCGGCGGGCAAGGATATCCGAGATGGTTCTGGACTCCCAATGATAGTGGTTGGCTGGTTCCGGATGGTTTGACTTGCGCCCTTCCTTCATGTAGTAGGCCGTGACGTTCAGCACCTTTTCCGCTTCAAGCTGATTGGCGATCTGCGTCGGGCCGCGGCCTTCCATGCAGAGTGCGAAGATGCGTTTGACCACCTTTGCGGCTTCCTCATCCACGATCCATTTCTTCGGATCGTTCGGATCTTTGATGTAGCCATACGGCAGAAATCCGGTCAGCGGCTCGCCGCGCTCGCCCTTGGCTTTGACGACGGCACGAACCTTCCGGCTGGTATCGCGGGCATAAAACTCGTTGAACCACATGCGAATCCCGGCAAAATCGTTGTCCACGCTGTTTTGATTAATCGTATCGAAGTTGTCGTTAATCGCAATGTACCGGACGTTGTGTTTGGCAAAGGTGATGTTGATAAACATACCCGTCATAGTGGAATTGCGTCCGAGGCGGGAAAGGTCTTTTGTCAGCACCACGGCTACATGATCCGCTTCGATCTCATCCAGCATTTCCTGAAAGCCGGGGCGATCAAAATCGGTTCCGCTGTATCCGTCGTCGATGAAGAAAACGGGGTTCGGCAGCTTTTTGTCTCTTGCGTAGTCGCTGAGGATGCGGCGCTGATTGCTTATGGAGTTCGACTCGCCATCCAGGGAGTCCTCGTTTGAGAGGCGGCAGTATAATGCGGTGATTTTATCAGTTGCCCTGATCAATTCTGTTTCCTCCTTTTCGGGGGCAACTGTCTGTACAGGATTGGTCGGCTCCATGGTAACATAACCTTTTTCGTTTGTCATCAGAAATCCTCCAGATTGTGCAGCATGATTCGGGATAGTTTTTGATCCAGCATCTCTGTTCCCTCATAACTGCCGGTGACCGTATAGATGGTCCCGTCGATTTCTTCCATGATCTTCATTTCCGGAATCCACCATGCGCTCAGATTCCGAACAACGATGCGCCCCTGCTCATCAATGCGATAGTTGCGGCGATACTGATCGTCTGGCTGAGGATCGTGTTTCGCATAAGGATCGGGCCGACTGAAATACAGCTCCGGGATACTGTCGCTTCCGTCGTCCTCGTCACCTTCCCATGATTCGATCATTTCCAGATATTCAGCTTCGTCGGAATCAAGGTCAAATGCTTCATCTTCAAAATCGGTCATGTGCTCGTTTTCCATTTTTTCATGTTTTCCTTTCCGCGACATTTCTAAAGCAAGATACGCCTGGCGAATACGAAAACTCCAAAATGAGTTTTTCTTTCCTCCGGCCATCTCGTTGGGGATGACGGCTCCCCAATCCCTCGACCGGACAAATCTGGCGATTTTCCGTTTTAGCTCCTATTTCTTTTTCGCAGCGGCAGCGAGTTGCCGGATTTTTGTTAGCGTTTAGAAGGGCGTAATTCGAGGAAGACGGGAAATCATATTCCCTCGTCAATACCGCGTCCTGAAAACCGCATGATGCCTGCATTTTTCATGCCCTAAAAGCTAACAGCCGAAGCGGCACCGGACTGGGAAAGTGGAATAATAGAAATCCTAAATCGCGGGGAACGAGAAATCGTATTACCCCATCAAAAGTGCGCCTCGGAACCCGCATGATTGCTGGACTTTTGCAGCTCTATTTTTCCACTCCGCAGCCCTTGCCTTTTGAAAATGTCACGCTCTAAAGGCCGGAAAACCGGGGTGCAGGTCAAATCGTATTAACCTGTCAGAATCGTGCAATAGAAACCTACATGATCGCTGCATTTTTTCATGCCTAAAGCGTGACACCTGATCTACAATTCCTGTTCGTCCCTTTTGCGCTCCTGCCCGATCTCCGGCTCTTGCAGCCGGAGCATTTTTTCAATATTGGCTTTGACGGTCTGCAGCTCCTTTTCGCGCTTTTGGCTCTCACGGTATTCGGTGTATCCGGCGTTTTTCGCCGAAGTCAGATCTTCGATCTCATCCTGGATTCGCTTGACGGTA
>CAMZIX010000104.1 GCA_947307375.1 uncultured Clostridia bacterium | reverse complement strand
TCAAGAACTACGTGTGGTTCATCTCCCTCGGCTACGGCTTCTCCATCGCCGCCGCCGGCCTGCTGATGCTGATCCTCTTCGGCAAGACCCTGACGCTCGGCACCATCATCTGCTGCGTCATCTTCTTCTGCTACGGCTGCCGTCTGGGCGGCTACCTCGCCTACCGCGAGCTCAAGAGCAGCTCCTATAAGAAGAACATGGTCGGCGAGATCAAGGACGGCAACACCGTCTCTCTCGGCGGCAAGCTCGCGATCTGGATCTCCTGCGCCCTGCTCTACGCCGCGCAGGTCTCCCCGGTCTTCTTCCGCATGAAGAACACCGCCAACGGCATCGCCGGCGACAACGCCTGGGTCTTCATCGGCGCGATCATCATGGTCTGCGGCATCACGCTGGAGTCCGCCGCCGACATCCAGAAGAACAAGGCCAAGAAGGTCAATCCCAAGCGCTGGGTCGATACCGGCCTGTTCCGCATCGTCCGCTGCCCGAACTATCTGGGCGAGATGATCTTCTGGACCGGCGTGCTGATCTCCGGCATCGGCGCCGTCAAGGGCTGGCAGTGGCTGGTCTGCGCCCTGGGCTACAGCGGCATCATCTTCGTCATGTTCTCCGGCGCCCGCCGTCTGGAGGTCCGCCAGAACAAGAACTACGGCAAGGAGCCCGAGTATCAGAAGTATGTCAAGACCGTTCCCATCCTGCTGCCCTTCGTGCCTCTCTACAGCGTGGAGAAGTACAAATGGCTCGTCGCCTGAGCACAGCGAAAAAATCTGCCCGGAAGCCTGCGGCTTTCGGGAGGCTTATTCTCACGAAGGAGTGAAACCCGATGAGTGAAACCATCCTTTACTGCTATTCCGGCGCCGGCCACTGCCTCGCCATGGCCAAGCGCATCGCGCAGATCCTCGGCGACACCGACATCGTGATGATGCGCCGCCGCCCCGTCAAAACGGACGCGACCGAGGCCAGGCGCGTCGGCTTTCTCTTCTCCTGCATGGCCGGCGGCCTGCCCGGCGACGTGGAGGAATTCGTCAAGGAGATCCGGATCGCGCCCGGCGCCTACAAATTCGCCGTGGAGCAGTACGCCGGCTATCTCGGCTGCGGCCTGCACAAGCTCGACGAGATCGTCGGGCTGGACTACTGGGACGGCGTTTCCAACCACTCCACCGCGATCTGGCTGATGCCGCACACGCTGACCCTCCCGCCCACGACGCCGGAGGCGGCGCAGCGGCGGATCGAGCAGAAGGCGGCCGTCGTCGCCGGGGCGGTGCTTGAGGGAAAACGCAGCGAGAAGCGCCCGCCGAAGGAGGCCGCCTTTGCGCTGATGAGCAAGGGTCTCGGCAAGACCCACGCCGCGCGCGCGAAGAAATTTGCGGCCAGCGACGCCTGCGTCGGCTGCGGCACCTGCGTGAAGCTCTGCCCGCGCGGCAACATCCGGCTCGAAAACGGCAAGCCCGTCTTCGGCACGAACTGCATCGGCTGTCTGAGCTGCGTGCAGCTCTGCCCGCAGCAGGCCGTCAACATCGGCAAAATCACCGAGAAGCGCGAGCGCTTCCCGAATCCCACGGTCAGCGCCGCGGAGCTGGCGCAGGACATCATCCACATCGACTGAAGCAGACGCAAAAGCGCCCGGGAGAAGCTCTCCCGGGCGCTTTTTTGTCTGCCTTACAGCGCCAGCAGCTCGTAGTCGCGGCTGCCGATCCCCAGTTCCTCCGCGGCCTCGACGGTGTGCACGCCGTGGCGGGATTCGACGCGCTCCAGAAAATGCTTCTGGCCGGGGTCGTCCGTCGCCGCGTAGACCAGATCCAGGCAGGCCTGGTCGACGGCCACCGGGTCGAGCGAGGCCAGGATGCCGATGTCCCTCATGCAGGGATCCTCCGCGACGCTGCAGCAGTCGCAGTCGACGGAGAGGTTCTTCATCACGTTGATGAAGGCGATCCTGCCCTCGAAATGCCGCACGACGGAGGCGGCCGCGTCGGCCATCGCCTCGCAGAAGCGGTCCTGTTCGGCGTGCTTCTTCCAGGCCTCGATGTTGCTGTCGGACGCGCCGCCGGAGTGGATCAGCGCCTTGCCCGCGGCGGAGGCGCAGCCGATGGACAGCTGCTTGAGCGCGCCGCCGTAGCCGCCCATCGGGTGGCCCTTGAAGTGCGCCAGCACCAGCATCGAGTCGTAGTTGAGGATGTTTTTGCCCAGCAGGTTCTGCTTGAGCACCTTGCCGTCCGGGATCGGCCAGACCAGGTCCGGGCCTTCGGCGTCCATCAGATCCACGGTGAAAAGCCTGTTCCAGCCGTGGTACTCGATCAGCCTGCGGTGGGAGGCCGTGTGGTCGCGCACGCCGCCGAAGGCGTCGCCGTAGGCGGTGTTGCACTCGACGATCGTGCCCTTGACCTCCTCCACCATCGGCTGCCAGAACTCCGGCCGCAGAAAGTTCTGGTTGCCCTTCTCGCCCGAGTGGACCTTGGTCGCCACCTTGCCGGGCAGCCGGACGCCGAGCGCGTGATAGAGCGCCACGACCTTTTCGGGCGTGATCTCTTTGCTGAAATATACCTTTGCTTTCATGTGTTTCCCCTCCTGGTCGGTCGGTTTTTCTCTCTCTTTCCCTGTGATGTACGGCTCTGCTGCTGCGCACCCTTTTTCGGCCTGCTCAGGACAGGCTGCGCTTTCCGCGGTACAGCGCCGTATCCTCAGCCCGCGCCTCCCGCGCGCGGAGGAAAACGGGCAGCGGAGCGGCCTTCGCCGCGAGCCTGTCCCGCAGCCCGGCGTTGAGCCCGCCTTTTGTCAGCACCGACACGGTCAGGCGGCCGTCCCGGCGCTCGTAACAGCCGTCCACGACGGCGGGATCGGCGAACAGAAGCTCGTCGAGCTCTGAAACGCGCAGGCCCTCTCCCCGGCGCTCGATCCGGTCCAGGCGCAGCGTTTCGCTGCCGCAGGGGCAGGGCCCCGGGAGAATGCGGGTGAAATCGCCGGTGCGGTAGCGGATCAGCGGCATGGCCTCCATGCCGACCGTCGTGATCACGAGCTCGCCCCGTTCCCCGCGTGGAAGCGGACGACCCTGCTCATCCACGATCTCGGCGATGATGTGGTTTTCCCGCAGGTGCATGCCCTCGTGCGCCGGGCAGCAGATCGCGCCGGCCATGCCCATCTCCCGCGAGCCGTAGTGCGGGAAAAGGCGCGAACCGAGAAGCGCTTCGCAGCCCGCGATCACGCTCGCCGGGCAGGCGTCCCCGCTGACGAGCGCGCGGCGGAGGCTGCCCCGGCCGCTGAAGCGCAGCAGGCTCAGCAGCTGCACGGGCATGCCCACGAAGGTATCGGGCTTTTCCCGCTCCAGCAGCGCGGCGTAGTCGCCGCAGGAGAGGAAGGGTCCGGCCTTGAGCGGCCGCGCGCCGAGGCGCGCGATCGCCTCCGCGATCAGCTCGCCCAGGCCGAAGGGGCCGGAGAAGGGAAAGCAGATCAGCGTGACGCTGCCGGGGAAAATGAGCTCGCCCAGCCCGGCCATGTAGAGGCGGACCGTGTTTTCCAGGTCGCCCTCAGTGTAAAAGACGCGCTTGGCCGCGCCCGTCGTGCCGGAGGTCGCGTCGGACAGCACGCGCTGGATCTGCGCCTGCGAGCAGAGCAGCAGCGAAGGCGCGTGCCGCGCCAGATCCTCCTCCGTCGTGAAGGGGAGGTCCGCCAGGCGCTCCAGGGAGAGGATCCGCTCCGGCAGCTCGCGGTAAAAGCCGCCGCGGGCCTTTTCACGCGCCAAAAGGCGATTCAGCTTTTTCAGCTGGATCGCCTCGATCGTTTCCCGGTCGATCCTGTCCAGGCCCTCCTGCTCCGCGATCAGGGCGTCCAGGCGGGAGCGCGGCAGCGCCGTCACAGCAGATCCCTCTCCTGCAGGATCTCCATGCACTTTTCAAAGGTGGCCGCAATGATCTGCGGGCAGTATTCCACGCGCTTGGCGGGATTGCCCTTCGTGATGTCGCGGCAGTCGATCCCGCCGTACTCGGCGGTCATCTCCTCCTCGAACCACTGCGTGAACTCGGCCAGCGCCGGCTTGTGCTGCGGATCGTCGAAGCCGGTGTCCTCGCCCTTGCCGGTGAAATAAGAGAGCAGGCAGGTGCCGCCGGTCATGCAGCCGCAGCAGCCCTGGGAATAGCCCACGCCGCCGTTGAGGCCGCCCATGGCCTTGACGAGGCCGGGGTTTTCCTCGCCCAGCGTGTCCAGCATCAGGATCGCCAGGATCTGGCTGCAGAAATAGCCGTAGCGGCTCAGCTCCATCACGCGCTCGAACAGATCCATCCTTATCCTTCCTTTCTTCCGATCAGCAGCCAGTAGCTGCTCTTTCCCCGCGGGAGCTCGCAGCAGGGCGCTTCGTCCCGCCACAGGGCCTCCAGACAGTATTCCCGCCACTGCGGCGTCAGGTCCTCGGCGCGGAGGACGGAAAAGCCCGCGCGCCGGAGCATCGCCGCGGGGTCCTCAAAGAAAACGTCCGACAGCAGCAGCTTCCCGCCCGGCTTCAGCAGGCGGCGCGCCTCGCGGAGCGCGGCGGGCTGGTCTCCGGAGACGAAAAAGGCGCACTGGCTCAGCACCGCGTCGAAGCCGCCGTCGGGAAGGCCGGTGTGCAGCAGATCCCCCTGCCGCACCAGCGGCGAGCGCGGCGCGAGGTCGATCCCCGCCGCCGCAAAGCCCAGCTCGCGCAGCAGCGCGAGCGTCTCG
>CAMZIX010000103.1 GCA_947307375.1 uncultured Clostridia bacterium | reverse complement strand
TGTTTTTCAGCTGAACAGTCGCCATACCGTTGACTCCGGACGTTCTGCCTCCGCAAGGAACGCCCTCGCAGCCGGCCGCTATGGGCCGCACCGCTTTGCGACAGGTCTCCAACGCTGCCGCAGCCCGAGCCTGGGCTTGTTTTTTTCCTCCTTACACATACTCTGTACGGCTGAGTGTTTGGAGAGCCGCACAGGCAGTCAGATATTTGGCTCACGCCATTGTTTATTATAATGGAAAATTGCCTTCTTATCAAGCATAAATTTACAAAAAAAGACTTCTCTCCGGCCGGAGAGAAGTCTTTTTATTCGTTTTGATTACAGCGCGAACTGGAACACGGTGAAGGCCGTGTAGAGGCACAGCAGCGTGATCCCCTGCCAGCGCCTGAGCTTGCCCTCCTTCAGCGTGGGAAGGCAGAGCAGCGCCATGACGACCAGCATCACCGGCAGATCCACCAGCAGCGAGGCGTTCATCCCGGCCAGGGTCTTTTCCGCCGGGATCGCAAAGGGGCGGATCGTGATCGCCGTGCCGGACACGAGGACGATGTTGAAGAGATTGGCGCCGATGATATTGCCGAGCGAGAGCGCGCTGCGCTTCTTCACCAGCGCCGTGACGGCGGTGACGAGCTCCGGCAGCGAGGTGCCGAGCGCAACCATCGTCAGGCCGATGACCGAATCGGGCACGCCCAGCGCGGCCGCGATCAGGGTGCCGTTGTCGACCAGGAATCTGGCGCCGACGGCGATCGCCGCAGCGCCGACGACCAGCATCAGCAGCTCCAGCCACAGAGGCCGTTCCTTGACCGGCTCCGCTTCCTCCCCGGCTCCGGCCTCCTCCGGGTGTTTTTTCATCTGGCGGATCGTGAGGACGATATAGGCGGCGAAGAGGCAGAGGAACAGCACGCCGTTCCAGCGGTTGAAGCGCCCGGTCGTGTAGGCGAAGCCCGCATACAGGGCCGCGGCGAGAAAGAAGGCCGCCACCGGCAGGCGGAGGGATTTCCGGTCGACGCTCGTCGGACGGATGGCGACCGTCAGCGCCGAGATCAGCGCCGTGTTGCAGATGACCGAGCCGATGGCGTTGCCGTAGGAAATGCCGCTGTTGCCGAGCAGCGCCGCCTGCGAGGAGACCATCACCTCGGGCAGGGTGGTGCCGATGGAGACCACCGTCGCGCCGATCAGCAGCTCCGACAGATGAAAGCGGTGCGCGATGCCGACCGCGCCGTCCACGAACCAGTCGCCGCCCTTGATCAGCAGCACGAAGCCGGCGAGAAACAACAATACGGGAACGAGCATAAATTCCTCCTCCGCTTACAGGCGGATGCCTGTCTGCTTGATCGAATGAAAGATCCAGAACTTTTTCAGGCTGAAGCGGATCGTCTCGTCGTACTCCAGCTTGTAGGGCGGCAGCAGCACCTCGCCCAGCTCGCCCCTGATCGCGCGGAAGCGCTTCTTTTCCTTGAGATGCTCGGCCATCGTTTCACTGACAAGGTGAACATAGAGCTCGGTGACCTCAAGGTCGGAGTGCTCGCTGGAGGCTACCTGAACGGCGATGGCGCTCTTGCCCTTTTTCGCCATGTAGTCCCGCAGCGCCTCGTCGTATTCGATGTGTTTGATCATCATTCGCCACACCCGCCCTGAACCAATCTTGATGGATATTATACCCAAGGCGCCGGAGCCTGTCAACCGCGCGCCGTGCTGCCGCTCAGCGCAGCTCTCTGGTGAACAGCGCGCGGATCGCGTTCAGGACCGCGAGCACCATCACGCCCACGTCCGCGAAGATCGCCAGCCACATGTTCGCCATGCCCAGCGCGCCGAGCACGAGGCAGATCAGCTTCACGCCGATGGCGAACCAGATGTTTTCGTAGACGATGCGCATGCACTTTTTCGCGATGCGGATCGCGAGCGAGATCTTCTTCGGGTCGTCGTCCATCAGCACGACGTCCGCCGCCTCGATCGCGGCGTCCGAGCCGAGCGCGCCCATCGCGATGCCGAGGTCGGCGCGCGTCAGCACCGGCGCGTCGTTGATGCCGTCGCCCACGAAGGCCAGCACCGAGCGCTCCGGCTTCTTCGCCAGCAGCTCCTCGACCGCCGCGACCTTGTCGCCGGGCAGGAGCTCGGCGCGCACTTCGTCGATGCCGATCTCCTCGGCGACGGCTTCGCCCACCTTTCTCGCGTCGCCGGTGAGCATCACGGTCTTCGTGACGCCCGCGGCACGCAGGGCGCGGATCGCCTCCTTCGCCGTGGGCTTGATGACGTCGGAAATCAGCAGATGCCCCGCGTAGGCGCCGTCCACCGCCACGTGGACGATCGTGCCGACATGATGGCAGTCGATGTATTCCACGCCCAGGCTGTCCATCAGCCTGGTGTTGCCCGCGGCGACCTGTTTCCCGTCGACCTCGGCCACGATGCCGTTGCCGCCGATCTCCCTGACCTCGGAAACGCGCGCTTTGTCCAGCCTGCGCTCCGGGCCGCCCTCGAGATATGCTTTCTGAATGCTTCTGGCGATCGGGTGCGTGGAGTAGATCTCCGCGTGGGCGGCGAGCTCCAGCAGCTCCTCGTTGTCCATGCTGCTGTGGTGGATGCCGCTGACCTCAAAAACGCCCTTGGTCATCGTGCCGGTCTTGTCAAAAGCGACCGTCTGCGCCTTGGACAGCGCCTCAAGGTAGTTCGAGCCCTTGACCAGCACGCCCTCGCGGCTCGCGCCGCCGATGCCTGCGAAGAAGCTCAGCGGGATCGAGATCACCAGCGCGCAGGGACAGGAGATCACGAGGAAGGTCAGCGCGCGGTAGATCCAGTCGCCCCAGCCGGGCGCCTGGCCCCGCAGAAGGAAAAACAGCGGCGGCAGGACCGCCAGCGCCAGCGCGCAGGCGCAGACCGCCGGCGTATAGATCCGCGCAAAGCGCGAAATAAAGGCCTCGGAGCGCGACTTCTTCGAGGTCGCGTTCTCCACCATGTCGAGGATCTTCGAAACCGTGGATTCTCCGAATTCCCTGGTCGTGCGCAGGCGCAGAAGCCCGTCGAGGTTGATGCAGCCGCTGATGACCTCGTCGTCAGGCCGCACCTCGCGCGGGATGCTCTCGCCGGTGAGGGCGGAGGTGTCGAGCGTACTGACGCCCTCGACCACCACGCCGTCGATGGGGATCTTTTCGCCGGGCTTGACGGTGATCACGGTGCCGATCCCGACCTCGTCGGGATCGACCTGCGTAAGCTCGCCGTCCGCTTCCACATTGGCGTAGTCCGGGCGGATGTCCATCAGCGCGCTGATGTTCTTCCTGCTCTTGCCGACGGCGTAGCTCTGGAACAGCTCACCCACCTGATAGAAGAGCATGACCGCGATGGCCTCGGTGTAATCCCCGCTCCTGTTGATCAGCGCAATGGCGATCGCGCCGATCGTCGCCACGGCCATCAGGAAGTTTTCGTCAAAGACCTGCCTGTTTTTGATGCCCTTCCCCGCCTTGAGCAGGATGTCATAGCCCACCGTCAGATACGGGATCAGGTACAGGATGAACCAGGCCGGCTCGCGAACGGCGTCCCCGAAGGCCTTCCCCGCGAAATGCAGCGCGATCATCAGCGCCGCCGCGATCAGGATGCGCCAGAGCATCTTTTTTTGTTTTTTGTTCATGGGATCACCTCTCCGAAAAGGCCGCGGCATACGCCTGCGGCCTTTATATGAACAATCGCTCATATGTTCATATTTAGAGAATACTCTTTTCCGTTCTCTTTGTCAAGAGGGAGTCCGCGTTTTACCTTTCGTCCACATGGTAGGTCTCGGAATAGGGATTGACGGAGCAGCGTTTTTCCACGATGGCCCGGAGCATGGCCTCCGGCTGCGTGATCACGCGCCCGTGGAGGCGGTCGATCCCCAGCCGCAGCAGCGCCGGATGGCAGCTCACGCTCGGTCCGGCCAGGATCACCTGCGCGTTCCGGCTCAGCTCCAGCAGACGGGGCATGGTCTTGTTGATGGCGGCGCTGCCGGTGATGATGACCAGGTCGCAGCGCGGCAGATAGAACTCGCTGGCGCTGTCGGGCAGCGCGCCTGGCTTCTCCTCCCGGTCCATGACGTAAAACTGTTTGGTGCAGGCGAAATCCTCCGCCGTCATGTTGCTGTGGCCGATCATCTTTCCTACCATGCCCACCGTCCGGCCGCGCAGATCGAAGCCGTCCAGCGTTTTGACGTCGTGGGCGACGAAGCCGCAGTCGGGGCGGTTGTAGAAGGCGTTGACCGCGGCGAGGGCCTCGCTGGCCTCCTCCATGTTCCAGGAGAGCAGAGCCTGTCCGGCCTCCCGCAGAGTCAGGCTGACCAGACTGTCGAACATCCGCGGCACGGTCTCGCCGAAGGTGTGCATCGCGACGCCGACGCTGCCGTCGCTGAGCACCGCAGCCGTCCAGGAAACGCCGTGGACCAGCTCCCGGACGCGCAGATCGCCGGGCAGGTCCGCCTGCAGGATCTCATAATACAAGGTGTCGGCCATGGTGAATCCCCTCTTTTTGTACAGTGTTTTTTCTCAGGTCCAGTTTACGCGCCCGCGCGCGGGACCGTCAAGCCCCGGGGGCAAAAAAACCACCGTCCGGGACAGCTTTCCTTTGACAATTCCGCTTCAACGGTTTAAAGTGGTGTTAAGCGGATAAACGAAGCAATTTTACAGAAAGGAAGTGCGTGCTCTATGATCCTCACCCCCGAACAGGAGGCCATGCTCCAGGGCGAGCAGGGCGAGATCATGGCCAAGATCGTCAAGACTCTTGTCATGTACGGCGAGGCCTTCGGCGCCGAGCG
>CAMZIX010000102.1 GCA_947307375.1 uncultured Clostridia bacterium | reverse complement strand
ATCCTGCCGCTGTGCATGCCGCTGAGCATCATCTGCATGCACTTCACCTGCTACGGACAGACCTCGGGCAAGCAGGGCCTGGTGCATCTGCTCGCGCTGCTTGACGGTGTGGTCTGCGTGGCCGGCTTCACCGCTCTGCTGATCCGCTGGCTCGGCATCAACAGCGTCTATGTGGCCAACATCCTCAACGGCACGGTCACGACCCTGGTGATCATCGGCTACGCCTGGATCAGGAAGAAGCGTTTTCCGCGTAACATGGAGGAGCTCATGGTCATCCCCGACGACTTCGGCGTGCCGGAGAACGAGCGCCTGGATCTGAGCATCCGCAATTTGGAAGACGTCGTCTGCGTGTCCGAGCGGGTGCAGAGCTTCTGCCTGTCGCGCGGCGTCGACGCGCGGCGCGCCTATCTCGCCGGCCTCTCGATGGAGGAAATGGCGGGGAACATCGTGGAGCACGGCTTTACCAAGGACAAAAAGAGCCATTCCGTGGACGTGCGCGTGGTGCATAAGGAAGGCACGGTGATCCTTCGCATCAAGGACGATTGCGTCCCCTTCCATCCGGGCGAGCGGGCGAAGATCACCGACAGCGCAGACATCGCCAAAAACATCGGCATCCGCATGGTGTTCAGGATCGCGCAGGACGTGCAGTACCAGAACATCCTCGGACTCAACGTGCTGATGATCCGGATCTGACGGGAGTTGTCAAAGTGAAGTTTGACACAAGAAACAAAAAGCCGAAGCTGTGGAATCTGCTGGCCCAGGCGGTCTTTGTCGGCGTGATCGTGTTCCTGCTTGCCCGTAAAGATGCGGAAAAGCACGCCGCCGTCATCAGCATTCTGATCAGCTCCTTCATCCTGGCGGCGCTGATCCAGCTGATCGCGGCCTTTTTCAAGCAGATCCAGTACAATCCTTATTCCTACAATACGATCTATTACATGGGCTTCTCGCTGTTCCTGCTGGCGGTGCTGGCGATCCAGATCGTCATCACCGTGCGGCTGATCCGCGAGCCGGAGGTCTATCAGACCAATGAGATCCTTGCCACGCTGCTGAACTCGGCCAAGACCTACATGTTTTTTTCCTTCCCCTTCATCCTCTGCTTCTCCGTTGCGCTGTGCGTGTCCAACATCTCACTGATCCGTCACGAGGGGCGGAGGCTTGTCAACGTATTGGGGATCATCCTGTCTTTTCTGCTGCTGGCAGGGGAGATTTTTCTGTTCCGTTATGACTATTATACCAGCGGCAGCCAGAGGGAGGTCATGATCCATGATCTGTTCGGCAACCTCTTCGCCGCGGTTTATCTGTACTTTGAATGCATGCTGATCGGCGCGATCGTGGCCGACAGCATTGCCGCCGCCTATGTGCCAGAGCCGGACAAGGATTTTTTGATCATCCTCGGCTGCGGCATCCGAAAGGACGGCACGCCCTCGCCGCTGCTGCGGGGGAGGATCGACCTGGCGCTGGACTTTGCCGAGAAGCAGAAGGCGCAGACCGGCAAGGACCTGATCTTCATCACCTCCGGCGGACAGGGGCCGGACGAGCCGATCCCGGAGAGCGCTTCGATGAAGCGGTATATGATCGAGCAGGGCGTTCCGGCCGAGCGGATCATCGAGGAGGACCGATCCACCAACACCTTGGAAAATATGAAGTTTTCCAAGGAAAAGATCTGGGCGATCGATCCCGAAGGGAAGGTCGCCTTCGCCACGACGAACTATCATGTGTTCCGCAGCGGCCTGTACGCCCGCCGCGTTAAAATGCGCGCGGTCGGCATGGGCGCGAAAACCAGATGGTATTTCTGGCCGAACGCCGCGGTGCGCGAGTTCGTCGGCCTGCTGACGAAGCATCGGCTCAAGCAGGGGCTGATCTTCGGCGGCATGATCCTGAGCTACGTGCTCCTGACGCTCGCCTATTACCGCTGAGTATTCGGGAAAACAGCAAAAAAGAAAGATGCAATGCATATGAACGAAAGAAATCGGATCAGCCTGCCCCGCAGGATCCTCGGCGATATCCTGCTCACGCTGACCGTTCTGCTGACCGCGGACGTCGTGATCATCATGCGGCAGCGGATCGCCTCCGTCGTTCTGAAGGCGGACTACGCCAAGGTCTTCCGCTATGAGCTCGTCCTCTGCGCCGTCCTGCTGCTCTTCGCGCTGGACCTCCGCTTCGGCCTGTTCACAGCGCGCGGGGGCGGGCTCCTCCAATGGGCCGGTCGGGCCCTGCGCGGCGCGACCCTGCTGGGAACGGCGGTGATCCTCTTTTTCTGCGGCCGGGTCGCGGTCGGCAGCCTGATCCGGACGGCGCAGCCCGCGGAGCACGCGATCGTGCTCGGCATGGCGCTGCAGAACGGGAAACCGACGCGGGACCTGCTGTACCGGCTGGACGCCGCGCAGGCCTGGCTGGAGGAAAACCCGGACGCTACCCTGATCCTGACCGGCGGCAACGCCGGGCCGGACGGCCGCACCGAAGCTGCGGTGATGCGCGATCTGCTGCTGGAGCGCGGCGTACCGAGAAAGAGCCTTTTGCTGGAGGATCAGGCGGAGACCACGAAGGAGAACTTCAGCAACACGGCAAGGATGCTCGACCCCGCGCAGCCGGTGGTGCTGATCAGCAGCGACTACCATATGGACCGCGCGGCCGAAACGGCGAGGAAAGCGGGCTTTGCCCGCGTCCTGCGGCTTCCGGCCCCTTCCGATCCGCTCTCCTTCGGCGCGAACATGATGCTGGAAGTCATCCTCGATCTGAATGAACTGTAAACAGGAGTAAGCTATGAAAAAGATCGTCGCTCTGCTGCTTTTTGCCTGCCTGCTGCCGGCGCTGGCCGCCTGCGGCACGGCGGGGAAGCCCGCGGACAGCGGTTATCCCTTCCAGACCGTTACGATGATCGTCCCTTACGGCGCGGGCGGCACCACCGACCTGGTCGGCCGCGAGCTGGCCGAGGCCCTGGGCAAGGCGCTGGACGTGAAGATCGTGGTGGAGAATCAGCCCGGCGCCTCGGGCTCCCTCGGCTGCCGGGCCGCGCTGGAAGCCCCGAAGGACGGCTCGGTGCTGCTCTTCGCGGCGGACAGCCTCGGCACCCAGCGGGTCATGGGCATCAGCGACATGAGCTATGCCGATTTCAGCCCGATCTGTGCCGTTGCCAACGACCCGAAGGTCATCGTCGTCGCCAAGGATTCGCCTTATCAGAGCATCGAAGAGCTGCTGGACGCCATCGAGGCCAGGCCCAACAGCATCCAGATGGCCTATACCGGCCCCGGCGGCTCCGGCCATGTGCAGGCGCTGATCATGAACCGCTACGGCTACTATCCCGCACTGACGGCCTATTCCTCCGGCTCGGACGGCATCGTCGCCGTCATGGGCGGGCAGGTGGTCTTCACCAACGCCAACTATTCCTCCGTCGCCAACTATATCGCCGCCGGGGAGCTGAGGCTCCTCGCGGTCTGCGCCGTCGATCGGATGGCGCAGTATCCGGAAGTCCCCGCGCTCAGCGAGCTGATGGCAGGCAGCGAGGAGCTGCTCTCCATCCCGTACACGCCGCTGAGCCTGCTGGTGGCCGAGGGCGTGCCGGAGGACGTGCAGGCCATGCTGCGCGCCGGCTGCGAGGAGGCCTTCCGGGATCCGAAGTTCGTCTCCTATATGGAGAACAACAGCATCGACAAGCTCTATGAGAAATACCGCAGCGTCGAGGAGATCAGGGCCTTTTACGCCGACTGGGAATCCACGGTCAGCTGGCTGATCTACGACGCGGGCGCCGCCGTATACAGCCCCGAGCAGTTCGGCATCGCCCGCTGAGCCGCAGGAACAACACAGGGGTCCGGGACGAAGGCCCCGGACCCCTTTTGCCTTTTCTTCAGAAAGGAGACAGATCATGCGCGGATCGCTGAAAAACAAAACGCTGCAGGACGGCCTGGCCGTGCTCCTGCTGGCGCTGGCGCTCGGCGTATTTAGCCTGTACGGCTTTTTGAAGGCCAGGGTACAGACCGCCTGGATCCTGTCTCCCTGGCTGTTCCCGCTGCTGCTGGCGCTGCTGGCGCTGCCGCTGTCCGCCGCGCTGATCCGCGAAGGCCGCCGCGAGCTGCGCAGCGGCGTCCCCGCCGAGGCGAAGCCCGTCTCCGAGCTCGGCAATCCGGCCATCCTCGTGCTGCTGAGCGCCGCCTATCTCATCCTGCTGGGGCTGATCGGCTTCCTCCCGGCCACGGCGCTGTTTTTGGCGGCGCTGATCGGGCTGCTGGGCGAGCGCCGCTGGTGGATGATCGTGGCCGTCGCCGTGCTGACGCCGCTGCTCCTGTACGCGGTCTTCGCGCTCGGCCTGGGCCTGCGTCTGCCGTAGGAGGGGAGTCATGGGCTTTTTACAGGGAATGCTTCCTTTCTTGAGCAGCCCGCGCTTCCTTCTGCTCTGCTTCGCGGGCGCGGTGGCCGGGCTTTTCGTCGGCGCCATCCCGGGCCTCTCCGTCTCGATGGCGACGGCGCTGCTCGTCTCCCTCACTTATACCTGGAGCACCGGCGACGCGCTGGCGGCCATCATGGGCGTCTACGTCGTGGGCGTTTTCTCCGGCGCGCTGTCCGCCATTCTGCTGAATATCCCCGGCGCGCCTTCGAGCGTCGTCACCACGCTCGACGGCTACCCGATGGCGCGGCGCGGCGAGGCCTATCAGGCGCTGCTGTACGCGGTCGTGTATTCCTTCATCGGCAGCCTGTTCGGCTTTCTCGTGCTGGCGCTGCTGATGCGGCCGATGACGGCCGTCGCGCTGCGCTTCCAGCCGATGGACTACTTTCTGCT
>CAMZIX010000101.1 GCA_947307375.1 uncultured Clostridia bacterium | reverse complement strand
GTCACGTCCTCGCGCACGCTGCGGCCGGTCAGCTCGCCCAGCGCCTGCATCGCGCCCTCGGTCTCGGTCAGCACGATATCCGGGGTCAGTCCCTCGAACATGGCCTGCTGCGCGCTGTCCAGCGCGGCGAGCGCACGGCGGATCGCGTCGGCCTGGCGGGCATTGGTCAGGATCTCGCCCGCGGGGACCTGCGGCAGAGGATAGAGCTTCTCGATCGTACGCTCCAGCTCGTCGAGACCCTCTCCGGTCACCGCGCTGAGCGTCAGCTGCGGCAGGGAGGTGTCCAGCTTCGTGATCTGCTGCGGGAGGTCGGTCTTGGAGAGGATCGCGATCGCGTGAGGCGCCAGTTCGGCGCGGCGCAGGATGTCCCGGTCTTCGTCGGACAGCGCTTCGCTCCCGTCGATGACCGCGAGCACCAGCTCCGCGTCCTCCATGGCGCGGCGGCTGCGCTCGACGCCGAGCCGCTCCGCCAGATCTCCGGACTCACGGAGACCGGCGGTGTCGATCAGCCGCAGCGTCAGCCCGCCGATCCGGAGCTTTTCCTCGATCGTGTCGCGCGTGGTACCGGGAATATCGGTGACGATGGCGCGCTCATAGCCCAGCAGTGCGTTCAGCAGCGAGCTTTTCCCCACGTTCGGACGGCCGATGATCGCCGTGGGAAGTCCGGCGTTCATCAGACGGCCGCGCCCGTAGCTGTCCAGCAGGCGCTGCAGGCTTAGGCGCGCGTCATGGAAGGTATCGCGGTAGGCCGACAGGCGGAAGTCCTCGATGTCCTCATCCGGATAGTCAAGCACCGCGTGATAATGCGCGCTGACGTCCTCCAGACTGCGGTAGACCGCTTCGATGCGCGCGCTGATCGCGCCGGAGAGCTGACCGGCGGCGTTGCGCGCGCTCTCCGCGCTTTCGGCCTCGATCAGATCGGCCACAGCCTCGGCGGCGGTCAGATCCATGCAGCCGTTGAGGAAGGCGCGTTTCGTGAATTCGCCGGGCCCGGCCTGCCGCGCGCCGAGCGCAAAGCAGGCCTCGAGCGCCTCGCGGAGCACGACGGGGGAGCCGTGACACTGGAATTCCACGGTGTCCTCGCCGGTATAGCTGCGCGGGGCGCGGCTGTGTGTGCAGAGGCAGAGGTCCAGCAAAGCGCCGTCCTCATCGTGCAGAGCGCCGTAAACGAGCGTCTTGCTTTCATGTTCAGACACCGGCTGGCCGTCGTCAGGCGTGAAGAGCCGGTCGGCGATCGCGATGCTGTCCGGCCCGGACAGGCGCAGGATGCCGATCGCGGAGACGATCGCACCGGTAGCCAGCGCGGCAATGGTATCAGCCATCAAAATCCTCCTCGGGAAAGATAAAAGCTTCCGTACGGAAGCTTTTATCGGCATAATTCTGTCTTACTTTTCCGCCGCGGCGAGCTTTTCCGCCCGCGCAGCCCGGGCAGCCTCTTCGTCTTTTCGCTCTGAGACGAAGTAACTCAGAGAGAGGAGGCTGTCCGAAAAATGTACGTTTTCAACCAGGATGCTGCTATTGGGGTCGGTCAGCTCGACGTTGGTGAAGTTCCAGATCGCGCCGATGCCGCAGGCTGTAAGGCGCTGGGTCACGCTGAGCGCTGCTTCCTTGGGAACGGAGAGAACAGCGACGTCGACCTTGTTTTCGGCCAGAAAGCTCTCCAGCTCGTCCATGCTGCGGATCGGAACGCCGCTCAGCTCCGTGCCGATCAGAGCCGGATTGATCTCAAAGGCGCTGATCAGGTGGAAGCCCCATTCACTGAAGCAGAAGTTGTCCATCAGCGCGCGGCCGATATTGCCGACGCCGATCAGGATCGCGCGAAAACCGCGGTCCATGCCGAGGATGGCAGCCACCTGCTCGCGCAGCGCGGAGACATTGTAGCCGTAGCCCTGCTGGCCGAATTCACCGAAGCAGCTGAAATCCTGACGGATCTGCGAGGGGGTGAGTCCCAGCTGCTGCCCGAGATCGAAGGAGGAGATGCGGGTGACGCCCGCCGCCGTCAGCTCATCCAGCTTGCGCAGGTAGCGCGGCATGCGGCGGATCACATTGTTGGATACTTTAACTCGCTTCAAAATCAATCTCTCCCTGTGTCGTCAGTTAAAAAATTATCATATTGATACTATAACATATTTTAACAGACGATTCAAGGGATTTTTTATTTGCTGTTTTCGTCCAGACCCAGCAGCGCAAGCAGCTCCTCGCGGCTCATATCGATTCTGCAGGTCAGGTCGCCGCCTGCGCGGACATAGACCGCCTCTTCCTGCCTGATCAGAATGGTCAGCGGTTTGGAATCTCCGTCCTTCTGAAGGAGCACATGGATCTCCTGCTCCGGCTGGCCATCGAGGGCCAGGGCTTCGCCGCTCAGGCTGTCCAGCAGCGCTGCGCTCTGCTCGTCATCGAGGATCAGGGCGCCTTCCTCGTCATACCGGGGAGTGCGCGGCTCTGCCGCAAATTCGACTGCTTCCTCCGCGGGCGCTTCTTCTGCGACGGAGTCTGTACTTCCCAGCGAGTTGCCGAGACTGAAACTGCCCTGTGCGCTCTTTTCGTCCGGCTGGGGAGCGGCGGCCGGCTCCCCGGCCTGGAAAAGCTGCGGCGCTTCCGCGGGCGCGGGTGCGGCTTGAGAGGCTCCCATACGCCCGACGATCTTCGGCAGGCTGAGAGACGCGGCCACGACCAGGACCAGGCAGGCGGCCAGGGTCAGCACCGTGTGCCAGCCGCGATGAGAGCGCTGGGCACGGTTCCGACGGCGGATGCCGTCGCGCCGGACCTCGGCCATGATATTTTCATGGACGGACGCGGGGACCTCTACCAGGTCGGCGCCCAGGTGCTCCGACAGGGAACGAAACGCCACGTATACCGCTGCGCAGTCCGGACAGACCTTGACATGATCGCCCAGAGCACGGCGCTCTTCCTTGCTCAGATCATCGTCAAGCATGCGGCTGATCAGCTCCTGATACGGTTCGCAGCTCTTCATGGCGTATCACCTCCTCCCGAGTACTTTGACGCAATCGAATCGGGAAGGTTCCCGTCCTGCAGCAAAAACGCGCAGAGTTTTTTCCGGGCGCGGAAAATGCGGGATTTGACCGTGCCGGGCTCCAGACCGAGCGTGTCGCCGATCTCCTCGTAGCTCATGCCCTGCAGCTCGCGCAGCAGGAGGATCTGCCGGGAATCGTCCGGCAAGGAGGCAAGCCCGCGCTGGACCGATTCCCGCGTCAGCTTGCGGTCGAGCAGCTTTTCGGGGGAAAAATGCTCGTCGGAGATCTCCAGCTCGTCGACCTCGCCCTCGTCGTTTTCCACCGTCAGCGACTGCACGGGCCTGCGCTGCTTCGCGCGGAGCAGATCGAGGCAGAGGTTGGACACGATCCGGTAGAGCCAGACAGAAAACTTGCTGTCCCCCCGGAAGGAGGAGAGGGAGCGATAGGCCTTCAGAAAGGCCTCCTGCGTGACGTCCTCGGCGTCCTGCGGATTGCCGAGGCTGCGCAGCGCCAGGTTATATACGTTCTTTTCATAGGCGTGCACCAGATGCTCAAAGGAGTTGGCGTCGCCCTGGAGCACGCGCTCGATACAGTGCTTTTCATGTTCCGGCGTCATCGGATCGCCTCCTTATGCCAGGTCTCGCTTCACATCCCGAAGGATCTTTCTGATTTCTTCCAGGCTTTCCGCGCGCACCAGCATCTGCCGATAGATGCTGCTGTGCGGCACGCCGTGCAGATACCAGGGCAGCTGGTGCCGCGCCTCCAGACAGGCGGCGCGCTCCCCGCGCAGCTCGGCCAGCGCCACGATCTGCCCGAAGGCGGCGTCCATGCGCTCGGCCAGGGGCGGCAGAGGAGGCTCTTCCTCGCCGCGGATCACGGCGTCGGCCCGGCGGAAGAGCCAGGGATCGCCGAAGCAGCCGCGCCCGATCATCGCCAGGTCACAGCCGGTGTAGCGCAGGATATGCGCCGCGTCCTGCGCGGTGAAGATATCGCCGTTGGCGGTCACGGGGATGCCGACCGCCGCCTTGACCTCGCGGATGATATCCCAGTCGGCCCGTCCGGCATACATCTGCGCGCGCGTGCGTCCGTGCACGGTGATCGCCGCCGCGCCCGCCCGCTCCATCGTGCGGGCAAAGTCCACCGCGTTGACGCTGCCGCCGTCCCAGCCCTTGCGGAATTTCACGGTTACGGGCCTGTCCACCGCGTGAACGACAGCTTCGACGATCCGCCCGGCCAGCTCCGGGTCGCGCATCAGCGCCGAGCCGTCGCCGCTTTTGACGATCTTTCCGACCGGGCAGCCCATGTTGATGTCCAGGATATCCGCGCCGCTGAGCTCCAGCGCGAGACAGGCACCCTCGGCCATGACCTCCGGCTCGTGGCCGAAGATCTGCACGGCATAGGGCCGCTCGTCCGGCGGCGCGTAAAGCAGGGTTTTTGTCTTTTCGTCGTGATAGACCAGCGCCTTCGCGCTGATCATCTCGCTGGTCGTCAGCGCGGCGCCCTGTTCGCGGCAGAGGCGGCGGAAGGCGAAGTCCGTCACGCCCGCCATCGGCGCGAGCACGACGCGGCCGGCAAGCTCGACCGTACCGATCCTCACCATGTCAGATCCAGCCCCACGGGGCAGTGGTCGGAGCCCAGCACCTCGGGGAGGATGTAGGCGTCCTTGATATGCTCGCGCAGCCGGTCGGAGACGACGAAATAGTCGATGCGCCAGCCGACGTTGCGCTCACGCGCCGCGGCGCGGTAGCTCCACCAGGAGTAGGCGTCGGTCCGGTCCGGGTAGAGATAGCGGAAGCTGTCGGTGAAGCCGGCCGCCAAAAGCTCGGTGAACTTGCCGCGCTCCTCGTAGGAGAAGCCGGGGTTGCCGATGTTGGTCTTCGGGTTCTTCAGGTCGATCTCCTCGTGCGC
>CAMZIX010000100.1 GCA_947307375.1 uncultured Clostridia bacterium | reverse complement strand
CTGTAGACATGCGTCAGGGCCTCGACACGAAGTTCAGACATGGCTTGACTCCAAATAAGGAAGATTAATGCTTCAGGCAGCCGACGATCGCGTCGGCGCAGGCATCGGTGTCCAGCGCGTCGAGCGGCAGATCGAGGCCCTCGCCGCGCAGATCGTAGAGCAGCCGGGTCGTCTCCGGCACGGCGAGGCCCTCGCGCTCCATCAGCTCGACCTGCGAAAAGACCTCGGCCGGGCTGCCGTCGGCCGCGATCCGGCCCTCGGACATGACGACCAGGCGGTCGGCGCCGACACACTCATCCATATGATGTGTGATCAGCACCACGGTCATGCCGTTTTCGCGGCAGAGGCGGGTGACGGTGCTGATGACCTCCTGCCGACCCTGTGGGTCGAGCATGGCGGTCGGCTCGTCGAGCACGATGATGTCCGGCTGCATGGCGATAACGCCCGCGATTGCTACGCGCTGCTTCTGTCCGCCGGACAACAGGTGCGGCGCATGCTGGCGGAATTCATACATCCCGACCTGCCTGAGCGCCGTGTCCACGCGCTGCCGGATCTCCTCCGGCGGAACGCCGAGGTTCTCCGGCGCGAAGGCCACGTCGTCCTCGACGACATTGGCGACGATCTGGTTGTCCGGGTTCTGGAACACCATGCCGACTTTGCGCCGCACGTCCAGAATCCGGTCTTCGCAGGAGGTGTCGATGCCGTGTACCAGCACGCGGCCCTCTGTCGGGATCAAAATAGCGTTCATGTGCTTGGCCAGCGTTGACTTGCCGGAGCCGTTGTGTCCCAGCACGGCCACAAAGCTGCCGGACTCGATCTTCAGGTCGATCCCGTGCAGGATCTCCTTTTCCTCGCCGGGATAGTGAAAATGCACTTGTTCGAATTCAATGACAGTCATAACAAGCCTTCTATCATGGATCTATTGCCACCGGCGGCGGAAATCATCTTTCCCACCGGCAGCTCGCCCCGCAGGGGAGCACCAGGCCGGTGTCGGTCACAGGCAGGCCGAGCTCCTGGCTGTCGGAGCGGCCGCCGTATTTTTTCGTGAAAATACTCTCGCTCACATAGCTCAGCACCGAGGCGGAGAGCCCGGTCGTGTAGGAGTTGATGAGCACGAACAGCGGCTCCTCGCTCAGCACGCCCGCACAGAGCGACACGAAGGGCCAGAGATTGGTCTCCAGCTTCCATACCTCGCCGCCCGGGCCGCGCCCGTAGGAGGGCGGGTCCATGATGATCGCGTCGTAGCGCTTGCCGCGGCGGATCTCCCGCTCGACGAACTTGGCGCAGTCGTCCACGATCCAGCGGATCGGCGCGTCCTTCAAGCCGGAGGCGGCGGCGTTGTCCTTGCCCCAGGCCACCATGCCCTTGGCCGCGTCCACATGGCAGACCTCCGCGCCGGCCTTCGCGCAGGCCACGGTGGCCGCGCCGGTGTAACCGAAGAGGTTCAGCACCCGGATCGGCCGTCCGGCCGCGCGGATCTTTTTCATCGCCCAGTCCCAGTTGGCCGCCTGCTCCGGGAAAAGCCCGGTGTGCTTGAAATTCATCGGCTTGACGTGGAACGTCAGCTCGCCGTAGCGGATCTTCCAGCTCTCGGGGAGCTTTCCCCGGTCCCAGCTGCCGCCGCCCGTTTCGCTGCGCTGGTAACGCGCGTCGCGGTCGTTCCAGTGCGGGTTTTTCCGCGGCGTGTCCCAGATCGCCTGCGGATCGGGGCGCACGAGATAGAAGCTGCCCCAGCGCTCCAGCTTTTCCCCGCGGGAGCAGTCCAGCAGCTCAAAATCTTTCCACTGATCGGCAATAAACATCGAAACGGTCTCCATGCAGATAATAAGTCATGATATTGTATCACCAAAGCGCCGTTCGGTCAACAAAAAAGCGGGCAATCTCAGGAATCTCCAAGATTGCCCGCTTTTGAAAACGCGCGTTCAGTGCGAGTTGTAGTACAGCACGGCGGTGGTATCGGTCAGCACGGCGTCGCAGTCGCCGCGGTAGAGCGCGGCGAAGCAGTCGGTCGTGCCGCCGGGCATGCGGCTGATCTGCCCCAGCTTTTCCATCAGCTTCGGCTGGGTCTCCAGCGCGGCGGTGGCCTCCGGCGTGGTGGGCATGGCCATCGTCCGGCCTTTCAGGCCGCTCGCGTTGGACACGCGCGAGCCGTCGCGGGTGACGACGACGATGTCGTTTTCGATATAGGGCCCGTACTGCGTGTACTGGCCGGCGTCCAGCTCCTTCTGATTCAGCGCGACGCCGCCCCAGGCCACGTCGATGTTGCCGGAATAGAGCTCAACATAGACGTTCTCCTTGTCGATGGAGAGCACCTGCAGCGTCCAGCCCAGCTTGTCGCAGACAAAGCTGGCCAGCTCCACGTCAAAGCCCCAGTAGTTGCCGTCCTGCATATAGGCCATCGGGAAGGAGTTGATATCCACGCCCAGCAGCAGGACGTGCGGCGCGGGCGGCTCCAGCGCGGCCAGCGCGTCGGCTTTCTTGCCGAAATCGACGGTGCTCCGGCCAAACCACTTGCGGCTGAGCTCGTCCACGCGGCCCTCGGCGTTGAGCTCCTCGATCGCGGCCACGACGTAGTCCCGCAGCGGATCGCCGTTGCGGAAGGCCAGGGAGTATTCCTGCTCCACCAGCGTGACCACGCTGCGCACCTTATAAGACATGTTTTCCCCGCAGGCGGACAGGGCCAGCAGCATCAGCAGCGCCAGCACCGCGCACAGGATCTTCTTGCTTTTCATGATCGTTTCCCCTTATTTGAGAGAAATCCTCTCTCCGTTCACGCGGTAATCGCTCTCGTAGAAGGCGCGGGCCGCACGCACGAGGTATTCGGTGTCCTTCGCGCCGGCGGTCTCATAGCTCGAATGCATCGCCAGCTGCGCCAGGCCGATATCCAGCGTCGGCACCGACACGTGCGCCAGGCTGATATGGCCCAGCGTGCTGCCGCCGCGCAGGTCCGGGCGGTTGGAATAGGTCTGCACCGGGACCTCCGCCCGGCGGCAGAGCTCAGAAAACACGGCGGCGGAGAAGCCGTCGGTCGTGTAGCTCATCGAGGCGCTGTACTTGATGACAATGCCGCCGTTCATCACGGGGCGCTCATTGCGGTCGGCAAATTCGGGGTGGTTGGGATGGACGGCGTGGGCGTTGTCCGCCGAGACCATAAAGCTGTTGGCCAGGGCCGCGCGGAACTGCGCTTCCCCGCGGCCGAGGGCCGCCCAGACGCGGAACAGCACGTCCTCCAGGAAGCTCGCGCCCGCGCCCTGCCGGGTGCCGCTGCCCACCTCTTCGTTGTCGAAGATGCAGAGCACGGTGGCTTTTTTCGGCTTTTCGGCCTGCAGGAAGCCCTTCAGGCAGCCATAGGCGCACTGCAGATCATCCAGCCGCGGCGCGGCGATAAACTCGTTCCCGGCGCCCCAGACCGTGCCGGGCGTGCGTGGATAGAGGTTCAGCTCGTGGCCGATGATGTCCTCCTCCCTGACGCCCAGCGCCTCGGCGAGCAGAGCCTTGAGCCCGGTCTTGCCGTCGGCGCCGCCGAGGAGCGGGATCATATCGACGTTGGCGTTGAAGTTCTTGCCCTCGTTGGCCGAACGGTCCATATGGATGGCAAGGTTGGGGATCATCAGCAGGTCGCGGTCGATATTTGCCAGGCGCATCTCGACGCCGTCCTCCGTGCGCACGGCCACGCGGCCCGCAACGGACAGGGGTTTGTCCATCCACGTGCTGCAGAGCATCCCTCCGTAGCGCTCCACAGCCAGCCGGCTGTAGAGCCCGAGCGTCTTTTCCTCGCCGACCGCTTTGACGCGGAAGCAGGGGGAGTCGTCGTGGGCGGCCATGATGAGGAAGCCGTCCGCCTTCTCCGGCAGGTTCAGCGCGATCACGGCGGAGCCGCTGCGCACGACGTAGTATTTCCCGGGCGCGCGCAGCGCCCAGTCCCGCTCCTCCGGGAGCCGGCGGTAGCCCGCCTCCTCCAGCATTTTCACGGCGTTGTCCGCCGCGTGCCAGGCGGTGGGGCTCTTCTCGATAAAGTCCAGAAGCTCGCGATTGATCTGATCCATGCCAGCTCTCCTCGTCTTTGTTTTTTCGGTATTTCTCAATATACCACAGAATTTGCGCTTTGCATATAAGGATTGAAAAAATTTAGATTCTCCTGTATAGTAAATGCAGAAATTTGGCCCGAACGCGCCATAACAGAAAGGAAAAAGATCATGAAGGTTTCCGAACTGCCCTATCGCCGCGTCACGATCGAGGAGGTCGCCGCCGTCGCCGAGGACGTGATCCCCCGCATCCAAAACGCGAAGTCCGTCGAGGAGATCCTGAAGGCCCGCGAGGATTATCTGAAAATGGTGCTGGAATTCTCCACCAACGCCGCGCTGGCCAGCATGCGCTACACGATCAACACCGTGGACGAGTTCTACGTGGCCGAAAACGACTATTACGACGAGATCGGCCCCGCCGCCGGCAATTACCAGATCCGCTACGCCTCCGCGCTGCTGGATTCCCCCTTCCGCGCCGAGCTGGAGCGGGCTTTGTCTCCCGTTCTCTTCCGGTCGATGGAGGTATCGCGCAAATCCATGTCTGAGGCGATCATCGAGGACATGGTCGAGGAGAACAAGCTCGTGCGCCGCTACTCCGACCTGATGAGCGCGATGGAATTCACCTTCCGCGGCGAGACGATGCCGCGCTCCTCCCTGATGAAGTACGCCAAGGACGCCGACCGCGCCACCCGCAGGGAGTGCTATGAGGTGCTCGGCCGCGGCCTCGAGGCGCACAAGGCCGAGCTGGACGAGATCTTCGATCAGCTCGTCAAGGTCCGCGACCGCATGGCGAAGAAAATGGGCTACGTCAACTTCGTCGAGCTCGGCTACTACCGCATGGGCCGCCTCTGCTACGACCAGGAGAAGGTCAAAACCTTCC
>CAMZIX010000099.1 GCA_947307375.1 uncultured Clostridia bacterium | reverse complement strand
CTGCGGCTGCGAGTATATCAAGACCTCCACCGGCTTCTCCAAGGGCGGCGCCACCCGCGAGGACGTGGCCCTGCTGCGCGCCAACGTCGCGCCCGAGGTCAAGGTCAAGGCCGCCGGCGGCATTTCCTCCCTGCAGGATGCGGAGGACATGATCGCCCTCGGCGCGGACCGCCTCGGCACCAGCCGCATCGTGAAGCTCGCGATGGAGCTCGAAAAGGCCGAAGGCGCCCCGAACGAGAACTACTGAGTACTAAGCGCGAAAAATCCGCATAAACTTGAAAAAGAGGCTTGACAAGCGGGAATCAGTCTGTTATATTGACAGGGCTTAAAACAAAGAAGGTACGGCATCCCCGTCCTCACCCGGCGGCATCTGGCCAGCTGCGGTCAATAAAAGCATTGCCCACTTCGGTGGGATCAACGGTGTTTTTACGCGCGGATGCTGTGCATCCGCGCTTTATTTTGCGTACCGCGACTTTTTCGGAGGTGTTTGACAATCGCAAACTTGGCTCATCAGATCAACGAAGAGATCACCGATAAGGAAGTGCGCCTGATCGGCGTCGAGGGCGATCAGCTGGGCATCATGTCCGCAGAGGAAGCTCTCAAGATCGCCATTGAGCACGACCTCGACCTGGTCAAGATCGCGCCGGGCTCCAATCCGCCCGTCTGCCGCGTGATGGACTATGGCAAGTACCGCTTCGAGCAGACCAAAAAGGAAAAGGAAGCCAAGAAAAACCAGCGTATCATCGAGGTCAAGGAGATCCGCATGTCTCCCGGCATCGACACGAACGACTTCAACACGAAGCTGAAGAACGCCCAGAAGTTCCTGGGCGACGGCGACCGTGTGAAGGTGTCCGTGCGGTTCCGCGGCAGAGAGATGGCTCACACCGACATCGGCGAGGATCTGCTGCGCGATTTTGCGGAGAAGTGCGCCGAGATCGCCAATCTCGACAAGGCGCCGAAGCTGGAGGGGCGCAATATGTCCATCTTCCTCTCGCCGAAGCCCGTCACCCCGCCGAAAAAGCCCGCCAAGCCCAAAGCGCCGAAGCCTGCGCCCCAGGCCGAGGAAACCAATAACTAAGGAAACGACAGGAGTTCCTGTGACAGTACGGAAGGAGAAAACGTCATGCCCAAACTGAAGACCCACAGCGGTGCAAAAAAGAGATTCAATCTCACCAAGACCGGCAAGGTCAAGCGCGCCCATGCGTACAAGAGCCATATCCTCACCAAGAAGGACACCAAGCGCTGCCGCCGCCTGCGTTCCGGTACCTATGCCGACGATACCAACGTGGCCGCGATCAAGAAAATGATCCCTTACAAATAAGGGCTGAGCTGAGTATAGGAGGAACAAATAAATGGCAAGAGTTAAAGGCGCAATGATGACCCGCAAGCACAGAAGCAAGGTGCTTGGCCTGGCGAAGGGTTACTGGGGCAACAAGTCCCGTCATTATAAGATGGCCAACGAGCAGCTGATGAAGTCCGGCCGCTACGCTTACGTCGGCCGCAAGCAGAAGAAGAGAGATTTCCGTCAGCTGTGGATCACCCGCATCAGCGCGGGCTGCAAGAGCAACGGCATGAACTACTCCACCTTCATGCACGGCCTGAAGCTGGCCGGCGTCGACATGAACCGCAAGATGCTGTCCGAGACCGCCATCCACGATCCCGCCGCTTTCACCACGCTCTGCGAGCTGGCGAAGAACGCGCAGTAAGATCAAAAACAACAACGTGCGCCGATCCTGTCGGCGCACGTTTTTCTTTTCTTAAACATTTTTTAATCGCTTCCGGACTTGGAACTTAAAACTTTTTCCGATACAATACAGACGAGGTGAAGAGGAATGCAAACGATTCTCATCTGCGATGACGAAAAGGATATCGTCTCGGCGCTGACGATCTACCTGCAGGCCGAGGGCTATGCCACCGTGCCCGCCTGCAACGGGCGCGAGGCGCTGCAGCTACTTCGCGAGCGGGACGTGCAGCTCGTGCTGCTGGACGTGATGATGCCCGAGATGGACGGCATCTCCGCGCTGGCGAAGATCCGGCAGGAGAGCAATGTCCCGGTCATCCTGCTGACGGCCAAGAGCGAGGACACCGACAAGGTGCTCGGCCTCAACCTCGGCGCGGACGACTACGTCACCAAGCCCTTCAACCCAGTGGAGCTGATCGCCCGCGTGCGCTCGCAGCTGCGGCGCTATCTGCAGCTCGGCGGCGGGGCGGCGCAGGAGGACACGATGAAGCTCGGCGGCATCGAGATCGACGACAAAAAGAAGACCGTCACGCGCGACGGCGAGCCGGTCTCCCTCACGCCGCGGGAGTACGACATCCTGAAGTTCCTGATGCAGCACCCGGGCGAGGTCTTCTCACCCAGCGAGCTCTACCGCCGCGTCTGGAACGAGGAGCCCTACGGCGCCGAGAGCACCGTGGCCGTGCACATCCGCCACCTGCGCGAGAAGCTCGAGATCACGCCCGCCCAGCCGCGCTGGATCAAGGCCGTCTGGGGTCAGGGATATAAGATGGAAAATTAGTTCCGGTTTCAGAAGCGAGGGATGAACATGAACAAACTGAAAGGAAGTCTGGCGGCGAAGATCATTGCGATCATCCTGCTGGCGGCGAGCTGTCTCGTCCTCTGCGGCTCGATCGCCGGCATCAGCTGGCTGGACGGCATGGGCGCATACCGCGGCAGCAGCGCCGAGAGCGTCCGTACGCAGTTGATCGACAACGAGCTGAATCAGATGTGCTTTGAACTGTTGGGCCGTATGCGCGCGATGCCGGTCCGCGCCTGCTATGACAGAAACATTCGCTTCGAGCTGCGGGATGAGAACGACGCCGTGCTCGCAGGCAATCTCGGCAAAGACGAACAGCCGGAGCACACGCTGATCCAGCTGGTGGAAACGTACAACGGCGGGATGTATTTTACCGACGAGAACCAGCCGCTGACTGATATGCATAGGCTAGAGTGGGATTACACGCCTGAGGAAGGGCTGGTCGTCGAGGCCGATCTGCCCGAGATCACGCCCGCGCCCCGGCCAGTGAACGAGAAGCAAGATGAGCTGTCTGCCCCCGAGGGGACGAGAGTTTGCTGGATGCGTCTTTATTGGATGGCAGACAGTGAGAGCGTCTCTATGAATGCGGAACTGCGCGCCTATCAGCAGCTTTTCCCCTTGAGCTATGAGCTGATCGTGGTCTCCGTCGTTTCCTTCCTCCTGGCGGTGCTGCTGTTCGTGTTCCTGATGGCCGCCGCCGGGCACCATGACGCGAGCGGCGAGGTGAAGGCGGGCTTTGTGGAGAAGATCCCCAACGACCTGCTGCTGGCCGGCTGCCTGGCGGGCATGATCGGCTGTTATACCGCGATCGACGCGACCTTCAGCGGGAATTATCTGGTGGCGAGCCTTACGGTCACGGCGGCCTGCCTGCTGGCCGCGGGCCTGCTGGCGCTGCTGTGGCTGATGAGCGCCGCCGTGCGCCTCAAGCTCGGCAGCTTCCTCGATTCCTGTCTGATCTGGCGCGTCCTGCGCTGGTGCTGGAAGTGGATCAAGGCCGCCTTCCGCGCTCTCGGCAAGCTGCTGCGAGGCCTGCCGCTGGTGTGGAAATGGATCCCGCCCTTCCTGGTCCTGCTTTTCCTTGATTTGGTCTGGACGCTGCAATGGCGCCGCGACGGGGATATGCTTGTGCTCGGCCTTGTCGTCAAGGCGCTGTTCATCGCCGCCGTGATCCTCTATCTCGCGCTCGCGTTCCAGCGCCTTCGCAAGGGCGCGAAGGCCATCGCACAGGGCGAGGAAAACGTGGTCATTGACGATGAATATCTGTTCGGCGCGCTTGAAGATCACGCGAAGGATCTGAATCACATCCGCGACGGGCTCAGCCGCGCGGTGGATGAGCGCATGAAGTCCGAGCGGCTCCGCACCGAGCTCATCACCAACGTCTCCCACGACATCAAGACCCCGCTGACCTCCATCATCAACTACGTCGACCTCCTTTCGCGCGAGGAGCTGGACAACGAAAAGGCGGAGGAATATATCGAGGTGCTGCAGCGCCAGAGTGCGCGGCTGAAGAAGCTGACGGACGATCTGGTGGAGGCCTCGAAGGCCTCGACGGGCAACCTCCCGGTCGCGCCGGAGAAGCTGGAGCTCGGCGTGCTGCTGGATCAGACCGCCGGGGAATACGGCGAGCGCCTGACGGAAAAGCAGCTCGAGCTGCGCGTGACGAAGCCGGAGGAGCCCGTGTACGTATGGGCCGATCCGCGCCACCTCTGGCGCATCCTGGACAACCTGATGTCGAACATCCTCAAATACGCCCTGCCCGGCACGCGGGTCTATCTCGATCTGGCTCGGGAGCAGGGAACGGCGGTGCTGAGTTTCCGCAATATCTCGGCGCAGGCGTTGAACATCCGTGCTGAGGAGCTGACCGAGCGCTTCGTGCGCGGGGACAGCGCCCGCAGCACCGAGGGCAGCGGTCTCGGCCTCGCCATTGCGGCGAGCCTTGCCAAGCTCCAGGGCATCGAGCTGGACCTCGCCGTGGACGGCGACCTGTTCAAGGTGCTCCTGCGCTTCGTCGAGGCGAAATAAAAACGCCTCCCTTCCGCAGAAGGGAGGCGGCACGGCGGATGCCGTGACGGAGGGTTTCTCTGCCCGCTTGACGGAGGAACCCTCAGTCGGCTTCGCCGACAGCCCCCTTTTGCGAAAGGGGGCCTCTTCTTTTGTTTTGAAAAAAGTCTTTCAGCAGTCCGGCGCAGGCCTCGCCGCAGAGTCCGGCGGAGACCGCCGGCTGGTGGCCGAAGCGCTCGAAAAACAGGTCGATCACGCTGCCGCAGGCGCCGCTCTGCGCCTCCCGCGCGCCGTAGAAGACCGCGGGGACGCGGGCGTTGATGATCGCCCCGGCGCACATCGGGCAGGGCTCGAGCGTCACGTAGAGGCGGCAGCCCTCGAGCCGCCAGTCG
>CAMZIX010000098.1 GCA_947307375.1 uncultured Clostridia bacterium | reverse complement strand
GATCCGCGCCGCGCGGCTGGCCGACCTGATCTCCTCCCTGACGCTGACGGCGCTCGCCGGGCAGCTCAACGCCTTCCAGGCGCGGCTGCACCTGGTGCGCGGCCAGCCGGGGCAGATCCTCGTGGCGCAGAACCTGCGCCTGCTGACCGAGGACTGCGAGATCCTGCGCAACAGCCAGGGCGACCGCGTGCAGGACGCCTACGCGCTGCGCTGCATCCCCCAGGTGCACGGCGCGGTGCGCGACGCGCTGGACTTCATCAAGTCCCGCGTCGAGATCGAGCTCAACGCCGTGACCGACAATCCCCTGCTCTTCCTCGAGGACGAGGCCGTGCTCTCCGGCGGCAACTTCCACGGCGAGCCGATGGCCCTGCCCTTTGACTACCTCGGCATCGCAGAGGCGGAGCTGGCGAGCATTTCCGAGCGCCGCACCGAGCGCATGGTCAACGCCGCGCTCTCCAACGGCCTGACGCCGTTTCTGACCACCGAGGGCGGCCTGAACAGCGGCTTTATGATCGTGCAGTACTCCGCGGCCTCGATGGTCAGCGAGAACAAGGTGCTGGCGCACCCGGCCTCGGTCGACTCGATCCCCTCCTCCGCCAACCAGGAGGACTTCGTCTCGATGGGCACGACCGCGGCGCGCAAGGCGCGGACGATCCTGGAAAACACGCTGTCCGTGCTGGCCTTCGAGCTGCTGACGGCCTGCCAGGCCGTCGATATCCGCCGCCGCGTCGGCACGCACGGCGAGGGCCTGTCCCCGGTGCACGAGGCGATCTTCCGCCATGTGCGCGAGAAGATCCCCTTCTACGAGACCGACCGCGAGATCTGGCCGGACATCCGCGCGATCGAGGCGATGGTCCGCAGCGGCGAGCTGCTGGACATCGCCGAAGAGCTCGTCCCGGACTTTGAGTAGAGTTTTTGCTTTTCAGTTTTTAGAACAAACGACCCGCCCGGGAAACCCCGGGCGGGTCGTTTCTGCTGGCCCCCTTGCCTAAAGGGGGCTGTCTGGACGCGCAGCGGCCGGACTGGGGGATTCCTGCGATAATCTTGAATCCCTCCACCGCGCAGGCGCGGTCCCCCTCCCTTTAGGCAAGGGAGGCTTTTTCGCGAGCCGTCCAAGGACATCTCCCCTCGTTCAGCCGATGTCGTCGAAGTTCAGGCCGAGCTCGGCGCATTTCTGCGTATTCCAGGCCATCCATTTTTGATAGGCCTCGGTAAACGGCAGGCCGTAGACGGCTTCAAAGTCCTCCGGCGGGGTGCTCAGGTTCTGCAGGACCGTATCCCGGCCGCAGGTCTCGACCAGCCAGGCCATGAGGGAGGCCGCCTCGGCATGGGAGACGTGCCAGATCAGCGGCTCCGCCGGCGGCTCGGTCCGCGGCTCCATGATATCGGACACGCTGTAGTATTCCATCCCGTTCATGCCGCCCATGGCGAAAACCTGCGCCGTGCCGAAAAAGTACTTCGGCAGATCGAGGCAGCCCTCGCTCTCGTCCCAGGCGCCGCCGGCTTTCAGGATCGCGAGCTCCTGCTCGCTGCGGCCGAAATTCACGCTTCGGGCCATACGGTTTTTGCAGACGATCGCCGAAATGTAGTTGGCGACGCCCTCCGCGTAAAAGCCGATCGTCGCCGGCTGCTGCGCGCAGTGCAGGGTCAGATAGTGGACGTATTCGTGAAGCAGCGTGGTCTTCGCCGTGTCCCAGTTGTCAAACACCTTGATAAAATTCCGCTGCGGATGATAATACGCGCCTGCGATACCGGAAATACCGGCCTTGCTGCAGAAATCCGTGCGGATCTCGACCGGGGGGATGTCTTGATCGATATAGCCCTTCAGCGCCTCGCGGGCGTCGGTAAAGTCCTGCTCCTGGTTTTCCAGGATCTGATACAGGCCCTCGTAGAAGGCGTCCTCGCCCAGCAGGGCGATATCGTCCGCCGCGAGATACCAGGTCGCGGACTTGGTGTGAACAACAAAGGGATAGGTCGCGGCGAGCTCACCCTTGTTTTCCTCGATCTTCGGCTTCGACGGAGCGCCGCAGGCGGCCAGCAGGACGCTCAGCATCAGCAGCGCGAGCACGCAGCAGAGCGCGCGCCGGGGAAGACGGTGCGTTTTCATTCGATCGGTTCTCCTTTCTTGACGACCCGGCTCACCAGGTTCGAGCCGAGGCGGTAGCAGACGTAGTCGAGGTCGGGCGCGTCCCAGATCACGAGGTCGGCCTGCTTGCCGGGCTCCAGAGAGCCGATGCGGTCGGCCCTGTTGATCGCGGCGGCGGCGTTGAGCGTCACGGCGGTCAGCACCTCCTCCGGCGTCATGCGGTATTTGAGGCAGCCGAGATTCATCACGAACTGCAGGTTCAGGCTCGGGCAGGAGCCGGGATTGAAGTCCGAGGCCAGGGCCACCGGCACGCCGGCGCGGATCATATCCCGCACCGGGGCGAAGGTGGAGCCGAGATAAAAGCTCGTCGCGGGCAGGCAGCAGGCCACCGTGCCGGCGCGCGCCATCGCCTCGATCCCCGCCGGCGGACAGACGATCAGGTGCTCGGCGGAGATCGCGCCGACCGTCTCGGTCAGCTCGGAGCCGCCGATCGGGTCGATCTCGTCGGCGTGGATCTTCGGGATCAGCCCATGCTTCTTGCCCGCCTCGAGGATGCGGCGGGATTCCTCGGCGGAGAAGACGCCGGTCTCGCAGAACACGTCGCAGAATTCCGCCAGATTATCATGCGCAACGGCGGGGATGACTGTTTCGCAGAGGAACTGAATATAGCCCTCGCGGCCGCAGAGAAATTCTTCGGGCACGGCGTGCGCGCCGAGGAAGGTCGCGGCCAGGTCGACCGGCCCTTCGTCGTTCAGCCGCCGGATCGCGCGCAGCTGCCGCAGCTCGGTCTCGAGGTCGAGGCCGTAGCCGCTCTTGGCCTCGACGGTCGTCACGCCGAGGCGCAGCATCTCGTCCAGCGCGGCGCGGGCCTTGTCGGCAAGCTCCTCCTCGGTCGCGGCGCGGGTCGCGCGCACGGTGGACAGGATGCCGCCGCCGCGGGCCAGGATCTCGAGGTACGTCACGCCGTGGAGCTTCAGTCCCAGCTCGTTCTGCCGCCAGCCGCCGAAGATCAGGTGCGTGTGCGCGTCGACGAGGCCTGGCGTGACGAGTTTTTGATGCGCATCTACGATGCGTTCGGCTTTGGGTGCTTCTCCCTGCCCGACGGCGGCGATCTTCCCCGCCTCGCAGAGGACCCAGGCGTTTTTCAGGAAGCGGACGCTCCCCTGCTCTTCGCCGCGGCGGGCGGTCTTTCCCTCCGGCGTGGCCAGCAGGCCGATGTTTTGGATCAACAGGCGTTCCATGTCTTTCCCTCTCTTTGGAAATGCCTTCCCCTCGCGGGGAAGGCATTGGTTTTTATTTCATGATCTCTTTCATCGCTTCTTCGATGACCGCGTCATCCGCGACGTAGGGCATCGTGATGTGGTCCCTGCCCTCGGCGAGCTTGTTGTACTCGGCCGCGGTGGTCATCGCGTGCTCGTTGCGGGCCCAGCTGCGCCGCGCCACGCCCACCATCGTATCCCAGGGCATCGCCATCTTCAGGATCCGGTCCACGCGCTCGGAGCCGTCGAGCACCATGCCGAAGCCGCCGTTGATCGCGCGGCCGATGCCGGTGCCGCCGCCGTTGTGCAGGGCGATGTAGCTCATGCCGCGCGCGGCGTTGCCTGCGTAGCACTGCACGGCCATGTCGGCCATGATGTTGGAGCCGTCCTTGATATTGGAAGTCTCGCGGAAAGGCGCGTCGGTTCCGCCGGTGTCGTGATGGTCGCGGCCCAGGATGACCGGCCCGATCTCACCGTTCCTGACCATCTCATTGAACTTCAGCGCGATGTTCAGGCGGCCCATAGCGTCCTGATAGAGGATGCGGCACTGGGTGCCGACCACGAGTTTATTCTTCTTTGCGTCGCGGACCCAGACGTAGTTGTCGTAGTCCTGGTAGCGGCGGTTGTGGGTGCGGATGTACTCGGCTGCAGCTGCGTCGGTCTTGTCGAGATCCTCGGGCTTGCGGGAGAGGCAGCACCAGCGGAAGGGACCGTAGCCGAAGTCGAAGAGCTGGGGCCCCAGGATGTCCTCCACGTAGGAGGGGAACACGAAGCCGTCCAGATCGTTCTCGCCGTTCTTGCAGATGCTCTTGACGCCGGTGTCGTACACGGCCTTCAGGAAGCTGTTGCCGTAGTCGAAGAAATAGGTGCCCCGCTCGTGGAACTTCTCGATGAGCTCGATGTGGTGCTGCAGGGACTTGTCCACCAGCTTGCGGAAGTCCTCGGGGTCCTTGTCCAGCATCTCGGTGCGCTGCTCGAAGGTCAGGCCCTGCGGGCAGTAGCCGCCGTCGTAGGGCACGTGGCAGGAGGTCTGGTCGCTCATCAGATCGACGTGGATATCCTTTTCCAGCAGATACTCCAGCAGATCGACGACGTTGCCGTGATAGGCGACGGCGCAGCCCTTGCCGGCCTCTTTGTGCTCGAGGGCGATGCGAAGCGCCTCGTCGAGACTGTCGGTGCGGTGGGTCACCCAGCCCTGGTCAAAGCGCGTGGTGATGCGGGACTCGTCCACCTCCGCGATAATGGAGGCCGCGCCGACAATGACCGCGGCCTTGCCCTGCGCGCCGCTCATGCCGCCGAGACCGGAGGAAATGAAGAGCTTGCCCGCGAGGTTCTGGTCGTTGGAGATGCCGAGCTTCAGACGGCCCGCGTTCAGCAGGGTGTTGAAGGTGCCGTGGACGATGCCCTGGGGCCCGATGTACATCCAGCCGCCGGCGGTCATCTGGCCGTAGTTGGCGACGCCGAGCGCGGCGGCGCGGTTGAAGTTCTCCTGGTCGTCGAAATTGCCGACCATCAGGCCGTTGGAGATGATCACGCGCGGCGCGAGCTTATGGGAATGGAACAGGCCCAGCGGGTGGCCGGACATGACGACCAGGGTCTGCTCGTCGGTCAGCTCCTCAAGGT
>CAMZIX010000097.1 GCA_947307375.1 uncultured Clostridia bacterium | reverse complement strand
GGCGGCTCCCCGGCGACTCGCTGACGATCGACATGCCTGGCGGCGAGCTTTCCGTCCGCTTCCGGCGCGAGGGGGACCGCGTGAGCGAGCTGCTGCTGACCGGCCCGACCGCCGCGGTCAAAGAGTTTGATGATTGAAAAGGACCCGGAAACTCTGTTTCCGGGTCCTTTTTCTAAGCACGAAGCACTACGAACTCATATTCTTCTTGATCTGCGAGATCGCATTCTTCTCCAGGCGCGAGACCTGGGCCTGCGAGATGCCTACCTCGCGGGCGACCTCCATCTGCGTGCGCCCGTCGTAGAAGCGCAGGGCGAGGATCCGCTTTTCCCGCGGGCTGAGGCGGCGCATCGCGTCGGCCAGGGCGATCTGCTCCAGCCAGTGTTCGTCGGTGTTGCAGGGGTCCCCGATCTGGTCCATCACGGTCGCGTTTTCTCCGCCGTCGCTGAACACCGGCTCATAGAGGCTCACCGGCTCGCAGACCGCGTCCATCGCGAAGACGACCTCCTGCCGGGGGATGCCCAGCTCCCGCGCGATCTGCTCTACGCCCGGCTCCCGCCCGTCGCGGGCAGTCAGTTTTTCCTTGGCCTGCAGCACGCGATAGGCGGTGTCGCGCATCGAGCGGCTGACGCGCAGCGCGCTGTGGTCGCGCAGAAAGCGCCGCAGCTCTCCGGCGATCATCGGAACGCCGTAGGTGGAAAACTGGACGTTCTGCTTGAGATCGAAGGCGTCGACGGCCTTGATCAGGCCGATCACGCCGACCTGGAAGAGATCGTCCATGCTCTCGCCGCGCCCGGCGAAGCGCTGCACCACCGACAGAACGAGCCGCAGATTGCCGGCGATCAGCTGCTCCCGGGCGGCCTTGTCGCCGGCGCGGGCCCGTTCGAGCAGCGTTCTCGTCTCCGCGCTTTTGAGTACCGGCAGCTGCGCTGTGTTCACGCCGCAGATCTCGACCTTCCCCTGCATGTCCCGCACCTCGCTTTTCTGTGATCGAGGTTTAGTATTTCCCACGGCGGAAAATTTGATACAGGGCCGACATCCGGGAGATTCTCCTCTGTTCAAACCGGGCGCGCTGTGATACAATAAAATATACGATCAAAAATGAACGGGAGGACTGGCCATGGCTACGCACCGAAGCTATACCCCGGAGGAGCTGCATTATCTCAAAATGCTCTCCCGCCAGTATCCGAACCTGCGCGCCGCCGGCACGGAGATCATCAATCTGCAGGCGATCCTGAACCTGCCCAAGGGCTGCGAGCACTTCATCTCCGACGTGCACGGGGAATACGAGGCCTTTCTGCACCTGATGAACTCCTGCTCCGGCGTGATCCGGGAGCGCATCGACCTGCTCTTTTCCAACAGCATCTCCCGCGAGGAGCGCGAGCAGCTGGCCACGCTGATTTACTATCCGGAGGAGAAGATGGAGCTGCTCCGGCCGCAGATCGCGGACATGGACGAGTGGTACCGCGTAACGCTGCACCGGCTCATCATGCTCTGCCGCCTGGTGTCCGAGCGCTACACCCGCTCCAAGGTGCGCAAGGCGCTTCCGGCGAGTTACGCCTATATCCTGGAGGAGCTGCTGTACACCCACGGCGAAGAGGTGGACAAGCGCGACTATTTTGAGAACATCATCGCCACGATCATCGAGATCGGCCAGGCGCCGGAATTCATCATCGAGGTCTGCGAGCTGATCAAATGGGCGGCGGTGGACCAGCTGCACATCGTGGGCGATATCTTCGACCGCGGTCCGCGCGCGGATATCATCATGGACTCGCTGATGAAGCACCACAGCGTGGACATCCAATGGGGCAACCACGACGTGCTTTGGATGGGCGCCGCCTCCGGCAGCCGCACGCTGGTGGCCACGGTACTGGCCAACTCCATCCACTACAACAACCTCGAGGTCGTGGAGACCGGCTACGGCATCTCGCTGCGGCCGCTGTCCGTCTTTGCCAACGAGGTATACAAGCACCACGACGTGTCCCGCTTTGCCGTCAAGCTCTCCGGGGACGACGCGATGCACGTCTCCGAGAAGGATCGGCTGCTTTCCGCGCGCATGCACAAGGCCATCACCGTGATCCTCTTCAAGCTGGAGGGGCAGAAGATCCTGCGCCATCCCGAGTACGGCATGGACGACCGCCTGCTGCTGGACAAGATCGATTACGAGAACAAGTGCATCACGATCCGCGGCGTGACCTGGCCGCTGGAGGACACGGACTTCCCGACCGTCGATCCCGCCGACCCCTATACGCTGACGCCGGAGGAGAGCGAGGTCATCGACCGCCTCACCGCCTCCTTCCGCCGCAGCGAAAAGCTGCAGCGGCACGTGAGCTTCCTGTATTCCAAGGGCAGCGTTTACAAGACCTATAACGGGAATCTCCTCCTGCACGGCTGCATCCCGATGACGGAGACGGGCGAGATGATGAGCTTCCGGCTCGACGGCACAGAACGCCGGGGCAAGGATTTTCTGGACTATCTGGACGTCGCTGCCCGCCAGGCCTATTACACGCCGCCGAACACGCCCGAGCGCAAGCTGGGCATGGATCTGCTGTGGTTCCTCTGGGCCGGGCGCAACAGTCCGATCTTCGGCCGCGACCGGATGACGACCTTCGAGCGCCGTCTCATCGCGGACGAGAGCGCCTGGACCGAGCCGAAAAACGCCTATTATACGCTTTACGAGGACCCGGAGGTCTGCGACCGGATCCTGCATGAGTTCGGGCTGGAGGGGCCGCACTGCCACATCATCAACGGCCACATCCCGGTCAAGGCGAAGAAGGGCGAAAGCCCGATCAAGGGCGGCGGCAAGCTGCTCGTCATCGACGGCGGCTTCTGCAAGGCCTATCAGTCCACCTCCGGCATCGCCGGGTATACGCTGATCTACAATTCGCGCACGCTGCGCATCGTGGCGCATCAGCCCTTTGTCGGCCGCGAGCGGGCGATCCGCGAGAACTACGACATCGCCTCGGCCACGACGGTTTTCGAGCGCATGGAATCCCGGCAGAAGATCAGGGAGACCGACATCGGCCGCGAGCTTCAGGCGCGGATCGACGACCTGCGGCTCCTGCTGGAGGCTTATCGCGACGGCGCCGTTACCGAGATCCACCGGACCCAGAACTGAAGCGAAAGCGAAGAGAGAAGACAGCTTCCCTCTTCGCTTTTTCATCGCGGGAAAAAGTTTTCCGCGCTCTTGCATTGCGCGCGCCGCTGTGATATATTGAGCGCGAACGAAAATTGACAGAGTAGGGAAACCGCGTCAAGTGCCGGCAGATGGGATGTCGCCGCCGGACGAAAGCACGAAGGTGCTGCGATGGATTCCCGCGTCCGCTGTCACGGAATGGGCGACCTCTTTTCCGCGACCGTGGAAAGGAGGCTTTTTTATGTCTGAACAGAAAATCACGCTGCGGCAGCTGACTGTGTCGGCGCTGCTGATCGCGCTGGACGTGGTGTTCACCCGGGTGCTGGCGATCAACACGCCGCTGATGAAGATCGGCCTGGGCTTTGCCGCCGTGGCGGCGTCCGCGATGCTGTACGGCCCGGCCTGGGCGGCGCTGACAGCCGCGCTGGGCGATCTGATCGGGGCGCTGCTGTTCCCGACCGGCGCCTATTTTCCGGGCTTTACGCTGACGGCCGCGCTGACGGGCCTCCTGTTCGGGCTCTTTCTCTACCGGCGCGAAAAAAGCTGGCTGCGCGCCTTTTTCGCCGCGCTGACGAACTGCTTTCTGGTAACGCTTGTGCTCAACACCCTGATGATCGCGGTCTTTTTCCGCTCTTCCCCCGCGGAGCTGGCCGGCGCGGACTTTGCGCGCTTTATGGAGCGGACCAGTCTGAAGGCGCTGCTGGCCGCCCGCGTGCCGCAGTTCTTCGTTATGCTGGCCGTGCAGACGGCCGTGATCTGCGCGCTGCAGGCTTCTCCGGCGCTGGTCCGCCTGATCCGCGAAAAAACGGGAGAAAACGAAGGCGAGAACCACTCGTAAGCCATCAGAGGAGTTCAGAGGGGACATCCCCTCTGATTCCCGCCTCGCAAGGCGGGAAAAAGTCGAATCCGTTTTTCCCGGGGGCGTGTACCTCGGGAAAAACTCTTTTCGGCCTGCCAGTGTGCGAGCGTCTCCCGCAAGCGAGTGCGCGCAGCAGGCCGCATCCCTCTCGTTTCACAAAAAAGTCAACAGACTTTTTTGTGAAACGATGAAAAAAGCCTTGACAATCCGCGATCCATCGGATATATTAATTGAGCGCTCCAAAGACAGCAGGTGGCGAAAGCCGTAAATCCTGCCGAGGACATCAACAACATCTCTATGGAATTGATTGTTTTTGTGCCCTTTCGTCTTTTGGCGGAAGGGTTTTCTTTATGGGCGTGAATCATCTGTGTGGAGGTGAAAAACACACATGCCGAACGCAAAGGTTCTTAGCGAAAAGCAGGCGATCGTCGAAGCACTGGCCGAGCGCATCAAGAAGGCGGGCGCCGGCGTCCTGGTCGACTACAAGGGCATCACCGTAGCCGAGGACACCGAGCTGCGCACAAAGCTGCGTCAGGACGGCGTGGAATACACGGTCGTCAAGAACACCCTGACCAGAAAGGCTCTGGACAAGCTGTGGATGAGCGATCTTGATCACGTCCTCAACGGCACCACCTCTCTGGCCACCGCCGAGAATGATCCCATCGCTCCCTTCCGTATCCTTACCGAGTACAGCAAGAAGCTCAACGAGCGCTTCAACATCAAGGCCGCTTTCATGGAGGGCAAGGTCCTCAGTGAGAAGGAGATCGCCGAGATGTCCGAGCTGCAGAGCAAGGATACCCTGTATGCGAAGGTCCTGGGCACCATGATCGCACCCATCACCGGCCTGGCCGTCTGCCTCGGTCAGATCCTGGAGCAGAAGGGCGGCTCCATCGAGGCCCCCGCTGCCGAAGCTGCGGAATGATCGCAGTACACAAAGATTTTAATGGAGGAAATTACAATGAGTGAAAAAATCGCTGCCCTGATCGAGTCCATC
>CAMZIX010000096.1 GCA_947307375.1 uncultured Clostridia bacterium | reverse complement strand
AGAGCGAGGGAGCCTGCGGCTATGTGCTCAACGTCGGCGGCAACATCCGCTGCATTGGCACGCGGCCGGACGGCAGCGGCTGGGTCACGGCCATCCGGAACCCGGACAGCGAGGCGGAGGATTACGCCCTGCGCATCCGCATCAGCGACACCTCCTGCGTGACCTCCGGCGTATACGAGCGATATTTCACGGTAAACGGCACAAGATACCACCATATCATCGACAAAGACACCCTGTACCCGGCGGCGTACTACGATTCGCTGACGGTGATCACAAGGGACAGCGGCCTGGCCGACGCCCTGTCGACGGCGCTGTTCTGCATGCCCTTTGACGAGGGCCTGCAGCTCGCGGAGAGCCTGGAGGGCGTGGACGTGCTGTGGATCTTCCCGGACGGGGAGCAGCGCACGAGCTCCGGCTTCGCCGCATGGATCGAGGAAATCAAGTAAAGGAGGCGGGAACGTTTGAAGAGAACGATTTCGACCCTGAAATTACCCCATTATAAAAGCACGGCCGGCTGTGCCGCCGTGCGCATCCCGGTACCCAAAGAGGTGCTTCTGCCGCTGTCGCCGATGAACTCGCACTCGGCTACCTCGGCCGAGCCCGTCGTGCAGGTCGGCGATCACGTCCGGGTCGGACAGCTGATCGGCAAGGAAAAGGATCGCGGCAGCGCGGACATCCACGCCTCGGTCTCCGGCACGGTCACGGCCATCGAGCCCTGGTCCCAAGGCGCGCACAAGGCCATCGCCGTCCGCATCGAGAGCGACGGCAAAATGGAAAAATACCCCGATCTGCCGATCCCGCATCCCACGAACCTGGACGAGTTCCTGCAGGCCGTGCGCCTGAGCGGCACGGTCGGCCTCGGCGGCGCGGCCTACCCCGTGTGGTCCAAGCTCTCCGCCGCGCAGAAGACGCACATCAAGACCGTGCTCATCAACGGCGCGGAGTGCGAGCCCTTCATCACCAGCGACCACCGCGCCATGCTGGAGTGCGGCGAGCTGGTCCAGAAGGGCGTGGAGCTGCTGAAGGAGTTTCTGGGCAGCGAGGAGTTCATCCTCGGCATCGAGAAGAACAAGCCGGACGCCATCGCCGCGATGAAGGAGCGCTTTGCGAACGATCCGGCCGTCAAGGTCATGGAGCTGAGCAGCGTGTATCCCCAGGGCGCCAAGCAGGTGCTGCTCTACAACGCCACCGGCAAGGTGGTCAAAAAGGGCGAGCGTCTGGCGAGCCTCGGCGTGATCATCATCAACGTCTCCTCGCTGATCAAGATGGCGGAGTACTTCGTCACCGGCATGCCGATGGTCGAGCGCATCATCACGGTCGACGGCTCGGCGGTCAAAGAGCCGAAGAACCTGATCGTGCCGATCGGCGTCTCCGTGCGCGACGTCGTGGAGGCCTGCGGCGGGCTGAAGGAAGAGCCCGGCAAGATCCTCTTCGGCGGCGCGATGATGGGCAAGACCCAGGAGTCGCTGGACGCGCACATCCTCAAGGCGACCAACGCCGTCGTCATCATGAATCAGAAGGACGCCGCGAAGACGGAGCCCTCGCCCTGCATCCACTGCGGCCGCTGCGTGGCGGTCTGCCCGCTGAGCCTGAACCCCACGGCCTTCGATCGCGCGATGCAGCTGGAGGACGACGAAAAGCGCGCCGCCATCCTGACGCAGGAGCAGGTCAAGGTCTGCATGGAGTGCGGCTGCTGCAGCTACGTCTGCCCGTCCCACCGCCCGCTGGCCGCGACCAACAGCGCCGCGATCGGCTTCATCCGCAGCTGGGAGCGCGCGCACAAGGAAGGAGGGAAGTAAGGCATGAGTACACCCGTCATGGGCGCCGGCCCTCATATCCACAGCAAGGACAGCAGCCGCCGGATCATGCTGGACGTGATCCTCGCCCTGCTTCCCGCCACGGTCGCCGGCCTGATCCTCTACGGCCTGCCCGCCCTGTGGGTCATCCTCGCCTGCGTCGTCAGCGCGGTCGCGGCCGAGTACCTGTTTAACCTCTGCACCCGCCGGGAGCAGACCGTCGGCGACCTGAGCGCCGTCGTGACCGGCCTGCTGCTCGCGCTGAACCTGAGCGTGAACGTGCCCGTCTGGCAGTGCGTGCTGGGAAGCGTCTTCGCCATCGTGCTCGTCAAGGGCGCCTTCGGCGGCATCGGGCGCAACTTCGCCAACCCCGCCATCACCGCCCGTGTGTTCCTGCTGGCGGCCTTCAGCTCCACCGTGGCCGGCGGCGCCGCGCCCCGGATGGTCGACGCGGTCTCCTCCGCGACGCCTCTGGAGCTGATCGGCACCGAGGGCGCGCAGCTGCCCACGCTGCTGGACATGTTCCTGGGCCTGCGCGGCGGCGCCATCGGCGAGGGCTGCATCCTCGCGCTGCTGCTGGGCTTCGCCTATCTGCTGCTGCGCCGCGTGATCCGCTGGCAGATCCCGGTGATCTTCGTCGGCACGGTCTTCGTGCTGTCGCTGTTCGCCACCGGCAGCCTTGTCACGGCAACATACGAGATCCTCGCCGGCGGCCTGGTGCTCGGCGCCGTGTTCATGGCCACCGACTACAGCACCACGCCCATCAACCTCGAGGGCAAGCTGCTCTTCGCGCTGGGCTGCGGCCTGATCACCTTTGTGATCCGCTTCTTCTGCGCCTATCCCGAGGGCGTGTCCTTCTCGATCCTCTGCATGAACATCCTCGCGCCCTGGCTCGAGAAATGGACGCGCAGAAAGCCGCTGGGAGGTGAATGAGATGAAAAACAATACGCTTCGTTCTCTCCTTTGCCTGGTGCTGATCCTGGCCGTGATGCTCGCCGCGAGCTGGGGCATGAACGCCCTGACCGCGCCGATCGTCGAAGCCAACGCGAAGAAGCTGCTGGGCGACGCGGTGCTGATCTACGACGCCGCCGACCCCGCCGCCTCCGCGCTCGCCGTCACGGCCGATACCGTCAGGAGCGTCTATCGGGACGACACCAAGCAGCTCTTTACCCTGGATCTCAGCACCAGCGAGGGCTATTCCCACGGCCCGATCGAGCTGAAGCTGACGGTCGACTACGAGGGAAAGATCGCCGATCTGCAGCTCGTGCAGAATTCTGACGACAAGGATCTCGGCGAGGCCTTCCTCCCGAGCTTCAGCGGGCAGGATTCCGCCCTGGGCGGCGTGGAGCTGGTCGCGGGCGTGACCTTCTCCTCCTCCGCCATCCGCAGCGCCGTCTCCGACGGCATGAACACCCTGATCGACAACGGCCTGATCACCGCCGGCCAGAAGAGCGCCGAGCAGCTGCTGGCCGAGCTGGTCCCGAGCGTCTATCCGGGCCTTGTCAACAAGGCCGGCGCCATCCAGGGCGAGGAGCTCGAGGGCAGCGGCGCCGTGACCAAGGGCTATAAGGCCGCCAACGGCAGCGGCTCCGCCTGGTTCATCCAGGACGGCGAGAACGCCCGGCTCGGCGTGGCGAGCGTTGTCGGCGGCGTGATGATCTTCGATCTCGAGGGCAATCGCGTCGACGAGCCCGCGCTGCTGGGCGCGGTCGCCGAGCTCGCCGCCCCGGTCAACGACGACCCGCACGAGGCGCAGCAGAAGGCGCTGGCCAAGCTCCTGCCCGAGGGCGCCGTTCTGGAGCCGATGCAGCTCGAGGGCCTGGCCAATTCCGTCACCGGCGCCTATTCCGTGCAGGCGGGGGACGAGACGTTCTACGCCTTCGCCGCGCGGCCCTACGGCTACGCCAACGAGGTCATGGAGCTCTGGTACGTGCTGGACGAGAACGGCGCGATCGTGACGATGCGCGCCAAGGAACTCATCCTGCACAGCGAATACTTCAGCAACTACACGCTGGACGAGGCTTCCTACAAGGAGGGCTTTGTCGGCCTCACCGGGGACGCCTACACCGGCGAACAGGCGCTGATCACCGGCGCCACGATGAGCAGCGAAGCGGTCGATACCGCGACGCGGGACGTGTTCGAGGCCTTTCGCCTCGGCACCGGGAACTGAGGAGGTGCGCACATGAAGAAACTGCATCCGGTCACGATCCTGTTCCTGGGCGCAACGCCTGTTCTGGCGGGCTCCGTCAGCCTGACCGCTGCCCTCGGCATGTCCCTCGCGGTCATCCTGATCACCTTCTTCTCCACGCTGCTGCTGGGTCTGATCCGCAGGCTGATCCCCGCGGAAGCGAAGCTCCCGGCCGCCGTGCTGACGGTGGCGGGCTTTGCCTCGATGACACAGCTGCTGCTGCAGGCGATCCTGCCCTCTGCCGCCTCGATGCTGGGCGTGTACCTGGCGGTGCTCGCGGTCGATCTGCTGCTCTTCTCCGCCGCGGAGCGGGCCTTTGACGAAGACCTCGGCCCTGCGCTCGGCCGCGCCGTGCTCAGCGCGCTGTGCTTCGCCGTGTTCGTGTTCGTCCTCGCCGTGCTGCGCGAGCTCTTCGGCTCGGCGAGCTTTGCCGGCCATGAGATCGCAGCGCTCAAAAACATCCGCATCCCGCTGCTGGCCCAGCCCGCGGGCGGCCTGATCCTGTTCGCCGTCCTGCTGGCCGTCGTCAACAGGCTCTTCCCCGGCGAGGAAGTCGGGGGCGCGCTGACCCGCGCCGCCGTCGGCCTTGCGCCGGAAGATAAGGAGGCCGAAGCATGAAGGAAATGATCGTTCTGGTACTGGGCTTCGTCCTGGTCAACAACTACGCGCTGTCCGCGTATTTCGGCCTGACGCCGCTGCTGGGCTTCTCCTCAAAGCGGGAGAAGATCCTGGCGCTCGGCCTGTCCGTCACGGCAGTGAGCGTGCTCGCCTCGCTGATCCTGTGGCTGCTGCGCGGCCTGCTCCCGGCCTGGGCGCTGACCCTCGCCGCGGCTGCCGTGGTGCTCGTGCTGGTGTATCTGCTGCAGCTGCTGCTGGGCAAGCGCCTCGGCGTGTTCTTCCCGGTCATCGCGCTCAACAGCGCGGTGCTGGCGGCCGCCCTGCAGCTCACCGCCGCCGACAGCCTCGCCGCGGTGCTGCTGAGCGCTCTGGGCGTCGGCCTCGGCTTCCTCCTCGGCCTGTTCCTGCTGAGCGGCCTGGAGGCGCGCATCGAGGACGAGCAGCTGCC